>CAYWEK010000001.1:0-52224 GCA_964457475.1 Candidatus Woesearchaeota archaeon
TAAACAACACAAATATAATCTATAATGTAACTTTAAGCTTAACAAATATTGGCGGGAGTAATGCCACGAATGTGAATATAACTGACTCTGATTCAACAAATTATAATATTGGGACTTTGATTGCCGGTCAAACAATAACTGAAAGTTATCTTGTGACTCTTAACAGAGGCGTTTATTTGACAATGCATTCTTTGAGCATTGCAACTGCAAATGGAACTGATTCTATAAGTAATAATCTGATTCAAGTGAACTCAAGCCAGATTTCTGTCGTAATTCCGGCATTGAATAACCCTGCTTCTTTCGTCTTAAGTAAAATAGCTAGTTTCGATAATGTGACGAACACAACAATCAGTTACAACGTAACATTAATACTTACAAATAATGGGGGCAGTAATGCAACGAATGTGAATATAACTGACTCTGATTCAGTTTCAAGCCCTTACATAATAGGAAGCTTAAATCAAAGTCAGGTAGTTACTGAGAGTTATATAGAAACATTCAATAGGAATTCAACAACCTATTTCTCTCCTTTATCTGTAGCTCAAGTATTAGGAATTGATTCTTATAATAATGCTGTAATAGCTGCTAATTCAACTCAGAGCAATGTTACGATTCCTATGACAAATACTGGACAGCAGTTAACTGTAATTAAGAATGATTACTATAACTCAGAGAACGTAACATCTGTTAATTATACTTTAAGTGTTCAAGTCGTTAATTCTGGAGGTATTGACTTGAGTGGAATCGTCATTAATGATCAAGATCTTAATTTACTGACTACTCAATCTATAAACAGAAGCCAAGCTTATGCTTATTCTGGATCGTTAATTATTAGCAAAGCAGCATCAAACTCAGAACACAACTTTTTCAAAACTACTGCAACTGCAAATTCTACGCAATATGATTCTAATCAAATTGGAATTCTAATTCCAGGATATGGCGGACCAGCAGATACTTTAGTTTATTCGCCTGCTTCTGTAGATACTTTATCAAATTTTGATTCTGTAATAGAAATAAAGAATCAAAACCCTGATGTTGGACAAAATTTCTTATTAGACTATTGGATAACGAGTAATGATGGTAATACTAATTATACCTCGAGTGAAGAAACTTTGTACATCGCTGCATCTTCATCCATTAATGTAACGGTAACTCTTACTTCTCCAGATTCTCCCGGGATTTATAAACTTATGGCCTTGGTAAATTATATTGGTGGGCCAGATATGGCTTTTGATAGCTTTGAAGTTAATAATCCTTCGCCTCCTGAAATCTCTTCTGGGAGCGCAAGTTTGAATGGAGGAGGTCCAGTCAATCTCACTCAGAAATATAATTGTAATATGTCATACATCTTATACGAGAATGAGTGTTGTTTGGATCAAAATAATGACAGTATTTGTGACAAATATGAAACTCAAAAACTAAAAATACAAAATAAAAATCAAACAGAAAATTATAATAGCTCAGAACAAAACTCTTCTCAAAATAATATTTTTTATGAATCAGTTAAGACCCTATTCTCTGATATTTCTATTATATATCAGTCATTTAAGGACAAGATAGATTATCAGATTTTGGTAAGTGTTATCTTAATACTCATAATTTCCATTTTAATTATAGCTAATAGAAAGATAATACTTAATATCTTTAAAATCCATAGATTATTATGTATTTTCTTAAGCAAGAATAAAAAATATCCAATAAATAGCCTTAATGATTTAATAGGTAAGAAGATATATTCTGAAGATGGAAATTATGTCGGAAATGTCATTGATGTAACATTAGAAGAAAACAAGATTGATAGCCTTAAAGTGAAAATAGACAAGAATAATCCATTTGGAACAAGAGGGATAATTATTAAGTATAAACATGTTATTGGTGTTGGCGAAGTAGTGTTTATTGATGAATCAATTTCTAAGCATATTTAAATCTCCTTCCTTTTTCTAAGTTTTAAGGACGCCCAGAGCAGAGGACGAAACAATTGTTCGGAATTTAAGTAATTATTTATCAAAATCCTTTGTGGTCGATTTATTCATGCCTTTGTACATATATATTCTATTTTCATCTTGCTCTTTTATTTGGAATCTAAGAAGCATTCCTTCCTTCTGGCTTCCCTAATTAATTGCGGATGATATTTAATTCTACTATTAACTTCTTTATTAACTAATACTGGGCTTATGAGTTTGAGATTGTCAAAATGTTCTTTTGCTATTTCGGATGCTCTTAGTACAATATCTGAACCATAACTTTGCGGGTTACTTGGTTCAATAATCTTTACTTCGTATATGTTGCTTTTGTTTCCCAATGTTACTTTTATTTTAGGTTCATTTAAGTAATTACTATCAAATTCATGATTATAATACTCAAATTCACAATATCCTTTTTCTAATATCTTGCTTTTAATCTTCTCTGATGTGTCTTTTTCAGCCAACTCAATTATTTCTTGAGCAATGTAAGGATTAAATTCATCTGGTTTATTTCCATAATCATTCCTTTTTAGTCTTTCATTAACTCTTTTGATAATGGCTTTTGCTCTCTTAGAATTCATTTTACTTAATTGAATCAATCTTTCATTAGGATTGTCATTTTGTCTACAAAAGGCATAACTGAGCTTTGCAGTTAGTAGTCCTTTTTGACTATATTTAGATCTAAAGTTAAAATTTATTTTTACTGATACATTAGCTGGTTTCAGAAATTTTCCATCAATCTTAACTAAATCTACTTCTTCATCTGTTTTGTATAATTTCCATAAAAGTGATTGCATTGATGTTGGATGGTGCCTAAATTTTCTTGCTACATCCATATAATCAAACAAAGTATTTTCTGGTAAATCTCTTACGAAGCTCAAAACATCTTCTAAAGCATAATTCTTTCTACCAGATATGTCTATATAATATCTAGAAGACTTTGATGCAGTTGCTCTTACCTCATTAACGAACTTTCTTGCCAGATTGGAAGGTAGTTTTTCACCAATTTCTCTCACAGACAATGCTAACTCAGCAATTTGCTCTTCAAGTGGGGAAAGCCCTCTAGTTGTTATTTCAATTTTTTCCATTTTTACTCCTTATAAGTAACTGCTAATCCATGGTATAATTACTTTTTGTTCTAAAAATAAGCATAAAATGGAAATATTTATATAATAAGCCATTTTATGATAGATATGACAATTGAACTAGATAATATAGATAAAAGGATATTGTTTGAGCTTGAAAGAAATTCTCGTATTCCTGATGTGAATCTTGCTAAGATAGTTAAGAAAAGCAAAGATGCAGTTAGATATAGAATAAAAAGACTTGAAGATGAAGGTGTAATAACTGGCTATAAAACTTGGATAGATATGAGTAAATTAGGTTTTCAAAGCGGAACAATTTATCTTACTTTGTTAAATGTTCCTGAAAGAAAGAAAAAACTAATAGACTTTATCATTAACGATCCTAGAACATACTGGATAGGAGTTGCTGAAGGTGCATGGAATATCGGAGTTTCACCTTATTTTAAGTCAAATGAAGAGCTTTTTAAGATAAAACATGAATTGATGAATAAGTTTGGGGAAATAATACTTGACATTAAAATGACCTCCCTTGTTGGAGTAAGCATTCATGAGAAGAATTTTCTCATAAATGAAAAAACTAAACTTACTTCATTTACCGAAAAAGTAGAAGAGAATGAACTTGATGAAGTGAGTAAGAAGATACTTAAAGAGATATATTGGAATGCGAAAGAAAATATTGCCACACTCGCTGATAAATTGAAAACTACTGTTGATATTATTAGAACAAGAATCAAAAACCTAGAAAAAGATGGAATTATAATAAGGTATTCTTCTGTTATTGATTATCAAAAAATAGGATATGAGTTCCACAAAGCATTTATCTATCTTAAGATATTTGATTCTGAATTCTTTAAGAAGATGAATAATTATGTTGAAAATAGTAAAGTAGTCATAAATATGGTAAGACAAGTAGCTCCTTGGGATTTGGAATTGATAATGTTTACAAAAAACTTTGCTGAATATGATGAAACAATAGGTGAAATCACTGAAATGTTTGAGGACAACATAAAGAAGATTGAAAGTGCAACAATGAGCTTAGATATTATATTCCCATCTAAAAAGCTTCCTTTCTGAATATTTGTTTAGGTTCGACTCCGGGAAATATAGAATATATTTTGTCTTCGTGAAGAAAATCGCCCAGACCAGGAGTCGAACCTGGAGATCCTTGCGGAAATCGCATTTCGAGTGCGACGGAGTACCGTTGTCCCATCTGGGCTGAAAAATTCAATGGGCGACAATTTAAATACTATATCTTTTTGCTTAAATTATGGCTGAAGAAACTAAGATGGGCAAAGAAGAACAAATTGGCTTCCATAAAGGAGCAATAAATACTTTGATGGCTGAGAGGAATGAATTATTGAGAATTGTTAATGTTACTGAAGGATTGATTAATGCACATATATCTGAGCTTGATAAACTAGGCGTCAAACTTGTCCAAAGCGATGAGAATAGCAATTCTGGAAAGAAAAAATAACTTTTAAAATTGAAAACGTTATAAATTAATCATTTTAATTTTAATAAAAAAGAGGGAAGGGGGTCTTGGCGACCCCCATACGTGTGGCGTTTCCCTTGCGTGTGTCGATATTAGACCACCCCCACAGCGATGTTGATTTAGTTAATATTTACAAGGAAACGGTATATAAATCACTTGAGAAAAGAGAATCAGGAAAATCTTTTCATAAGATTTAAAAAGCAATTCACACATGCATTTCAATGGATTATACATATATAATTCCAAATTGGTTTTTCGGTTTTGACATTGCCATGGAGCTTCTTTTCAGCCTTATCACCTTTTTGGTCGTAATATTCGCATACAGAATAGGATACTTCACAAAAGAAAGAAAAATAAAACTTTTTGGAACTTCTTTCCTATTGATAGGTCTATCTTATATAGTTTGGGCAGGAATTAACTTCTGGTTCGTCAATCTTGGACCCGAAGGAGTTAGGGAACTCTCAATCCAGAGCATAACATTAATTGGAGTTTTGAGTCTATATGCCTACATGATTCTTTTCACTGCGGGACTTGTAAGTCTTGCATATCTTGTCTGCGATACTAAGAAGGGCATAGTCTATTATCTGGTTTTCGGACTTAGCCTTCTGGTAATTTTCTCAAGCTACTACAAACTAATTAGTTTCAGGATACTTTCAATATTCCTTATCTCAGTCATAACATATCATTATTTTGAAGAATACCTGAGGAACAAAAATAAGAAATCATTCCTCGTGCTTATTGCATTCCTTTTCCTTTTCTCTAGCAGCGTGGTATTTGTTTTCTCTGCAATCTATTATCAAGCATACGTTGCTGGGCATATATTAGAACTGGTGGCTTATCTGCTGATTCTGATAAACCTTATTCGAAGCGTGAAACGATGAGCAAAAAAAGAAACCGACTTGAAATAATCAAAGATATACTTGAAGTAATAAAGAACAAGAGTGGAAAAGTCAAACCGACACATATACTTTACAAGTCAAATCTATCGCATCAGATGATGGAACAATACATCTCTGAGCTTAAACAAAAGGAAATGATACTTGAAGGCAAAATGGGTAATGGAAAGACCTATGCAATAACAAATAAGGGTATTGATTATTTAAACAAATATAGAATGATTTCAGAGTTCACCCAATCTTTTGGTCTCGGGGACGAACAGCAGTTATAGTCAATCAGAATAATGATTATAAACAACGTAATTAATCCTTTTCTATGGAAATAGAAGTTGAATTAAGAAGTTTCATAACTAAAGAACAATATGAATATTTTCTTGATTTTTTCAGGAAAAATGGAAAATTTCTTAATGAAGATGAGCAGGAAACACATTATCTAAGCACTGATCAGGATTTAAGAATACAAAAAAACAATTATTATTCAAAAATATGGATGAAAAAAGGTAAGATTCATGATATGCAGAGGGAAGAAATAGAAGTTAAATATGGTAAAGAAGATTTTGACAAAATTTCCAAGATATTCAAAGAAATAGGGATCAATACTAAAATAAAGTGGTTTAGAAAAAGATATACATTTGACTGGGATGGAACAACTGTGGCTCTTGATTACACAAAGGGATATGGTTATATAATAGAATTTGAGATATTATCCTCTAATGATAATAAAGATTCTACTCTTGAAATATTAAAGCAAAAGATGAACTTACTTGAGATACCATTAACTCCAAAAGAAGATTTTGATAAGGCTTATAATTACTATGAGGAAAATTGGGAACAACTTACTAAATAATAAACGCCCGGAGCAGGATTTGAACCTGCGAATCCTTGCGGAAATGTGCTCTCCAAGCACACGCGGTAACCACTGCGCCATCCGGGCTAAAATCAAAGAGAATTGTGGATTTTTAAAGCCTTTTAGTAGCTAATTTTTGATTTTCTAAATAAAGATGGGGATTTTGAGAGAGATATTCTAATACGTGGTCAAGTATTTCTCTGCTTGTTCCATCAATGTCCTTATGTTTATAAGATATAACCACAACTCTATCAGATTCACGAGAGGCAATATCCTGAAAACCTTGGTAAACCTTTTGATGAAAAATCAATTCTTGTGCATCCAATCTGTCATATTCTTCTTTGAATGGCAGATCAGCATTTCTGCTCTTGGCATTTTCCAGACCTTGTTCAACTGAAACATTAATCAGAAATGTCAAATCTGGTTCTAATCCTCCTGTTGCCAGATTAATTGTATTTGCTACTTGATCTAAATCTAATCCTCTACCATATCCTTGATAAGCAATTGTTGAATCATAAAATCTATCACATAAAACAATTTCACCTTTATCCAAAGCAGGTCTTATCTTTTCTCTAACTATTTGAGCTCGGCTTGCGTTAATCAATAAAAGCTCTGTCTCAGGAGTCATTTTCACCCCATTCTTTGAGTGTTTTAGCGTATGTCTTATTTCTTCCCCTATTGGAGTGCCTCCTGGCTCTCTTAAAGCAGTTACATTGTATCCTTTGGACAACAGATTCAATCTCAAAAGCTCCAATTGAGAACTCTTTCCAGAACCTTCTCCTCCTTCAAACGTAATAAAAATACCCTTCTTTACCATACAATTATTTTGGTCTCTCACTCCTCCTTTTATATGACACAAAATCGTAAGAACCTCTTGGTATTCTATTAACTTCTCTCCAGACTCCATTTTTATATTCTGGAAAATAAGAATCACCATCAAATTCTCCTCTAACTTCTGTTAACTCTAATCGGTCTGCCAAGTCTATAGTCTGCCTATAAATCTGCTCTCCTCCAATAATAAATATCTTCTTTCCATAAAATTTTGCTCTCTGAAGAGCTTCATCAACTGATCCTGCTCTGATAACGCTATGCCCATCAAATCCATTATTACTTGTAATAACTATGTTATTTCTCTCTGGCAAAGGTCGAAACTTTAGTGGTATTGACTCATAGGTCTTTCTCCCCATAATTACAGAATGACCAATAGTCAGCTTTTTGAATCTGCTTAAATCCTCTGGTAAATGCCAAGGAATTTTTCCATTTTTACCTATAATTCTGTTTTCTGCAAGTGCCGCGATGAGAACTAGTTGACTTGTGTCCATTATACAGATATCGCAGCTTTTATAGCTGGATGTGGATCATAACCTGTAAGTTCAAAATCTTCATATTTGAAATCATAAATACTTTTTATATTTGGATTAAGTTTCATTTTTGGTGAGGGTTTTGGCTCTCTTGTTATCTGAAGTTTTGCCTGTTCAATATGATTAGAATATAAATGCAAATCTCCAAAAGTATGTACAAACTCGCCCGGCTTGAGATCTGTGACCTGGGCCACCATTTTTGTCAGAAGAGCATAGGAAGCTATATTGAATGGCACTCCTAAAAATAGATCTGCCGAGCGTTGATACAATTGACAGCTTAATTCTCCTTCGCTAACATAAAATTGGAACATGGCATGACATGGTGGAAGAGCCATATTATCAATTTCTCCAGGATTCCATGCGGTTACTATCATTCTTCTTGAATTAGGCTTATTCCTAATCTGATTTATCACATCATCAATCTGGTTTATTGACCTTCCATTCGAAGTATGCCAATCAAGCCATTGTGCTCCATAAACTCTTCCTAGATTTCCTTCATGATCTGCCCATTCATCCCAAATTGTAACTCCATTTTCTTTTAAATATCTAATATTTGTATCTCCTTTTAAAAACCAAAGTAGTTCGTGAATTATTGACTTGGTATGCATCTTCTTTGTTGTTAGCAGAGGAAAAGTATCATTTCTTAAGTCAAATCTGGTTTGGGCGCCAAAGATTGAATATGTTCCTGTTCCTGTTCTGTCTGCTTTGAATTTTCCAGTTTCCAATACTCTTCTTTCCAGATCCAGATATTGTTGCATATCTCTCACTCATAAAAGTTATATTTAAAGAAATGTATAGTTGAAAAACTATTTTGAATTGAGAATGTTTTTTATTACTGGCCACGCAATTATTGACCATCCTTCCAGCTCATTTTCTTGATTAGCTAGGATATTCTCAAAATCTTCTAATGTATAGAACTCGCCATGGGCCATTTCCTCATCTCCCTTACTTACTTCTTGCTCTGTATCGACGATTGCAGCAACACCAAAATGAACTTTTTCAACATCTCCCTTATCGTCGTTTATATAGCCGATTATTTTTGGATTTGGATATTTCTGCATTTTCACTTCTTCTTTTAGTTCTCGCATCATCCCGCTTTCTATGGGATCTTTATCATCTTTTCTTTCAATATGGCCGCCTATTCCCAAACTCCACTTGTTGCGCAGCCTTGTTTCAGTATATTTTTCATCAGATGCTCTTCTATAAGCAAAAACTTTTCCTGCCTTTTTATTGATTATTATTACGTAAGGAATTATTTGTTGCAGAGACATATCGTGTTCAAGTTTGTCTCCACGTTCACAATAAAAATAATTCTTTAGTATAACTCCAATAAAATCAAATTCTTGAGCTTTTAGAAAACCCTCAAAGTGTTTGTCTTTGAATAGAATATCTCTCTTGACAACCAATGCTTCTCTTGGCATCTTATTCCTTCATTTCAATCTTGATCTGAACAGATCTCGGAATCTGAAGTTTCATTATCTGATGCAAAACTCTATCTTCTGCAGGTATATCAATGATTCTTCTATGAACACGCATTTCAAATCTATCAAAAGTTGCTGTTCCGTTACCACATGGACTCTTTCTGGTTGTGACCTTAAGATGCTTTGTGGGAAGAGGAATTGGACCTCTGACTAAAACTCCTGATCTATCTGTAATTTCCTTTATTGAAGATATTACGGGATTCAGAGCATTTATATCAATACTTGCTAACTTAATTCTTACTTTTGCCATGTGAACTTTAGAAAAAACTGCTTTTTAAATCTTTAGTTGAAAAGATGGCCCAGAGCGCCGCGTGCTCTGAGCCTTTCATCCCAGCCTAAGCGGGATGAATATGATAAAAAATAGATAAAATGTGCATTAATAAATATGTCTTTTTAATTGTAAGATTATAATTTAAAAACTACACGATATTGATTATAATATGCCATGCCAATTATGCAAAGAATATGAGAGTAATAAAACCACAATATATAGCACTAAGTACTCTTTTTGTATCGTAGCTAAATGGCCTTTAAAACCAGGACATGTTTTGGTCTTGCCTAAAAGACATGTAAAAAAGCTTTCCTCTTTGAGTAAAAATGAGGCAAAGGATTTACTTGATGAGGTCGAGAAAATGTCTCAGGTACTAAAAAGAATTTACAAGGAAGATTGTATAATTCACCTTAATCGAGGTAGATTAGGTAGCCAACATCATATTCATGTGCATATAGTACCATCAAAAGAAGGACTTAGACCATTAATATCTCATTTAGAAAAAATTCCGCAAAGAAAGCACATATCTCTAGAAGAAATGGAAAAAATTAGAGACTATATAAAAAATAAAATAACATAAGGTATTTAAAAACATCTTGTTTTGTTGGTAAATGGCTGAGCAAATACTTGTTTCATTGAGCCTCATAATCGCTGTTGCGGCGGTTATTACTATTATTATGAGGGTAATCAAACAGCCACCTATTATCGCTTATCTTATATCGGGAGTTATTGTTGGTCCCCTCTTCCTAAATATAATAAATCCTTCCAGCGCGACTTCTAGCCTTCTATTGTTATTTTCCCATATAGGAGTTTCTTTGCTTCTTTTCATAGTTGGTCTAAGTCTTGATTTTCGCCTTTTGAAAGAATTGGGAAATGTATCTTTTCTTGCAGGGCTTGCGCAAATAATAATAACTGCGGGACTCGGTTATATGATTGCCATAGGTATGGGCTTTGGGGTTATGGGTGCGATATATATTGCTCTTGCTCTAGCTTTCTCATCAACAGTGGTTGTGGTTAAGATATTATCCGATAAAAAGGAAATTGACACATTACATGGCAGAATAACTCTTGGAATTCTAATAGTTCAAGACTTTGTCGCGGCTCTTGCGTTAATGATAGTTCCATTTTTCAACAAAACTGGAAATCTTGCCAGCATTGCAAGTAACTTCGGAATAATAATCATATTTACAATACTTATCTTCATCCTTTCAACATTTGTATTTAATAGGATGCTTAATTATCTTGCAAGAAACCAGGAGGTCCTCTTCCTTTTCGGAATTGCTTGGGCACTAATACTTGCCACGGCATTTAATTATCTTGGATTCTCATCTGAAATAGGTGCGCTGATTGCAGGAATGAGTCTTGCTTCAAGCAAATACACGCTTGAACTTGAAGGTAAAATAAAACCACTACGTGATTTCTTCATAGTATTATTCTTCATATTTTTTGGGAATCAATTGGCTGGTAGCATAAATGCTGATTTAATAAGAAATGCTATACTATTATCTGTATTTGTCATAGTAGGAAAGCCGATAATTGTGATGGGCATATTAAGATTCTTTGGCTATAAGAAAAGGACAAATTTCCTTGTTGGAACAGGTCTTGCACAGATAAGTGAATTCTCCCTGATTCTCGTATTGCTTGGATTCAGTCTGGGATACCTAAATCAAGAAGTCATGAGTCTTGTTGTATTGGTTTCGATATTCACAATAGCATTCAGCAGCTATGGAATATATTATTCTGGCACAGTATATAAGTCAATTTCCAGCGTTCTTGGCATATTTGAAAACAAAAAGTACAAATTGCAAAATGAGAAAAAAATCAGAGAAAAATATGATATCATCATGTTTGGTTATCATAGAATAGGATATAAAATATTGCAAACATTGAAAAAAAGCAATGCAAACTTTGCAGTTGTGGATTATAATCCAAAAGTAATACTTGCACTGAGCAAAGAAGGGGTAAACTGTATATATGGTGACGCTGCGAATAAAGAGTTTTTAAGAGAAATATCCATTGACAAAACAAAAATTATCATATCAACTATACCTGATGAGGCTTCAAATCTTGCCATAAGAGAGATACTAAAAGAAACAAATTCAAAAGCAACATTCCTCGCAACTGCTGAACAGCCAAGATCAGCACTTGACTTGTATGAGCAAGGCGTTGATTATGTCATAATTCCTCATCATCTTGGCGGAAGCTTTATTTCCACTCTAATAAGAGCTTTTGGAACAAGTAGAGAGAAATACAAGAAAGCCGGAAAAGACCATTATAATGAGCTTAAGAAGGCGAGAAATAATTCCAACTTCATGTAATATTAAACTTTAAATAAGCCTTCTATTTATATTAAATATGATAGATATAAATCTTTTAAGGGAAAATCCTGAAGTTGTCGGAGAGAATATAATAAGAAAGGGACAGAAGGATAAACTAGTTCTTATTGATAAATCAAAGAAGCTGGATGAAGAGTGGAGAAAGCTAAAGACCGAATCTGATATGCTTAGAGCTGAAAGAAATTCAATCTCAAAGAAAATAAGTGAAGCTAAAAAAGAGGGTAAAGATGCCAAAGAGCTGATGAAGAAAGCACAGAAGATTCCAGATGAAATATCTGAAATAGAAAACAAAATGGAAAAAATTCAGACGGAAATAACTGCTGCGATTAGACAAATGCCTAACATTATGTGGAAAGGCGTGCCAAAGGGCAAAGATTCATCAGAAAATGTTGAGATAAAGAAAGGCGGGAAAATACCTAAGTTTGATTTTCCTGTCAAAACTCATGTTGAATTAGCAGAAAAGCTTGATTTGGCTGATTTCGATGCTTCTGCAAGAACATCAGGAAATGGTTTTTACTACCTGAAAAATGAGCTGGCTTTATTGAACCAGTCTCTTGTAAGATTTGCAATTGATTTTATGAAGGAAAAAGGATATACTTATATTGAACCTCCTTTAATGCTGCATGAGAAAGAAATTTATGCCTCAATGGATAAGACTGCGATAGAACAATCCGTCTATTCAATAAAAGATGAGGACCTAAATTTGATAGGCACTGCAGAGCAATCTTTGCTTGCAATGCATTCTGGCCAAACAATACCTGAATGGGAACTACCAAAGAAATATTTTGCATATACGATGTGTTTCAGAAAAGAAGTTGGTGCACATGGAATCAATGAAAAAGGTTTATGGAGGACTCACCAATTCAACAAGGTTGAACAGTTTATATTCTGCAGACCAGAGGATTCTGAGAAATTATATGATGAATTAATGAAGAACTCTGAGGAAATACTGAAGGCTCTTGAGATACCATATAGAATATTGGAGATTTGCACTGGAGATTTGGCTGATTGGAAATATCGTTCAGCTGATTTTGATATCTGGAGACCCACAACAAATAGCTACGGAGAGGTCATGTCTCTTTCAAATTGTACCGATTACCAAGCACGTAAGCTTTCAATCAAATGTATTGATAGAAAAGGTGGGAAAAGAGTGGTTCACACATTGAACAATACTGCTCTTGCAACATCACGAATTATGGTGGGTATAATGGAAAATTTCCAGCAAAAGGACGGCAGTATAAAAATACCTAAAGCTCTTTGGTCTTATACAGGATTCAAGGAAATAAAATCCAAAAAGGAAAAGAAACCTAAGAAAACTTAGTCTCTTTCAACTGATATTGAATTTTTTGCGTTTGAAATAACGACTCTGTTTTTGATACTTCTCTTTATTGCGGCATCGAGAGTCGCAATATAATATCCTTTCTTGCTTTTTTCTATCAGACCTTCATCAATTGGAACATTACCTAGCTTTATCTTCTTAATTTTTTTTGATTCAAACATAGTTATTGCTATTTCAACTGCTGCTTTGCTGTCTGGAGAGATCTTTTTTCTTAAATCCTTGAGTTCCTGATAAACTTCCCTAGGTAGAACTATCTTAAATCCGATTTCTTCCAACTCTGAGACAAAATCAATCTTCCTTTTTATGCAGGAGATGATAAAATTAGTATCGAGAATCACTTCCATTCATTATATCAGGAATAAAAAATTTATAAACCTTGTTATGTATGTTATTTTATGGAAGAGGTTGAGCACTTAGTCGAAGTTATCAAAGGGACTGAGATAGCTTTACTTAGAAAAGATGCTGTAAAACTTAAAGATTTATCAAACCAAACAGTACATCAGGCGGCAAGCCATCAGGATGAGGGTTGCATAACTCTTGCAGTCTTAATTTATGCATTAAGCAAGCTTATTGAGAGAAAAGATTATGAAAGAATAAAGAACTGGGATAAATTTGTCAAAAAAATATCTGCTTTTCTTGATTTAGCGATAACAACATTGAAAGAAGGGAATGAAAGCAAATATAAAGTTTATCTTGAAATGAGTAGAAAGACTTTAACTTCTATATCTGTCAATCTTAAACCATATATACAGGAAGTTTTAAGGAAGGCAGCAATAAACAAAGCATCGAAAATATATGAGCATGGCGTATCAATGGAAGCAACTGCGAAGATGCTTGGTATTACGCAATGGGAACTGTCTGAATATGCTGGACAGAAACAGACTTCTGATAACCCCTATAATGAAACTATTGATGTGAAAAAGAGAGCGCAGACGGCTCTGGAGTTTTTCTCATGAAAATAAGAAAAGCCACGATTAAAGACCTGTATACCATTAAGAATCTCAATCAAGAACTATTTCACGATAATAAAAAATACGACAAGACTTTAGATATTATGTGGCCTAGAAAAAATTTGAAATATTATAGAAACTGTATATTGGGAAGGAATTCCGTTGCATTTGTAGCTGAAGAAGATAACAAGGTAGTAGGGTATATTATTGGTTCAATAGCTGAAGTTGAGGATTATAGAATTGTAAAAAAGATGGGTGAGGTTGAAAATTTGATTGTTCTTCCTTATTATAGAGGAAGAGGGATAGCCAAAAAATTGATGAGAGAATTTATCATTTGGGCTAAGAAAAGAAAGGTCAAAAGAATAAAAGTTTCAATTTATGCTGATAATGAATTATCGGTAAATTTTCATAGAAAAATGGGTTTTGTCGATTATGATAAAACTATGGAGCTTGAGATATGAAAGTTCTTATTTTTGATTCTGGAGTTTTGATAAATTTGTCAATGAGCGGGCTTTTGGATGTATTAGAAAATTTAAAGAAAGGATTTGACGGGAAATTTATTATAACCGAACCAGTAAGATATGAAACTATTGATCGACCTGTTGGTATTGAAAGATTTGAGCTTGGAGCATTAAGAGTTGAGAGTTTAATAAATTCAGGAATAATAGAGATGGCTTCTTCTCTTGGCGTTGATGATAGTGAACTTAAAAGGCATACAAAAGAGATGCTTGATCAGGCAAATCATTTGATGCAATTAAGAACTGGATGGACACATCTTGTTGACGAAGCAGAAGTTTCCTGCTTGGCATTAAGCTCTATGCTAACCGAAAAAGGAATAGAAAATCTTGTTGCAATAGATGAGAGAACTATGAGAACAATATGTGAAAATCCAGAGCATCTTGAAATGATAATGTCAAGCAAATTACATGAAAATGTTCATCTTGTGAACCCTGAATATGCTGGATTTTCAAAATTTAGGGTAATAAGATCTTCAGAAATTGTATATGTTGCTTACAAAAAAGGTCTTATAGAATTAACAGGAAACAAAGTTCTTGAGGCTCTTTTATATGCCACAAAATACCACGGAACATCCATATCATTTGAAGAGATAAATATTCTGAAAAAGATGTAATTTATTTCTTAATTCTCCAATCTTCTTTCCAGTCACTTGAGCTATTCAAATAATCTCTTAAAAAAACTATTTCATTACCGAATTCTCTTTTAAGCCTATTTCCAGGTTCTAAACTAGTGTATGCATGCCTTACCTTATAGCATGGATCATCTTTAGATTCTTGTAGCTTTGGCATGTTAGCAAATTTTGGATCTCCATAGAGAGTATTTCCGCTTCCTATTCTAGTATCTGTTCCAAATCTAGGATCATATAGCCGGCACCAATGCAATATTGAAGACCCGTCGCCAAATTTACATTTGCTCCCTACAACAGACCAAGCATCAATTTCAGACCCGTCCCCGAATTCGCAATTTGCACCTATATCTGCATAATGGCCGATTCTTACATTATTGCCTAATAATGAACTTTCGCCTATTCTTACATTATCTCTTATGTTTACATTGTTTCCGACCTTGCACTGGATTAGCGAACAATTTTCTCCTACTTGTACTCCCTCATCTAAAATACATCCTACAAGAAAGCTTTTCCTTCCTATATTTGAAGATGGTAATATTAATTGATTGACATATATTTGCTTTTCTTTAAAATCCTTTACGTTTATTTTTGGTAGGACATCTGGATTTTTTAATACTTCTTGTAAATCTAAATAAGAAAACCTCAAAGCTGAAGAGAACTCCATAATCATATAATAACTGTAAGTATCTCGTTTAAATAGAATATTGTTATGGGAAATATATTATGATTAAATGGGCCCAGGAGGAATCGAACCCCCGCCAAGCGGGCTGGAGCCGCTTATACTACCATTATACTATGGACCCTCTAAATTGTTAAAGGAAATGGTATTTTAAGCTTTACTGATGGCTAAAGATTTATAAATAAAATTTACCTGTAAAAAGCATGCCAAAGAGCAGTAAAAAAGATGGTTCTTCCGAGGTTTTGACGAAAGCTGAAACTCGAAGATTGCAAGAGAAGTTGATAGAAAATCTTATTGAATTGCAGAAAGTTCATACCGGCATGGCTGAAAAATTTGATAAGCTGTCCGGACAGATAGAAAACCTTCTAACATTATTTGAAATGGCTGCAAGGAGCTTTGCGGAACACCCGGCAAATCAGGGAACTGAGAAAGACAAGGACTTCCTTGAAAAGATTAACAAATTACTTGATCAGAATAAGACAATAGCTAAAGGTCTTACTTTGATGGAAGAAAGATTTAGAGAAAAGCTTTATGGTGGTAATGAACCTGCTCCGCAAAAACAGCAACAGCAGCCGCGCCAGGATCAGCAGAGCAGAGACGATGAATATATGTCATCAGAAATCAGCAGACCTCTGCCGAAATTCTAAGTAAAATGGCATCAAATAAAGAACTTGACCTTGGGGGAGATTTTCTAGTTTCATTTGTTCAGGCATTAATGAAAAATATGATTGACTCTGGAATGATCAAAGTTGATAAATATCCTGACATCGAAAAAATAAAGCAGAATATAAAAATCTATGAAAAACCTGAAAATACAATTGCAAATGCAATTCTGATGAACCAAAATCCTGAAATACAAAAGATGATGATGCAACCTTATGAATCTGTAAAAGAAGTCTACACAAATAAGGCAAATATCGCAAGTATTATGCAAAACGGAAACATTACTGGTGCGCAAAATCCTAATTTACTTAGGATGTCAAATTTAAAGCAACAGATTAGATCAGTCAGAAATAACTCATTTACATCTCCAGTTTCTCAACCAATGCCTTTCATGCATAAAGAAACAAATATGAGAATGCTTCCTGCTTCAGGTAGGACAAATGTTGTTCAAATAAAGGAAATTCCTGTCCAAGCAGCCCCTGCTGCTCCTGAAAAAGTGACTTTACTTGGGTTATCACAGCTAGATGGTATTCTCTCTGATCCTTATGTACAAACGATTGAATGCCCTGGTCCAAATAAACCTCTTCTTATATATAAGGGAGGAGCAGTACAGGCTTCAAAGTTTAATCTTACCTCTGATGAAATAAAGGGTATAATAAAAGATATATCTGAAAAAACGAGAATACCTTTGGCCTCAGGAGTTTTTAAGGCAGCATATGGGAATCTTATAATAACTGCTGTGATGTCTGATTTCGTAGGAACCAGATTTATGGTACAGAAGAAGCCCCAGTCTCCAGCTCCAGGACCAACTTCTATTTATCAGCAATAAATTTAAACCCTTTTTTATCTAGTAATTAATGAAAAATGAATTAAGAGATCTTTATAATTCTAAAAAAGAAGAAATTAAACTAAGATTATCAAAATTTAACAATCTGGATGAAGATAAGCAATTCAAAGAAATGCTTTTCTGCTTGCTTACTCCACAGAGTAAAGCTCAAAAATGCTGGCAAGCCGTAGAAGAAATTTCTAAATTAAAGGAGTGGAACAGAAATAATATAAGTAACATATTGAGGAAATATACAAGATTCCACAATAATAAAACAGGTTATATCCTTGAATCTAGCAAAACGTGGCAATTGATCTCTCCAAATCTTAATAATAAAGATAGAATGAATTTAAGAAACTTTATTGCTGATAATGTCAAGGGTTATGGCTTAAAAGAATCAGGACATTTTCTTCGTAATATAGGAAAATCTGATAATCAGATTGCTATTCTTGACAGACACATATTAAGGAATCTCAAAGAACTAGGAGTCATTGAAAATGATAAAATAAAAAATAAAAGAAACTATTTTGACATTGAGAACAAATTCCTTGATTTTTCAAAATCGATTGGAATTCCAATCGATGAGCTTGATCTCCTCTTCTGGAGTAAAGAGAACGGAGAGATATTTAAGTAAGGTTTAAATAAAATCTTTCTTTGATAATGAGATGAAGGTGATGGTACTAAGCTTGGGTGGGTCTTTGATTGTGCCCGACGCTATTGATTTCTCATTCCTTGATAAATTCAAGAAAGAAATTGAAAAAAACTGCAAAAAAACTAAGTTTGTAATTGTTTGCGGTGGAGGAAGTGTTGCACGCAAATATATTAATGCCCTTCGCAAAGAAGGAAAAAGTGAAAAAGAACTTGCATTTGCAGGAATGGAATCTACCAGGATGAACGCTCGCTTTTTGATGCAGTTTTTCGGAAAAGAAGCAAACCATTCCCTTCCAAGAGACATGCAGGATGTACGCAATGACCTCTTGAAGCACAATATTGTAATTTGTGGGGCTTTAAGATACGCCGACAATGAAACATCTGATGGTACTGCTGCAAAGATTGCAAACTTCCTTAGTGCAGAGTTCATCAATCTTACAAATGTTAAAGGATTATATACATCTGATCCTAGAAAGAATAAAAATTCAAAGTTTATTTCAAAAATAGATTGGATAGATTTCCAAAAAATGATAGACAAGATAAAATTTGAGGCTGGACAGCACTTCGTCCTTGACCAACAAGCCGCAAAGGTGATAAAAGAGCATAAAATTAAGACATATATCATTGATGGCAGACCAAATAACATAGAAAAGATCATAAACGGAAAGAGATTTATAGGCACACTTATTTCTGACTAGATGATAAATACAGATAACATTGAGAAGGCAAAAAGGTTGATAAAAGACTGTAAGGAGAAACCCTTAGTCGTTAATGCTCAAGATGATTTTTTTAATAGAAAAATTCTTGAATATGGCAAATTTGACATTCTTCAATCTGTTGAAAAAGGTACTCGGAAAGACAGTTTGAGGCAACTTGATTCTGGTTTTAATCATGTGCTTGCAAATATATCTGCTAAAAACAAAGTTGCCTTTGGAATTGATATAAATGAAATTGAAAATCTTTCAAAAAAAGAAAAATCAGAAAGAATCGCACGCTTAATACAAAACATCATAATATGCCGCAAAGTTGGAGTAAAAATTATTGCTCTTAATTATAAAGATAAAAAAGATGCATTTTCTTTCCTTTTAGGTATCGGCGCGTCAAGTATACAGGCGAAAGAAGCAATATCTTTTTAACCCTTAATGCACTAAAAAAAGGATGGATAAAATTAACGAAATAATTGAAAAATTATCGCCTATTGAACGTAAAATAGTTCCTTTTTTGAATGTTGGAATTGATAAGATAAGTTCGAAATCAGGGCTTGATGATACAACCGTGCTGCGTGCACTAAAATTTCTTGAAAACAAGGGGATTTTAAAGATAAAAGCTAATGAAAAAACTATAATTGATCTTGGCACTAATGGAATTTATTACAAAAAGAATAATCTTCCTGAAAGAAAACTTTTGACTATCTTGGAAACTAAGAATCATCTCTCTCTTGAGGAAGCAAAAAAGATTTCGAGGCTTAGTGATAATGAATTCAAGGTATCTCTTGGTGTTTTAAAGGACAAGGCCCTAATCAATCTTGCGAATGGCAAAATTTCTCTAAATGCTTCAAAAGAAGAGATGATAAAAAAAAGCCTTGAAGAGCAATTCCTTGATCTTTTGCCTATTGAAGCTAATAAAATAACTCCTGAACAAAAATTTGCATTTGAGAATTTAAAAAAAAGAAAGGAAATTATTGAAATTAAGACAAGAAACTTTTATTCGATTGAATTAAGTGATCTAGGCAGAGAAATTGCTGGAAAGGAAATAAAATCTGATTTGATTGAGGAAGTCACTCCTGAAATTATAAAGTCCGGTCAAAAAGGTTTGAAATTCAGAAAATATGATATCATTGCACCTGTTCCAGCCATATTTGGTGGTAAAAGACACTTCGTAAATCAGTCCATCGAATATGCTAGGAGAATCTGGAGTGAACTTGGGTTTAAGGAAATGGTCGGACCGATGGTCGATAGCGAATTTTGGGTGTTTGACAGCCTTTTTACTCCCCAAGATCATCCGGCAAGAGAAATGCAGGACACCTTTTTTATTGATAAGATAAAGGCTAAACTTCCTGATAAAAAACTTATTGCAAATGTCAAGAAATCACATGAAGGTGGATTGGCGCAAAGTAAGGGTTGGAGATATGCATGGAAAGAATCGCAAGCTGAAAGGGTCGTACTAAGAACTCATACAACTTCTCTTTCAGCAAGAACGCTCGCAAATCTTGACTTAAAAAAAATTCCAGCTAAATATTTCGCTATAGGCAAAGTATTTAGAAATGAAACTGTAGACTGGAAGCATGCATTTGAATTCTATCAAACAGAAGGAATAGTTATTGATGAAAATGCAAATTTTAGAAATTTGCTCGGATACTTAAAAGAATTTTATACTAAAATGGGATTTGAAAAGATAAAGTTCGTTCCAAGCTTCTTCCCTTACACAGAACCAAGTGTGGAAATACAGGTATGGCATCCTACAAGGAAAGAATGGGTTGAGCTTGGCGGAGCAGGAATATTCAGACCAGAAGTGGCTACTGCTTTACTCGGAAAGCCAATACCCGTACTTGCCTGGGGTCAAGGATTTGACAGAATAATAATGGACTATTATAAAATAAAGGACTTGAGAGAGATGTATTCAAATGATATTAAACAACTGAGAAACAAGGAGTTCTGGGTGAAATAATGGCAACCTTAAGCTTTAATAAAAAAGAAATTGAGAAGGAAATTAAATTGAATGATACTATTATTGAAAAAATAAATATGATGGGAATTCCTGCTGAAGTTTCTGGGGAAAAACTTGATATTGAAATTCTGCCAAATCGTTCAGACTTGCTTTCAATGCAAGGTTTTCTAAGAGCTGTAAAGGCCTTCTTGGGAAAAGAAACTGGTTTAAAAAAATATCTTGTAAATAAACCTGAAAGGGATTATAAGGTAAGAATTGATGCTTCTCTTAAAAATATCAGACCATATACTGCCTGCGCTATTGTTAAGGGATTAAAGTTTGATGAGGCTAAGATAAAAGAAATAATTGATATGCAGGAAAAACTTCATGCAACACTTGGTAGAAATAGAAAAAAGGCTGCAATTGGAATCTATCCTCTTGAAAAGATTTCTTTACCTATAAAATTTGAGGCTCGCAAGCCAACTGATATTAAATTTGTTCCTTTGGAAATGTCTGAGGAACTAAATGGGTTGCAAATATTACAAAAACATCCAACTGGAAGAGAGTATGCATATTTACTTGATGAAATGGAGAAATATCCTGTTTTTGTTGATGCTAAGGGAAAAATACTTTCAATGCCTCCAGTAATCAACAGTAATGAAACTGGCAAAATAGAAGAAAAAACTAGAGATGTTTTCGTAGAATGTTCTGGATTTGATTTTGAGTCATTAAATAAAATATTGAATATTATCGTCACAACACTCGCTGATATGGGTGGTAAGATTTACGCGATGGAACTTGATTATGGCAAAAAAGAGGTTACTCCAAATCTTTTACCTGAAAAAATTAAGATTAACCTTGATTATTTCAACAAAATTGTCGGGTTAAATATAAAAGAAAATGATCTAGAAAAACTGCTGCCAAAAATGGGCTACGAATACAAAAATGGTGAGGTGCTTGTTCCAGCTTGGAGATCAGATATTTTACATGAGAGAGATATAGTGGAAGATATAGCGATAGCCTATGGTTACGAAAATCTCTTACCTGAAATACCTAAAGTTGCTACGATTGGTGAGGAAAGCAATGAGGCAAAAATAGAAAGTAAGGTGGCAGATATTCTGACAGGATTAGGAATCATCGAAGTATCTTCTCTGCATTTAATAAAGGAAGATGAAGCGAAAAGATTAGGCTTGGGAGAAAATGAGAAAATAGAAGTTTCAAATTCCAAAACTGAATTCAAAATTCTAAGACCAAATCTTTCGATACCTGCTTTTAGAATATTATCTGAAAATAAAGATAATGAATATCCTCAGAAAATATTTGAAATAGGAAATGCTTTTGAAAGAGACAAGAGTGGAAAAAGTGAAACTGGAATAAATGAAAATAAAAAATTACTGGTCGCCTGCTCTCCTTCAAATTTTACTGAGGCAAAGCAAATTCTTGAATATCTAGCAAGAATGCTCAGAATAAAATTTGAGTTGAGAGAATCAAAGAACAAAAATATGATTGAGGGAAGAACTGGTTCTGTTGTTATAAATGGAAAAGAAATAGGATTTATCGGGGACGTAGACATTGAAACATTGCGCAGGTGGAATATCAAGATGCCAGTTTCACTTTTTGAAATTGATCTTGGAGAAATATTTAATATTTTAAGGTTTAAAAACTAACCAAAGTAGGTTTTATCTTTCTTTGCTATGACCTTGTTAGGCTTTTTCATGTTAGTCATTATTTTTCTGAACTTTGGCTTTACAGATTCCCAGGCAGAACATATTCTTTTTATTATCTCAGCCTCTTTTTTCTCGGATGAATCTATTTCAAGTTCCAAGGAGGATAGACTCACATCTCCAAGAATTGAATATATTTCATCAATCACTTTCCTATCTTCAATTGAAAGACTTCTCGAATAACTGACATACATTCTAGGGGCATTGACCGGGTTAAGCAAAAGATCAAGAAAACCCATTGAGTTGACTAATTTCTCCATCATCACTTTTCTTATTAAACGAAGAGGTGTCTCGGTTTCTCTGTCAATCTTGTCTATCTCAAAATTTTCATTCAGATTTTCAAAAGAAGGAAGTTTATACTTCTTTGCCAGTATAGAGTAATTTTTCTTCAGTTCTTTTAGTTCCATTAAGCAGGTTGAGAAAGGAGATTTATATATTTATTGACTAGATACCAAAAAGTCTCTTCCAAAAGGATTTTTTCTCTTCCACTATCGCGCCCTTTGGCTCAACAACATCATAAGTTATCTCGGGCTTTGTTTTTAGAAGTGGCGCTTCCCTTGAAAGGTCATCTTCCGCCTGTTTTATTGCCTTTTCAACTTCAAGCTTGGAATGTCCTTGGTTTACTAGAGCCCATTTCAAGGATTCCTTCGTATATCCCTTTCTAAGGTTCTTTTTTATATAATCAGATAACTCGCCTACGTAATCTCCCTTCTTTATCATAATATTTTTTAGTACAACCTGTATTTAAATTTATTTATACTTAACCAATCACTATCGGCTTTTTGAGATAAAAGTGTTCTATTGCCTCATTCAGCTTCTTATCCGATTCGGAATATAAAGTAAGAAGAAAATCTCCTTTTTTTACGCGCTCGTTTCTGTGCTTACTGATGTAAATTCCCGATCCTTTATCAGCCGGACAGCCAAGAATCCTTGAAATATGGTTTATTAGTTTGTTATCTATTCTCATTATTTTCCCCGACTTGCTCGACTTTATCTGATAAGAATACTTTGCGGGCTTAAGAGAACCTTTTTTCCTTCCCTGAGCATTAATAATCTCATTAAATTTTTTAAGGGCTTTTTTTGAGTTAAGAATCTCTTTAGCAAGAGTCAGCCCCTCGCCCTTCTTAGCTTTTCCCACCAATTCAAGTATTGCTGCAGAAAGAATTAATGACTTCTTCTCAAGATCTTTTGGAGGATTGTCTCTTTTCAGAACTTTCAAAACATCAATCATCTCAAGAACAGGACCGATGCCATTTCCTATGGGCTGACTACCATCAGTAATCAGAACAATCATCTTGAGGTTGAAGTGTTTACTTATCTTAAGAAATTTTCCCTTGAGCTTTTCTGCCTCAGTTCTTGTAACTTTTGCCCCTGTTCCTGATGGGATATCTATTAATACATACTCACTGCCCGCTGCAAGTTTCTTGGAGATAATTGAGGCTAGAAGTTGTGATTCAGGGTCAACATCAAGAATCCTTTCAACTCTTATTAACTTGTCATCTGCTGGCGCAAGACCGAGAGAACCTCCCCATGCTAAACACGCACCTGTTTTTGCAACAATTTTTTTTAATTCTAGAATGGGAAAATCAACTTTTGCAATACTTTCAACCGTATCAGCAGTTCCAGCAGCACTAGTTATTGCTCTTGATGATGTTTTTGGCATTATCACACCTGCTGCTGCGCAGATTGAAACAACAATAGGTGTTGTCCTATTTCCCGGAATCCCTCCTATACTGTGCTTATCAGCCACTTTATAGGATGAGGGCCATTTGATTATCTGCCCAGTGTTGCACATTGCCTCTGTGAGATATATTGTTTCTCTGAAACTCATTCCGTTCTCATAGACACCTGAGACAAAATAGGAAACCTCTGCTTCTGTGAGGGCATCATTTGAAATGTCTTTGATTATCGCATAAATCTCATCCTTCTTAAGCTCCTTTGCGTTCATTTTCTTGGAGATGAACTCCGCACTTGCGGCTGTAAGCGTCGGACTTATATCAACCATCTCGCCAACTTTGGCTTTAATGTAACCTGCGATGCCATCGGAAAGAGAGATTTCATCTTCTTTAATTATTCCCTTTACTGTATCGACTATTAAAATTGCTTTTTTTCCATGATGAGATACTTCTATTCTATCACCAACGTGAACGTCTATCTTCTTGGCAGCTTCTTCGTGCAGGAATGCAATTGGTCTTCCAGCATCAAGACTTATTTTTCTTAACTTAAGCTTCATTTTTTATTAATCCTCTTTTTAAGATAGCACTAAGCAAATAGTACGTATATGCTTTTGTCCTTGAAAGACTCAAGCAATGTAAGTAGATAGGAAAGTATTAACGGACCAACAACAATCCCAACTACTCCAAATACAAATATTCCTCCTATCATCCCCACCAATATTATTGCTGGAGAAATATCTGTTCTCTTTGAGATTATATATGATCGCATTATATTGTCGATAAGTGAGACAATGAGCAAATTGTATATCACGTAGCCTATGACTGTCTGTACATTTCCAGTGATAAGCAGATAAACCGAAACTGGTACCCATACAAATGCTGGACCTAGGAAAGGAATTATTGACAAGAATATTGCTAGTAAAGTCAGTACAAGAGCACCCTGAACTCCAAACAAGAAAAATCCTATACCTGCAAGTATTCCTTGTATTATTCCAACTATTATCCAACCATATATTATCGCGCTCGTCATATCTTTAAATCTCTTCACAACTATCTTTTCTTTTGCCTCTGAAAGAGGAGAGATTGTCTTTGCAAAATCAACCAATTTATCAGAATCTCTTATGGCAAAGAAGAATACAAAACCTAGTATGAAAAAGTCAAGAAGTATATTTGGAAGGCTTGTGATAAAATCGCTTAAGCTTGAAGTTCCGGATGAAAATGCTGAGCTTACAACATTATTTAAAGTTAGGGAGAGCTGCGTTACAAAGGCAGTGGAAGCTGATGGGAATAGAGTTTTGACAACAGCAGTCATATCAACTTTCTGTAATGTCACAAGAAAATCAAATGATTGTCTTATAACGAGGGGAGTAACAAACCATAAAAATACCAAAAGGCTTACTACTATGATAATTACTACTAAAGAAGCGGAAGCATTTTTATTTTTTACATAACGATTGATTATTTTGTAGACTGGCATGAAAACATAAGCCAAAAGTAGGCCTCCTATTACCGAAACGAGAATTGGCAGTACAATCATAACTGAAAGAATTATCAAAGCAGCAACTATTATAATAATAGATATTTTCTTGACATCTTTCTCGCCAAAATCCATATATATTATTATCAAGAAGCATATATAAATTCTATGCCTACTAAAAAAATTTATAAAGCATATTTTTCTAGAGGAATGATGGAAAGTGTTTTGAAGAAGATTTTTTCAGGAAAAAGCGATGAGTATGTCCACAATGAATTTACCAAATTCAGCAGAGGTAGTTTTGGTAACCGTTATCTTATTGATGCTAAAAAAAAGGCTGACAAATTTAGTATAAAAACCGGTGCGGAGTTTGCGAACTTTTTAGTCCGTAGTTGCCTTGAAAAAATAAATGGAAGTGTTGAAGTATCTGGAGTAATCGTCTCAACTTTTGACATAAAGAAGGATATGGGTGGTTCTGTTTTTAATCCTGATGAAGATGTTAAGCAATTTATGGGCATAAAACAACTAAAAGTGAACGGAAACATACCTACAAAGAAGATTATTGAAATAATGGATAAATATCCTAAAGCATTTTTCGCCCTGACATTTTCTGGAAAGGATTTTGAACTTAAAATAAAAGCTAAAGCACCAAAAAGCGCTAAGCCATCGACTAAAGGTGCTGATGAAATAAAGGCCGACTTCTGCTCATTAAAAACCTCAGATAAATCAATTGTAAATGACCTTTTCTTTGATATTCCCGAATTTAAAGAAATAAAAATAAATCATACGATACAAATAGATAATATAACTTTACCTAAAGGAGAAAAAGACCCTATCAAAATAAGAGAAAATGCGACAAGAGAAGGCAAGATAATAAGAAAAGTTATTGCTGATGGGAATATTTCTAGGAAAGAAGCAGAGTTTAAAGCTTAGAACTCCAAACCTTTTCTCGCCAAAATACCTGAATCATATGGATGTTTTACTTTCTTTATTTCAGTTACAAGATCTGCAAGAGCAAATATTTCTTCAATAGGTTTATGGCTTCCCGTTAGAATAAGCTCTTTATTTTTTGGTTTATTCCTTATCAAATTAACAACTTGTTCTTTTTCTAGCAGTCCGAGTTGTATAGTATAAAGTATTTCGTCTGCAATTATTATGTCATATTTATTATCACTTAAAGAAGAAGCAACATGGTTTAGGGCTTCATTAACTTTTTCTTTGTGCACTGATTCATTTTTTCCTTTTACATACCAATCTCCAACTCCAAACCTTTTGTATGAGAAATTCTGAAATCTTTCTAGTGCCTTTATTTCTCCAGGTATTTGTTCGTCCAGTGTCTCCGCACCATTTTTCATGAATTGTACAAGATGAACATTATATCCGTTTCCGCACGCCCTCAACGCCGTACCAAGGGCAGAAGTAGTCTTCCCCTTACCGTTTCCCCAGAAAACCTGTACAAAACCTAGCTGAGATTTATCAGGATCCATCTAGACTTTCAGATCTTCAAATATATAAATATAATTAATTTTCAATACTATTCTTCTTGTAAGTATTTATACGTATAAATACTCTTAGATATGTTTAAATACGTATTGATATAAATAGATATAATGAAAAAGGGGCAGAAGGATAAGCTGACAGTCCTGATTGATAGAAATATAAAGGAAAAATACCGCGTATTTTGTGACTTGCGCGGGCTAATTCTCGGCAAGCAAATAGAATTGTTTATGGAAAGAGAGCTGGAAAAGATAGAAAAAGGAGATAGAAGTGGTGAACGGAAAAAATAAAAGAGGGCAGATAGCGATATGGATAATAATCGCGATTGTGATCGTAGCAGTAATTTTTATGCTTTTCCTACTAAACAAAAGCCCGACAACGATTACACAAGGTCAATATGACTTCCAAAGCTCAATAGAAAAATGTGTCAGAGATGCAACAAGCAATGCCATCGATGTAATGATTCCTCAGGGGGGTTTTCTGCAGCCAGAGAATTACAAGCTATACAATAATATCAATGTTACATTTTTGTGTCAAAATACTGGATATTTCAAACCATGTATCAATCAACATCCTTTGTTAATTAATGAGGAAATCAATGAAATTGAGAATTATACGACACCAATAATAAATAATTGCTTTTCAAGCGCTCAAAGTGAACTTGAAAGTAGAAATTATGGCGTTTCCATAAGCCCGATTTCACTAAATGTTTCTTTCGGTTCTGGTAGAGTCTACACCCTTATCGTCACAAATGTAACGATAAGTAAAAATGGGCAAACGCAAACATATGATAACTTCAATGTAGAATTGAATAGCCCGATATATGATTTAAGTAAGGTTGCGATGGATATAACTAATAACGAGGCCAAGTACTGCTATTTTGAATATGTAGGATATATGCTTCTTTATCCAAGGTGGCAGATATCTAAATTTACTTTCTCAGATTCGACAAAAATATATACTATAGAAGATCTACAATCAAAGAAGGAGATGAATATAGCCGTAAGAGGATGCGCTATACCTCCAGGAATTTAAAATGAGGGAAGAAAAAACCGAAAAAAATATTTATTTTTCAGTAATTCTAGAGATGTCTCTGATGATAGGGATGATTTTTGCAATTTCTTATATGATGGGGCAATATTCTCCTAACGGAACTATGATTATCCAATATAATTCATATGCTATTAATCCTGATGCTATATTTTTGAAAGCTCTTGGAATATTTGACAAAATTGTGTTTGGCAACACTGGTTTTGCTTCCGCATTATCACAAAGTGACTTGACGAGTGGGGCATATACTTGCCCTATCGATAAGAATGGTTCAATCTGCCAGCAATATACTGCAAGTGACTGCGCAGCGAACTGCGCTGTTGACTGTCTTCCTACAACAGCAGACCAAACTTCTCAATGTAAAATAGGAACATGTTATGATCCTGTGCAGGGAACGTGCCAAATAGGGGCGCCTCAAGTTGCGTGCCAACAGGACGGTGGGCAATGGTTCAATGATCCTAATGGAAATGTGGCGCAATGTAAACCTGGATGTTGTCTCCTTGGTAGTAATGCATATTTTGAGACTTCACAACAATGTTCGCATGATTCTAATGTAACTGGTCTAACGGAGGATTTTAGACCCGAAGTCAGCACTGAACTCGCATGCCTTGCATTATCACAAACACAAGTACAAGGAGCTTGCGTAATTGCATCTAATACGCAAAATTCTTGTAAGTTCACAACACAGGTTAATTGCGAACAAGATTTAGGTGGAAAATTTTATCCTAACTTATTATGCTCCAATAACGCGTTAAACACAGGTTGTAAATCACAGGCAACAATTGGATGTGTACAGGGTAAAGACGAAGTTTATTGGTTTGATTCATGTGGAAATCAGGAGAATATTTATGATGCAAATAAAGTCAAAAGTTATAACAATGGAATGATTCTTTCAAAAAATTCCGCCTGTTCGCTTGCCAGCGGAAATAATTTGCTTGCTAATCAAGCCACGTGTGGAAATTGCAATTTTGTTCTTGGAAGCATATGTGGAGCCAGTACAAATACACAAAAACTTTCTGAGCCGAATGCAAATGTAGTCTGCAAAGACTTATCATGTGTTGATGCAGATGGACAAAAAAGAGTAAATGGAGAGTCCTGGTGTGCATATCAAGGTTCAACAGGAACTGCCGCAGGAGCAGGAGGATTTTTGAGATCTACAGACACTGTTGGAAGTAGAGATTTCAGGGAAACGTGCATAAACGGACAAATAGAAACAGACCAGTGTGCTGATTATAGAAATGAAATCTGTGTTGAGTCGCAAACAAGCACTCCCAATACTCCCACTGGTAAAATATCTTCTGCCGCATGTAGAATAAATCTGGGTTATGAATGTTATGATTACAATAAAAATAATGACATGAACAGTTGTAAGCAAAACCCTGATTGTTTCGTGAAAAGTGTTCAAGTATCAGGAAGTTTTAATTTTAATATTTGCGCTCCCAAATATGTTCCTGGTTTTGACTTAACTCAAAGAGGTACTGGAGCGGCTGCAATCTGTTCAATAGCTAATCAACAATGCCAAGTCGTTTATGTCAAAGAACTTTTTGGAGGATGGCAATGCAAAGCAAATTGTGAATGCCAAACTTCATCATTTGCGGAACAAATGAATGATTTATGTATCTCATTAGGAGATTGCGGAACAAAAGTAAATTATATTGGAGATTTAACGAAAAATGAACATGTTTTCAAGAGCACTAGTAAGGATAGTCTTGGAAATGAAGTTGGAGCAAGCAGTGGAGATTTAAGCAATAATTATGTTAATGGGTTGGTGAAATATGCTGATGAGAATTTGTTCAAGAATCAGTATATACAAGCATCAGATATATCTTCGCTGTATGGAAATATCGGAATTCCTGGATGGCTTGGACAGGCTCAGTCTCCTACAGATCCAACCGCCGGCGTTACCGGAGAACTTTCCATGATATCTGGGATGGTTGGAATTTTAGTTCTTGCAGCGGCGCATACGAGTATAGGATTAGCATCACTTGGAGCTCTTAGTAGCGCTGTGGCCCAACCAACTGAAATAGGTCAGGTAACTGGCACCGGAGCTTATGGGCTAACTCCCGCGGCATCTGCAGCGTTCGGCGCAATAGGCGGCGCCACTTTAGGATTAGCTTTAGTTTCTTTCTTGATTGACTTCACAGGAATAGGAAAGGGCTTACCTCCAGCTGTGACTTATTCTTTAATGGCGGTGGGAGCGACTGCTGGAGGAATAATAGGGGCAAATATAGCTGCTGGCGGAGGATTAGGAAGCTTTAGCGCTGCCTGGACAAGCTTGGCATTCTTATCTGCCCTTTCTGTTGTACTGATTGCTATTGTGATTATAGCAATAATAGTCTTATCATTACTTGGAATTGGTGATACAAAAACAGTCTATTACTCTTTTGAATGTGATCCATGGCAAGCTCCTAATGGTGGAGCAAAATGCGATCAGTGTGGAAAAGATGGATTCCCATGCTCGCAATATTCCTGCCAAAGTCTTGGCCAAAACTGCCAACTAATCAATGAAGGTAGCGCAAATCCTGCATGTGTTAATATTAATCCAAATGATACTAGCTCACCAGTAATAACTCCTGCAACAAATCTCTTGCCTGATGGATATACTGCACAGCAAACACAGAATGGAGTAAAAATCACAACTTCCAATGGTGGATGTCTGACTGAAAATTACCAACAAATACCTTTTGGAATCAATCTTAATAAATATGGACAGTGCAAAATAGACACGGAGCATACTGCATCATTTGATGATATGCAACAACCACTTGATTCAGGACTTTATCTCGAAAACCATAGTCTTCCATTAGTTATACCTAGTCTTGAAAGCCTTGGAGTTCAAAGCTTTAATCCAAATGCGACTGCTGATTATAATATTTATTTGAGATGCCAGGACAAATCAGGAAATACGAATACAAATGAGTATGATATAAACTTCTGCATAGCTCCTGGTAATGATACAACTCCTGCAGCAATAACATATTCTGATCCTTCAACAAAAACTCTTGCTTTTAATACAACAAGTATTAACGCATCTGTTTACACAAGCGAACCGGCAAATTGCAACTGGGACACTAAAGATACAGACTATAATTTGATGGCAAATAACTTTAGTTGCGCAACTGATTTTGCACAGAGAACATTATATGGATGGAAATGTAATGCTCTTCTTCCTTTCTCTGGAAATTCAACTACGTATTATGTTAGATGTCTTGACCAACCTTGGTTGACTGGGGATAATGCGACAAAGAGAAATGCAAACACCCAGAGTTATCCTCTAACTTTCACACGTAGTTCAAAAGCATTAAACATAGACTCTATAAATGTTGATGGCAAAAATTTAAGTTTTGGAGTTGCCCCAGCAAGTGTTGAAGTTGATGTCAAAACATCTGGTGGATTAGATGGCACTGCTGAATGTGCCTATGTTTGGGGAAATTCAACCATTGACTTTTTCAGCACATTGAGCACAAGTCACAGCCAAGTATTTCAGACTTTATATCCTGGGGAAATAACTCTTCCAATAATATGCACCGATTCTGTGGGCAACGTTGCGCAGAAAACAGCACATTTCAATATCCTTCTAGATACAACTCCGCCGATAATAACAAGAATCTATTCTCAATCTGGACAACTCAATATAATAACCGATGAACAATCAACATGCTATTATAGTAATGATGATAGTCAAAAATGTCTTTTCGATATAAGCAATGCGAGCATCTTTAACGGGATTTATACAAATGATCATAGTATAAACTTTGACACAAGTCAAGTGTATTATGTAAAATGTAAAGATAAAATTGGAAATTATCCTGGAACATGCAGCACAATAGTAAGAGAGGGGAATTATGATTCGCAACAATTATAAATACGAGTCTTCTCGGATATTCATGCGAGGCAAAAAGGGGCAAATAGCGATATTTGTTATAATAGCAATAGTGATTGTTGCTATAATCCTGCTCATTGTTTTTTATCCAAGACTTCCTTCTATCACCCAAGGAGCTGAGCTTTCACCTGTTTCTTTTCTTGCAAGTTGCATTCAACCAGATCTGAAAACTGATGTTGCTTTGCTTGGTGGCACTGGGGGTTATGCAACACCTGATGCATATCTTGAATATCAAGGAGCTAAAATACAATATTTGTGTTATACTGCTGAAGACTATAAGACCTGTGTTGTGCAACAGCCACTTATAAAAGAAAATTTTGAAAGACAATTAAATACTTTGATAAAAAGTAAAGTTAGCGGATGCGTACAAAGTTTGAATCAGGAATATACTAATCAAGGATATCAAGTCACTATAGGAAATGTTGATAGTCAGACAAGCATAAATCCTGGAGACATTCTAATATCAATAACTGCACCTATGACTGCTACAAAGTCTGGAGTGACAAAGAGTTTCACCGGATTCAATGTTGAAGTACCAAGTAAGATGTATGACTTGTTGATGATAGCAACAAGCGTAATCGATTATGAATCAACACTTGGAGACTCTGAAACAACACTTTATGTTCAATACTATCCTAATTTGGTGATGCAAAAAATAAGACTTGATGATGGCAGTAAAGTTTATAGCCTGACTGATGTTACAACTAATGAAAGTTTTAGATTTGCCTCGAGAAGCCTAGTATGGCCTCCAGGATATGGAACAACTACGTAAAATGAAAGTAAAAATTAAAAATCTTGGACTAAGAATTACTTTATTAATCAGTTTAGTACTCTTTGTTTCTGTTTTTAGTACTTATTTTACTTTGGCAGATAGTCTGAACCAGACAGTTTGTTGTGAAAAAACAACTTCTAATTTATATTGTCAAAATGTTCCAGCAAGTCAGTGCGCTTCTGGATCAAGGCAAGTGCCAACTTCATGTTCATCAACTTCATTCTGCAATCCTGGAACATGTTACAATTCTGTGCAAGGAACATGTCTTCAAAATACACCACAAATAACCTGCAATGCAAATGGTGGAATATGGTCTGCACAAAGTCCACCTCAGTGTAATCTTGGATGTTGCCTTCTTGGAGACCAAGCAGCTTATGTGACATTAACAAGATGTAAATATCTTTCATCTTCCCTTGGCTTGCAAACAAATTATGATCCTAGCATAACAAGTGAAACTGCTTGTATACAGCAAGTCCAAGGTCAGGATCAAGGCGCATGTGTTTATACTTCATCCGACTTGCAAACAACATGCAAGTTTACAACTAGAGCACAGTGTAATCTCGGATTTAATGATACTAACACTGCACAAACACCACAATTCTATAAGGATACCTTGTGCACAGCTCCAGTTCTTGGCACTAATTGCGCTCCTACTACAAAGACTACTTGCGTTCCAGGTAAAGATGGAGTTTATTTCGTTGATACATGCGGTAACCCTGCAAATATTTATGATGCATCAAAAATAAATGACCAAGAGTATTGGACTAATGTTAAAACTATCACACAATCATGCAGCCCTAACTCAGGAAATTCGAACTCTCAGACATGTGGAAACTGTAATTATCTTCAGGGAAGTATCTGTAGACAATCATCATCAAGTACTGCTAAGCCAAGCTATGGAAATTATATTTGTCAGGACTTAAATTGTCAACAAACTTCTGATGGTAAGTCTTACAAACAGGGAGAATCATGGTGCGTTTATACTGATTCGGGATCTCAAAACACTGGCAATAATGCTGTGGGAAGTGAGTTCTACAAACATATATGTGAAAATGGACAAGAAATTCTTGAGCAATGTTCTGGATTTAGGCAAGAGGTTTGTCTTCAGGGAAGTATACAAACATCTTCAGGATTGTTTTCGCAGGCAGCATGTAGAGTAAATAGATGGCAAGATTGCACTGCACAAACAAATCAACAGGATTGCCAGAATACTGATAAAAGAGATTGTCTTTGGGAAAATGGAGTAGGACTTAATGGTTCAACTGGGGGAGCATGTATCCCACAATACACTCCAGGTTTGCAATTCTGGAGCGGTAGTGATGCTCAAAATATATGTGCGCAAGGAAACGCGCAATGTATAGTTACATTTGAAAAAGGTTTGTTTGGTGGAGAGACATGTAAGTCAAATTGTGACTGTTTAACATCTGACTGGCAGAAACAGAGAATACAAGTGTGCGAGGCACTTGGTGATTGTGGACCAAAGGTAAACTGGATAGGCCAGCAAGGATATGGTTCTGGTTATAATATAACAACAAGTAGCGCCTAATTATTTATGTCACTTATTAGTAACAGCAAAGTTTAAATATCTATAATTTTCTTAATCTTTTATGAAAATAGGTAAACATTTAGGAATTGCAGGTTTAGTTACTGCCGGAACTATTTTGAGTGGGTGCGATGCTACTATGCGAGAAGATGGTGCAAATGTCTTAGACAATCTAGCAAACAGAGTAGTTACTGGAGGAGCAGTATATGATGCTAATTCACAAATTCAGGCAAACCAAGGCAATTACAGAGCCGCTGCAGCGTGGGGCGCACTTGCAGAAACTGCACAAAATGACTACAATAGGCAAACAGCTATAGATGCTGCTGAGGCTGGAAGAAGCGATATAACTATCAATAATTATCCTTCCCAGAAGAATAGGCAGATAGATTTAATTCTTTGTTATTGGAAAGACATGAACAATAATGGTAAAATTGATTTAAATGAAATTTCTATAAGAAAAACTTTTTATGCTCCTGCAAATGTAACTATATTGGATACAAGTACGGTTACTATTCCATACAACGTTGATATTAAATTATTCAAAGATGCAGACGTATTAAGTATAAAAGAAATGCGTTTGAATGGACTTACTCATGACGGTTTCTCGGAAATCTCTGCGCTGACATTTTATGGTCTGACAGATGGTTATTACTCTGCTGAGTGCTCTGTTAATGGCGAAATAATCAAAGAATTGACATTTAATGTTGTAAATGAATGATGGAATTATTAACCTTCAAGAATATTTATAAACATAAAAATTCTTGATAAGATATGAGGAAAGGGCTGAAAAAGAGGTTCGTTTATTTTGGAGTTATTGCGCAAATCTTTCTTATGATTTCATTCAGTTTTACTCTTTCTTTTATCATAAATAATAATTTTGTTAATGCTGCAATTGATAATACTAATTTGGCTCTTGATAATCCTAGTGGAACAGGCATATCTACTACGGCTGGGCTTGGTGGCGTTTCCGACTTCAACGGTTTTAACGGTCCGTATAATGGACTAGCTAATCAAATATTGCCTCCTCCAGCAGCTATAAATCCAGTCTCTGGATCCGCACCTATAATAGTATCACATGCAAATGGATATACTCCTTATCAATTACCTGGAGGTTTAGGCACTATTAGTAATCCTCTTCTTGGGCATCTTGCTCAAGGACTTGTTTGGGCCGGACTTGTTGCCGGAGCTATTCAATTATTAGGTGCTTTTGGTCTAGGAAAAGGAACAACTAATGCATTGACTATTTCTGCAGTTGGAGGCATTCTTGCTGGACAAGCCGTAACTGGAGCCTTTCAAAGCGGCTATCTAAACTCATTAGTGGCAGGTAATGGAAAATTTTTTGGATTGTTTAAGACTGCTGGACAGGCAGGCTTTGCAGTAGGAGCAGTAGTCGCAATAGCACTTTTCATCGCAACTTATTCATCCCAAACTAAAAAAATGGTGAACTTTCAATGCCTTCCTTTCCAACCAGCTCTTGGCGGCTCGCAATGCCAGAAGTGCAATAATAATCCTTTCGAGCCATGTACTGAATATAGATGCAGAGCACTAGGACAGGCATGTCAGCTACTAAATGCTGGAAGCAATGATCAACAGTGTGCGTGGGTAAGTCCAAATGATGTAGCTGCACCAACTATAACTCCATGGAATGACGCGCTTTCCCCTACTGGATTAAAGTATACTCCTGATACTGCTGTAAATCCTCCGGCAATTGGAACGAAAATAGTTACATCTGGTGGAGGATGTCTTCCTGCTTTCACACCATTACAATTCGGTATTACTACGAATGAACCTGCACAGTGCAAAATAGATTATAATCATACTGCAAACTATAGTGATATGCAATATTATTTTGGAGGAAGCAATTATTTTGATTACAATCATACTGAAATATTATCATTGCCCGGTCCAAATACTGGAAATAATTCTATTGCTCCAGCATTACAAAATAATGGTCAATTCTCTCTTTATGTGAGGTGTATGGATGCAAATGGAAATACAAACGTTGCTGAATATGCATTCGCATTCTGTGTTGATCAAGGACCGGACACAACTCCTCCAGTAATAGAAGGTTCTTCAATACCATCTGGAAGTTATGTTGGATATGGACAAAGCAATGTGCCTATAGAATTATACACGAATGAGCCGGCTACTTGTAACTGGGACACTCAAGATAAAGATTATGATTCTATGGCTAATAACATGACTTGTACAACACAAAGTTACCAAGTAAATGCAAATCTACAATATACATGTTTTGGAAATCTTACTGGAATTCAAAATAATAAAGATAATACTTTCTACTTTAGATGCAAGGATCAGCCTGACAAGCCTGATAATCAGAGAAATGTTGATGTACAAAGTACAACTATTGTATTGAAGGGGAGCCAACCTTTAGTGATTCTTTCTGCTGCACCAAATGGAACTATAACTGGAAGTACGGATACAATACCTGTTAATCTACAGCTTGAAACAAGTGCTGGAGCAACTGGGGATGGTAATTCAACATGTTCATTCTCTTCAACAGGACAAAATGACAGCTATGTCGCGATGTTCCAGACAGATAGCTTTACACACAGTCAGACACTTAACCTAGCTACAGGAGATTATACATATTATTTCAGATGCATAGATTCTGGAGGAAACGCTGCGGAAACCAACACGACTTTCAGTGTGTCTGTTGATACTCAGCCTCCAATAGTAACAAGAGTATACAAGCAGGATGCATTGAAGATAGTCACAAATGAGAACGCCCAATGTAGCTATTCTCTTACTTCCTGTAACTTTAATATAGCTGATGGGATAAAGATGATATATTCGAATCCAGACATACAGAATAATCTATTTGCTGAATGGAAATCAAGCCAGACATATTATATAAGATGCATGGACTTGTATGGAAATGAACCTGCTCCAAATCAATGTAGCATAATTGTAAGTCCTGTTACAATAAGCGGAGCTCAATAGTTAAATTAATTTTAACTGAAAAATTGGCCGAATTTTTGTCCTACTTCCTTTGCTTTTGCTCTTCTAACAACAAAATTCTTTCCTGAATCCTCAAGTTGCTCTGGGAAGATAAAAAGCCAACCTTCATAAGTAAATCTAAGTGCAATCACTGGCTTTAGTCCAATTATATTTGAGAAAAGAATAAAATCCTCTATCTGTGACTTCTTTATATAGATATAATTGCTTCTTGAAGATTTTGCCTCTATAGTATGTCCTTTCTGACCTACTTTTCCAACTATTATATCACATGGAGATTCATCATTAACTCCTGAACCAGCAACTCTAACAGCTCTCCAGCCATTTTCGGTGAATAAGGAAACTAATTCCCTTTCGGCATTTGAGCCTTTTGACTTATTTGACATATTAATTAGCAGTTCTCGCAGAATGGTTGATTATCATACCTATTGCAATAACTATTATGATTAGCGGTATCCAAGGTACATTAATACTAACTACCCCCATATCACTCAGCAACCATATTATTCCTAAAATCAACAAAATTACTGCAAAAGTTGGGAATCTTCTTTTCATTTTATCACCTCTTAGAGATTAGACAATAAGAGTTTTTAAATTTTATTAGAAGAAAAAAAGGAAATAAAAAAGAAAAATAATTTACCTTCCTCTTAATCTGTTAAATAGCGATTGCCAAAATCCTACCTTCGCTCCGCTTCCATTCAAAGAACCAACTATTCCTCCGCCAGAGATATTTCCTCTATTGTCTGAAGGCATATTCTGAGGATTACCAACCACTCTAGGTTGGACGATTCCACTTGACTTAGAAGCTATTGAGACGCTATATGTGCCAGCAAAATTTCCAGAGTTCAGATTCAAATTTCCTGTCCAGATAGATACTGCTGAATAATCAGTAGAAGAGAGACTTAAAGTCCCCAACGAATTTGAATTACTTTTATCGTTCGTTGCATAAACATTAAAGACTAAACTTGCGTTTGTTGAAGCACCCATATCTTCAACTATTTTAAACGCACCACGATTGGCTCCGACATCTATATTTATTCTTCCATCAGTTCTTTTTATGAAACTAGTGTTGACTGCATTCGCCAATGCGCCTCTTATTGCCTGATTCCTGTCCCTTGAGTCATTCTGGTATTGGCTCCTTATACTATTTATATCGCTACTAGATATATTTGTTAAAGTTTGTGTTACCCACAATGCGTTGAAAAGATAACCTGTACTATTAGTACTAGAAGTTATCCATCCTTGCCCATATGTGATTACGCTTGAACTTACCATTCTATAACCAGATGATTGGTTTAAGTCTGAGAGAGATGAACTAATGTCATCGCTAACACTTGCTGGAGTTATGGTTGAAAAATCTGTGCCATTATCATCTGCAACAGCAAATGAAGTGGCAAATACTCCTGCGACTAGCAAAAAGGTCATCGCAAACATAGTTATTTTACTTGTCATTTTATTTTTCCTCCTTTCAGTCTATAATATGTCTTTTTCATAGAAATTGTAGTGAAAAAAAGTATAAATAAGTCGCCTGGAACTAAAGTGGAACGATATTGATCTATTTTCCTACCAACTCTACCAGCTTATTTTTTCCTTCTCCAAACCTTCTTACCAAACCTTTTTTCTCCAATTCTTGCAAATGCCTTGAGAATGAAGCCTTAGGTATATTAGACAGTTTCCTCAAATAGGACATTTTTATTTTACCAGTTTTTTTCAGATTTGAGAGAATAATCTTTTCTCTTTCATTTAATACTTTCTCTATTATTTCAAGATTTGAGATTTTATTATTTTTATTATTAATATTTAGCTTTCTTTTATTCTTTTTACTCATTCTTACATTGAAAAAAACTATCAGAGATATTAAAGCGGCAATTGCTATTATAAGAAAGACAATTATTGTTATTGGACTACTATCTTGACTTTGTGAGGTAAAAGAGTAAGTTATATTTAAATAATCTTTCGAAGAAACTATTACATCTCTATCAGAAACTTCTATATCTCCGTTGGAGTTGCTTGTTATTTTTATACTGTTAGGAAGAATTAAGTTTAATGTTGAATATTTTAATGAATATTGGAAAGTCCAATTATCTCCTTGTTTTGATGTTAAAGTATTAGTTATTCCAGATATTTTATAATTATTAACTTCCACACCATCCGGTAATGAAGAATTTGTGATATTATCTGTAGTTGTTCCAATAAAGACTGCTTCTCCAGTTTGGTCAAGATATATATTAATTGTTGAATAAGCTGATGCAATATTAGGCAAGACCAATACTAGCATAACTCCTAATAACAGTGATAAAATTATCTTTTTAGCCCGCATTTTTTGAATTGTCCTACAAATCTCTTGCCTGCAAAGTGCGGCGGCCATTTAGTTTGGTCCTATTTGCCGCTACATCAAGCAATTCTTGAACTTTTTTGTTTAATGCATCTGGAACATCACCTGCAACAGACAAATCAGGAACAGCTGCTTTTATCTTACTTTTTATTATTAAATCAACCATTATTTTTACCTCCTTTTTTATCTTTTTTATTCAGTATATCAGTTGGCTTCATAAGAGGGAAGATAACTGTCTCTCTAATTGGTTTGCCTTCTAAGAATGCAAATAGTCTTTCTGAAACTCCAAAACCACAAGTTGGAGGCATACCATATTTCAAAGCTTCAACAAAGTCAACATCATGGCTTTGTGCCTCCGAATCCCCAGAATCCTTCATTGACTGTTGTTCCTTGAATCTTTCTTCCTGATCTATCGGATCATTTAATTCAGAATATCCATTTCCCACCTCACTCCCACCTAATATAACTTGAAAACGCTCTGTTTTTCTTGAATCTTTCTCATCTCTTTTTGCAAGAGGGGAGACATCAACTGTGGTCCCTACCAAAAATGCAGGGCCAGGGATCTTTGCACGACAATATTTCCATAGAGCATCAACAAGAGTTGAGTGACCAGCCTTCTTTTCATATTCAACCTTCAATTCTGAAAGTTTTTTTTCTATCTCATTATCTTTTGCCTTGAAAATATCTATCTTAGTCATTTTCTTTATCGTGTCTGCATAATCTATTCTTTCCCATTTCTTGGACAAATCAAATTCGTGATCTCCAAACTTGAAATTCGTTCGATTATAAACTTCTTTAGCAATTTTTTTATACATTTCTTCAACCAACTTCATGCCATCCTCATAATTTGCATATCCCCAATAAAATTCCATTTGTGAGTAATCCTGTAAGTGTTCAGCATCCATTCCTTCATTCCTGAATTGCCGACCTATCTCGAAAGTTTTTGGATAGCTAGCAACCATTAATCTTTTCTGCCAAAGCTCACCCATCGATATTCTTAAGTAAACATCCAAATCAAGTGAGTTATGATGAGTCACAAAGGGTTTTGCACTCGCTCCGCCTGCTGAAGTCTCCAAAACAGGAGTTTCAACTTCTAGAAATCCTCTTTCAATAAGAAAATTTCTTATAGTATTCCAAAATTTTGCCTTTCTTATGAAAATTTCTTTAACTTCCTGATTCATCAATATATCTAAATATCTTTTTCTTAATCTTTCTTCCGAATCCTGAAGTCCCTGCCATTTATCTGGTAATGGAAAAATTGATTTTGTAAGCAATATAATCTTACTCACTAAAATTGACAGCTCTCCTCTTTTAGTTCTTATTATATTACCTTCTGCAGCCACAAAATCTCCGGCATCAATATACTTTTTGAAAAAGTCAATTATCTTAGCAGGCGTCTCTTCTTCCTGAAGAATTATCTGGATTTTTCCATAACCATCATTAACTGTCCCAAAAATTATCTTACCCATATCTCTTACAATCATCAATCTGCCTGAAACACTTACTGATTCCTTTGTCTTGCCTTCTTCTTTGAGTCCAGAATATTTTTCATGTAACTCAGATGATATATTGTCCGTCTTGTATTTAGAAAGATATGGATTTATCCCTAGTTTTTTCAATTCTGATAATTTCCTCAGTCTTTCTTTTACAATCTCATCTTGCCTTCCCATTCTTTTGACTGGAAAAGGGCATTTATATAAATTACTAATAACCTATGTCATCCAGTCTATGTAGAGCTGCCAAATGGGTGCCTATTGCTTTTCTAAAACGATAAAATCTATGCGCTGTAGTAACATGACCTGGAGAATCTTCATGGAATGCTCTTCTATCTCTTTCCAAGGCAGGCTCATTGTTTGTTATTAAAATTGTATATATCGGAATAAAAAAATAACGTCTACCTTTTATAGTTGTTACATTTAAATATTTTAAACTTGTTCTTTGGCTTACTGAGAATGTCCAGGCGTTAGAATGATCTCTCTTATTGAAAGATTCAGGCTTCAATCCATCCCAAAAGTCAGAAGTATAAGTATTAGTGTGTCCCGAATCCATAAAAAAGAGGCTTAAACTTATTTTATAAAGATTTATGAGATGTACTAAAAGTTGATTATTCTGAAATCTTTGAAACCTTGCAGGTGCTCTGACTTTTCTTCAGCTCCTCTTATCTGGGCATATTTCGGACCCTTTTTGCAAATTGCAGCCGCAGCGTCAACATTTACACTCTCTCCCTCAAGAAATATCTCTGCTTTTCCATTTTCAAGCTTTCTAAAAAAGCCCTTCACATCAAGATTTTCCATATTTTCTTTTATAAATAGACGAAAAAACATTGATTGAACTGTTCCAGTTAAATAAATTCTTATTGCTTTCTTCATATCTTAGAGCAAGAAATACTACTTAATATAGCTTACTCTGGAGTTTTTACCTGATTTGGTTCTAGAGCAGGTTTTTCAGGAAACCTTTCCTCAATCAACTTCAAATACTGGATTGCTCTCCACTCTTTTCCCAGAAGCTTCGCAGCTTGTTTGTCCATATCAAAAGGCATTCCTGCGAGAATTGAGCCTTGTTCGGAAGCGTCAATAAGAGTAAAGTCGGGCATTTTACAAGCTAAGATATCATTCAAAGAGAATTTTAGGGGCCAACGCCTTATTTTGCTTTTATCTTTTGAAAACAAGCCTTTATAATAACGGGCAGGGAAAGCTCCAAGCATGTTTGAAAGTGCACTTTGCATCTCAATTTCTGAATCTTCAGAAAGTTTTGGAAGTGAGATAACAAAACTGTCAAGAAGTATTTTTGGATACATTATTGAATCAAATTTCATGAAATTTGTACTAGTTACTTCTTGCGCCTCAGTATTATTCAAATCTATAATGCCTATTGAATACTTTTCTGCGAGATTCTTGTAACCAAATTTCTCAAAAACCTCGAGAGTATCTTCTCCATCTGAACCTTCTGCAACAAATATCTTTGCGTCTGGATTTTTATTAGCAAGGCAATAGTTTAAAACTGCGTCTGTAAAATCAACAGAAGTGTTTTGGGAATTTGAGTTTCTTAAACTAGGCTTTAGAACAATCTTATCATGCTTCTTCAGCTCCTGATCCATCTTTATAAGGTCAAGCAGCTTTGGAATTGTCTCTGTATACGACTTGAATTTTATAGAAACTCCTTTTGCCATATTTTTCTGGGGCAAATTGAGCTTTTAAATATTGTTGTAATAAAAAATATTTAATTTATACAGCAGATGCCTCTCTTCTATCCAGCTCATTGTTGACTACTGCGATTGTCTGAGAAGCAAAATAGACTTTTGGGCCTATTGTTATAGGCTTACAAATTTGCTTAAGCCTTTTTAGCTCCTTTAATGGAAGACCTTTGTGATCACCAAGTATAAAAATAGGATCTTTTTCTATTACGGCCGATCTTATATCTTCTCCGTCTGGATCTAGAATATACAAATTCCTTCCTTCTTTATACAACTCCTTGACTACTTCTAAAAAACTCTTTTTCTCAACCCAAAAACCAGGAAACACCTCTCTTTTTTCTCCTTCCCTATACTTGTAAAGCATTTTTTTAAGCACGGCTGAAACATTTGTTTTTGCAAGATATATTTTATCTATACCTGTTTTTCCCTCTGTAACTGGTTTTATTTCTAAATGCTTTGGTGGATCAGGTGGTCCGGCAAAACAAAGATGCAACTTTGCATCAGCTCTTATCTTGTGGCTTAGGAAGAACGTCGCAATTACTGTATGAATAGCGATATCGATGCGCCCAGACTGCTGCAGATCTTCTTTGATATAATTTCCTGAAGTAGGGGCAGTTCTTGAATAATAAATAAATTCTCCCATATCTCATTTTAGAATCTTCCACTTTTAAGCTTTAGCATTCAATTCAAAACAAATTCAGGGACTGCAATAATTTCCTCACTGCCAACGAATTTATAGCAACCTATAATCTTGCTTTCTGAGAAAATGCAAAACTTCTCGCCTTCTTTTAATTCCTTAATTTCTTTACTGCTCTCCAGAAAATTTGGGAAAATTGGACTGCCAGTAAATGCTTTTTTGACTACTTGTTTCTTGATGTTAACAATTGGTAGTAAAGTTGCAACAATTTCTGCTGGAATAAGCATCTTTCTAAGAGAAGTTTCATCTCCTTTTTTATATTCTTCAAGTGCTTTTTCAAAATCATATAAAGTAAATAAATTCTCTTCTGAGAAAATGCCTGCATTTGTTCGACGCAATTCAAGCATGTGTGCTCCACCAATCTCCCTTCCAATATCATCGCATAATTTTCTAATATATGTTCCTGCTTGGACTTCTGTTCTAAACAATATATCTTTTCCATCGACTTCTAGGATTTCAAATGATTTAACTTCTCTTTCTCTTATCGTTCTTTTTACGCGGGAGCGTTTTGGAGGCAATTGCATTATTTTTCCTATAAACTTATTAATTATCTGATTTAGTTCTTCCTGAGATATCTCTTTATGTAATCTCATTATTCCAATGTAAATCTTATTCCTATGCATAAGATATTCGTTTAAGCGACAAGCTCTTCCCAGAAGAATAGGCAGAACGCCGGAAACCATTGGATCGAGAGTCCCCAAATGAGAAGTTTTATTTAAACCAAGTAATTCTCTTATAAAATCGGATACTGAAAATGATGTTGGGCCAGAAGGCTTATCAATGTTTATTATTCCAAAATGCAAGAGTTCCTTAGTACTTTTACTTTTTTTTATCTTGTCTATGTCTAATTTTTCCATAAACCAATAATCAACAGATGATATTTAAATCTCGCCTTTCAAGTATGCTTTCCTTTTGCTCTCAGAGAATCTTTCAATAGCATATCTCAGCATTGTTCTTGGCATTGATTTATAATGCTTTTTTAAGAAGTCTTCTTCTATTTTTTGATTCTTTTTTCCTATCTCTCTGAGCATCCAGCCAACAGCTTTGTGGATTAGATCGTGTTTATCCTTCAATAAAATCTTTGATATTTCCAAAGATTCATTAAACTTATTATTTCTAATGAAGGGAAATGTTGAAATTACAGCAATACGTTTTTCCCAGATATTTTGAGACTTTGCTAATTTGTATAACACATCAATATTTTTTCCTAAAAGATAGTTTCCTACTATTTCATGCGAGGATAAATCCACTAGGTCCCAATTATTGATATATTTTGTATTTTTTAGATAAAAATTAAATATTTCGCGCCTTTTTTGAGGATTTTTCTCATAATTATGAACTAATATTAAAAGTGCAATAAGCCTTTCTTCATGAATTTTAGATCTGAGCAAAGATTCAACATCTTTCAATGATATGTGTCTATATTTTATTGCAACTTTTCTGCTTTCTGGCACAGTGATTCCTAAAAAAATATCTCCTTCTCCATATTCTCCCTTTCCTGTTTTAAAATATCTGGCTAAAAGTCTAGCCTTTGTATGGTTAGTGAGTCCTCGCAATTCTTTTTTTAATTCAGACAATAAAGACATAGAAGTAAGAGAAATAAAGATATTATAATATTACCTATTTCTTTAATGCCATTCTGTGAATTTGCTGTTCTTTAGCTTTTGTAGTGTGCTTCTGGGCTTTTGTCTGCTGTTCTGCCTGCTTTATGTTTTGCTGCTCAACTGCTTTTTCTTTCTCTTTCTCATTGGTTTTCTGTTCTTCTGTCTGCTGTTCCTGAGCAGATTCTTCTCTCTTCTCTTCTGGCTTCTTGACTTCTGCTTTCTTATGAGCCTTTAAATTCTTAATCTTTAGGAAATTAACATATTGCGGAGTCTCAGCAAACTTTACTTGCACAATATCTCCTTCCTTTATTGCTTTGACTTTTATTTTTGCAGGCGGTTTTGAATGTCCTCTAAACCAGATTTCATTATTCAAATAAACATCGAGCTTAACATTCTTAATATTTCTGTCATCTACTTTCATATGTCTTGCTATAAATTTCTTTATGGTCATAACTGCTTTTCTTGCTCTCTTATATTCTGGAACATTTACCCACGCTCTTCTCAATGGGATAATATATTCTCTTTCAATTTTTATTGCTTTTGTATCTGCCATATTATTATCCTAGATGAGACTTAGGAGTCCTCCTTGGCTTGATCTTCAACTTTGTTCTTCTCCAATGTCTTCTGTTTTTAGTCATCTGGGAAGGATGTACTCTTTTACCTTTCCCATATCTTTTCATGACTGCCCAAAATGGAGCCCACTTTGTCTGTCTTTCCTTTACAGCCAACTTGACTTTTTTTTGATGCTCTGGTTTCATTTTACAATGCTCTCCATAAAATCTTTACCTTTCTGAGTTAACTGGCGACCAGCCTTCTTACTTGTAGATTTTTCAGCTAATCCTGCTAATTCTGCCTGCTGTAATAATTTTCTTATTATTTTTCCACCCGACTTTGTAAAACGTGGTGGCTTCATTCCCCTATCTTTCCTACCACCATATCTGGTCCTCAAACGCTGAACACCTACTATTTTATTTATATAAAGTTGTCTAAGAATACTTGCACCTCTTTTATACCAAAAATCTTCATCTAAAATTGGTCTTTGCTTATGAGTGGACGACTTTACAAAGTCAGCCCATTCTGGCTTTTCAAATTCAGGAATTTTTTTCAAAGCCTCTGCTAGAGCTTTGTTATATTTCCCCGGTTCAATTGATCTTACATCCGTCATTTTAATATAATAGGCCGCACTTTTCAGTGCTAGACCGGCTTAAAGCCGTTAAACCTAAATATGACTAAATTAGAGCGTTTATAAACTTATTCTTTGCTTGAAGTATGTTTATTTAAAATAATAGTGAAACCTATTATTTTGTATCCGAATCTGTTCTTTCCATCCTTACCTAAGTTGGTTACAATCTCAGTTGCCATATTTTCGATTGAATTTCTATCTCTACCTGAAGATTTTAACATGTTAACTCTGACTTGCTTATGATTCTTGAAAGCCAAAGTTAGGGAATCAAAAACGCCCTGATTAATGCCATTCTTACCTATCTGGAATTTTATTGGTGGGAGAGTCATCTTATAGGATATTTATAGATCTTTTAATTACTACGAATGCGTATGCCCACAAAATTGGCAGCCATATAGGCATAATTCCAAAAAGAGTGTTTCTATTGAAAGTTTCTACACCCATTAATATAAAGAAAGATTCTGAAACAATCATTATGACAAAACCAAATATCAAAAACAACGCATCCTTCCTTTCATATTTAATAAAAAAACATGCTGCGATTATTAATAAATAAAGCAGGGTTAGAATGTAATCATTAATTATGTTTGGTATAAGTAAAATCATCAGAATTATAGGAATTGCTTCTGCGATTATTTTCATTACTTTATTCATTTTATTTTTTTGAAATTGAGATTCCGCCTGCCGGAAGAGCAGCTAGAATCTCAGACTGGCTGAAATGATTATCAAGTTCAACAGCAAGTTTGGCTAGAATTTCCTCTTTCTTAATTTTCCCCGGCTTGATGGATAGCAGAATATCTTTACTATTTTTCACAGATTTTACAGGAACAGCTCTTAATACTGAGTCCTGTTTTATCATAACAAGATGTAATGGAGCTGAAATCTTTTGCACTTGACCAGCAACCCCCCATGTTCCCTCAGGCATTTCCCTACTCTTGTAAATCTGTGATGAAGAAAATATGTGTATTAGTGCTTCTTTCTTCCCTAACTTCCAGGTTTTACCAAAGCATGCTGTAAAGATTGCACATTCCTCAATGTCTCTCTTTGCAATCCTATTTACATCGGAAATAATAATTGTAAAAGGACTACCTGGTTCTGCAGTATGCATCACCATATATTCTCGACCAGAGGAGGAGACCTTACTCAAGAGAGAATCATTTTGCGCTGAATTTTTCCCACCTATAACAAGCTTTCCTGACAAAGTGTAAAACCATCTGTACTTCTTATAATCTTCAAACTCTTTCATAAAAAATCTAACAATAGAGGGTTTTTAATTGTTTTTAGAATCAACAGATTGCACCCTGCACTGTTCCTACTCTACTTATTGTAAAATCAAGGTCTTGCGTTGATAATAATGTCCCATCCTTAGTTACTTGGACTTGTATTGTTATTGCTCCTTCAGGAGCATTTGAAGGAATATCTATCCTAACAACTTTCTTTGGAATAGAATCTCCAGGTGCAACTGTTCCAGAATATTGAGATTGCACTATCCATTTTTGAAGTTGATCATTGGTAAGTGAAGATATCCCTGAACGAACACTCGTCACGCTGACCTGATAATCTGCTTGGGCTGGGGCTCTTATTCCGCAATAAACTATATTTTCCTGACCTGTAGCCATCTTTATGGGATCGCCCGAAGCACCAATGCATGCGACTTCACCTCCTGAATCTCCAAAATATTTGTTGATTTCAGAATTCACAGCACCATTTATGTTGCCCGTTAATCCTATTGCACTGCACAATATGCTCCTAATCAGAACCATTCCGAGTATCAACATGGAAACACCTAAAACGATAATTATAATCGTACTTACCGATAATTCAATTGCCGCTTTTTTATTTTTCATCATTTTCATTGTGAACTCTGCAAGGCACTATTAATGTAAGGTGAGAGAACTGTTGTAAGTAATACCCAGAGTAAAATTGAGAGCACAATTCCTATGATTGAAAGAATAATTCCTGATTTTGACCAAGAATTTCTGTTCACTCTTCTTTGCTTAAGACCAAAAATGAGAGATATTAACCCAAGAATCACACCTAATGCAGGAATAAATAGAGAAAATATAATGCTCAGAATACCAAGATTAACTGAAGTAACTCCTAGACTGTTACCATCTTTCACACTCTCTTTTACCATTATTTTTAGAGGCAAAAGGGTTTTATAAATATTGCTCTATGGCTCACAACCGATAATGAAAATATTAAAAATAATTAAAGTATTTCTTCTAATCTTCTTTTAAAAAGATTAACGTCTGCCTTTTTTCTTAGAACGATGAGTACTTCTCTTTTTTGTCTTTTGAGAAGTTTTTTTGGTTTTTCTTCTTGCCTTTTTTGGCATTTTGTTGTGCCTCTTTGTAATATTAACAAGTGAAACTTTTATTTAAAGTTATGTAAAAGTAATTATGGGAATAGGGGGAATCGAACCCCCACGGCGCGAGCTTCAATCGCGTGCACTCCCATTGTGCTATATTCCCGCAAAAAAGTTAAAGAGAACATGCTTTTAAATGTTTTTAAGAAAAATTAATATTAATTCTGTGGTTAGATAAAATAAGATGAATAAAGATTGTCAAGTGACGTTACGCTTAACTTGACAGCTGGATAGATTGTCTGCTGAACAGCACTAAGCATTCCAAAATTTCCTTATTAGTCACTCAACTTCATCATGAAAAAATAATGTTCCGAATGTCAACATAGCAATGCCACCTACTATGGAAACTCCTATCGCTTTCTGAATAGATTGATCTATGTATGATTCCAACATTTAAGTACACCTCTTTTATCTCCTCTTTTTTTATCCAAGCCGAATCCAGTGTAAAAAATTTATCAACGATATAAATTTGTCGACGTAGATATTGTTATTCTAAAATGCTAACCAAAAATAAAAAGAGTCGGAGTAGGCCAGATTTTGTTGAATGCTGTAATCAGACCATTCATGCTGACATCAGTCTTAGCAAGCGGCTTTGGCTTTTGCATCAGCGAAGTCGCCCGTTTCATCCTTTCTCTCATTTCCTAGCTTCTCACATGATTCATTGCTCTATGAGAGCGGTGTCGTTTCTGTTGCGGAGCTCAGCTTCACAACTGCTCCCCTTTCGAGGAGTCGCCTTATATGATGTCCGGACCTTCCTCAGAACTTAGAATTCATTACAATTCCTGCCAATTTAATGGCAAAGTCCCGAAATCAGCTCTCCGACTCTTTAAAATTCAGCGCTGAGAAGGGTTTTAAATGTTACGATTCACCCAAACTTCAAAACCTTGAAAACAATTTTTTCTGCGCCAAATTCCTCAACTTTCCAGATTCTTTTAGCACCAGAACCAGCATGAAGCTCTATTGTATCAAAAACAATATCTCCGTTTTCAGGCCCATAGATAGAATATGTTCCGTTTTCAAGAACATTTTTACTTTTTTCTTCCTTATTTTTCACAGCCTCTTTTTGTTCTTCCATTGTTTTTCTAGAATCATTATATTTAATAATGTTTGTATGATTAAAAGCCTAATTTTTCCTTTACAATAATAAGATTGATCCTGTCTTGCTCAAATTCCTTATTAAATATTAATACCTTACTGACATTACTGCCTGTGTTTATATTATAAGCTTTATTTAATCTGACATTTTCTAATGGAAGAATATAATCGTAAATTCTTTTCATGGCTTCTTCGAGATTCTTAACTATCTTCTGCGCTCCTGCGACCCATATTACTTTCCCTGCACCATAAGCATAAGCTGGAAGTTGGCTGCCAGTGTTAGAAACAACAACTACCTTTCCGTCTTCTGTAATCGCATGAACACTTCCAACAACGAATTCTGGAGAAGAACCTAGCTGCTTCTGCTGCATTTTTTGTGTATTTCTATCAAGAGAATTCAGTTTATTCCTTAAAGAAGTATAATTGCCTGAATTATTTATTTCTTCAGATAAACTGATGGAATCAAGAGTCACAGAAGTCATCTGCATAACTTCACTTCCATTAGGAATCAGTTTCAAAACCTCTTTTTTAGCTTCTTCTTTGGTACTAACGACAATAACATTTACGTTTGCCTGTTTAAGTGAATCTATAACTTTCTTTATTGCTTCATCAGAAGCAATTTTATCCCATTTTACTACTTTTTTATTATCGGACATACGATATTCAAAGAAAGGTAGTATTTAAATATATCGGATAACCGATATCTAGATGGTTGAGAAAAATAGTGTACCTGCCTGCTGCGATATGCGAGGATTACTTTCATTTTTGATATTATTTTTAATTTCAAAAAAACAAATGAATGGACAAGATATTTCCAATGAGCTTGAAAAGAGAAAGGGCGAAAAACCTAGCCCTGGAACGATTTATCCGGCACTGAAGAGTCTTAAGGAATCAGGATTCATAAAGGAGAAGCAGGAAGGTAAAATGATAACTTATTCTTTAACATCTGAGGGAAAGAAAGCATTAAAAATTGCGAAGCAGAAATTTCACAAAACTTTTGACGATGTTTTTTAATAGTTAAAGCCCATAAAACATTCCTTTACTTGTAATTCTGCGAAGATGTCTGTCAGAGGATTCTCTTCTTCTTGGATCGCCTCCGACATCTTCTGCTTTTAATATTTTATTTAGAGGAACAATCCCCTTATCTTCTACTCTCGCAAAATGATTTCTTAGCATTAGCAATAATGCTTCCTGAAATAGTTTTTCGTCCAATTCCCCATATCTAGCAATTGCTGCTTTTCTCAAAGAGTCCTCGTCTTCAGGAGATTCTCTAATCAGCATAAACAACTCTGCCTCCAGTTTTCTCCTTTGAAGACCTCTTTTTCCCACTTTAGTTCCATCCAAAAGAATATATTTGTCATCTCTTAACACCAAAGCATAAGAACCAAGATAAGCTTCGCCTTCACTATTGCGTATGAGATGAATTATGGGAAGCCTATAAATTTTATTTGATGCTGAACTAACAACGGCTGTTGGCAGACCTTCAAGATTAGGAGAAACAAAATCATATTTTCTTACTGGATGCCCCGTTGTATAGACTTCTGCACCTCTTTTCACTCTCATTTTCAATATATTAAGATAAAATAAGTTTATAATAATTGCTATACCAAACTTAAAATAAGATTAGTAATATTAAATTATATTTTCCGCGGATTCAATCCTGATAAAATATTAAAAATTTCAACATCTCCTTCTCTACCATTGGTAAATTCCCAATCTTTTATATCGGCTTCATACTCTACAGAATTATCTTTTTTTACATTATATCTTAATTCTATTCCTTTTCCTTTTTCATTTGAAAATTTTTCTAAATTTCCAATGTTGTCAAAAGCAATTACTGCTTTACTATCTTCTCTGATTTTAAAATAAGATATTGTGAACTTTCCTGCCAGTTCTGGAGAAGAATATTTTTTATATATCTCTGAAATGCTACACTCTATATCTAAATCTTCAGGTATTAAGTTTCCTCTGAATCTACTGCTTCTGTTATTTTTTAAATCACTTAAAATTGCTCTAAAAACAATTTCATTTTTGACTGCACAATCCAAATATTCTTGTCTATACATAAAAAAATAGTTAGATCATAGATTATAAAGATTGTTGTCTTAAAATTTGAATAGAATCCTAAAAATATCAAATAAAACAAGCAGGAAGGTAAGGAAATTTGTCAGAAAATTATTATTTATTGAGGCTATTAGTAGTTGCATGCTAAAACTCTCGGGTTCTTGAGTCTTACACACCAACTCTATCAACGTCATCTTCTTTGACGGCCTTTATTGTCTCGTCTTGCGGAGGGCTTCGCACTTAGATGCTTTCAGTGCTTATCCCCTGGTGCGTGGCTGCCCGGCCTGCTCATAACAACCGGTAGACTAGAGGCACCAGAGTACCGTTCCTCTCGTACTAGATACTCTTTCCACTCAGACAATTACGCTCCTTGTAGATATTATACAAACTGTCTCGCGACGTTCTTAACCCAGCTAACGATCCCTTTTAATGCGTGAACTCCGACACCCTTGG
>CAYWEK010000002.1:0-24042 GCA_964457475.1 Candidatus Woesearchaeota archaeon
TTCATAAATATGCCATATGGCCTGAAAACATCATACCTCTTCTCGACCATTTGGCCGCCGCCTGTTAGGAACAACTTGACATCACCAGATCTAAGCGAGTTAACTGTTCTCTCAAGACCCTCATGACTTACCTCATGTATTGACTTAAATACAGTAACCCTCTCATCATCATCTCCTGGAGAAACCATTTTGTTCTTTTGTATGACTACCGGGGCGAATATTTGATATACTGCGTCAGCACGATATATATTACGATTATGCCTGAATATTACTGTGCCATGAGTACCTCTTTTTCCTTCATTAACATAAACCAGCTTAGGTTGTGATTCTGGATAAAGAGACTCAGCAGCCAGAAAAAGATCTACAGAAGATTCAAAGCAGTTTCTTGACGCACCAGGAAACTCGCCGGGAAGAGTGAAAAAGACTCTACTTTCCAGCTTCTTTCCAAAAGAGTAATCTCTCGGCGCAACACGTTCGGAATCAATAAGAGACTGATGATATCTTTTAAGTTTCTCAAAACCATTTTTCCCATGTATAACAGAAAGTTTTTCTCGAAAGTTCTTTTCTGCATCACCTCGCAGGAAGGAGTACATTATTATCTCGCAGAATCATCAGAAACAAAGCACATTGAACTACCACAACCGCCAGTTCCAAGGAAATCACGACCAGCAAGGCTATATTCCAAAGTTAGAGCCTTTTTATCCTTGTCATATTTTGCACCAAATGTTCCTAAACCAAGCTTGTCATAAAGAAGAGAATAAGCTCTCTTAACAATGACATCTTTCTTTGAAGCAGACACATCGCCGATATTAACTACCAAAGACCTAGGTTCAGCAGTTTGGCTGACCTTAACTCCATTAATTTTATTTTTCTCAAAAGCACAGACAATATCGCCCAGTTCAAGATTTGCCATAAAAAACATATAAATAAGAGGTTTATAAACATTTAGATTGCATCAAAGATTGAGAGACTATTTGAATAAGTTATCAACAATTTCTGAATAAACTTTGCCTTTACCTTCCCAATACTCATCTAGACATTCTTTTATGCACCTTTTTCTAAACCAGAAGTCCAAAATTCCTTTGACTGAATACATTCTCGGAACCAAAAATCGATTAAAATCTCTCATTAAGGTAATTTGAGGGATTAAAATGCCATTTCCCTCTATGGGTGAGCGAAAGCAATAAGCATTAGAAAATCTTAACCTAGGTTTACTAAAGCTTTCAAATTCACCAAGATAAAGATAATTTGCATCTCTTCCGGGAGTTTTAGGTAAAATCAATAGAGGTTCTCCAGGGTTTATTTCTATTACTCTCGGAAGCGTTCTATGATCTGTTTTGGGTAGTAAAGCACGATCAGCGAAATTTAATTCTGGAGGCATGATTATTCTTACCATTTTGTTATCCATTTACTCAGAACTCGCTGAGGTCGAATCACCCTCAAGAATAATGATAAATTAGAGTTTAAAAAAGCTACTGCTCAAATCTCATTTCCCAAACTTACTTATCCTTTGCATACTTGAGAATGGAAACGGTCTTTTGTTTGTAACAAAAGTAAGGTACCTTAAAAACTTATAGAATTCAGTATTCCAATATTCACAAAATTCAGCAAGACCTTTACTTCTTTTTCCAGAGAATATTGTTACAAACCAATTAATTACAGCAAGTACTACGATAAGATATCTCCAAACTAATAAAACAATACCTGAAATAATTAAAACAATTATCCTAAACCAAGCCTCTTTCCTTTCAGTCATAACCATAATACGCCAAGTAGCTTATTACTTTTAAATCTTTTCCTTGTTAAGACAAATTTTACTTCTTCACAAATTCAGTATAATGGCACTTTCCACAATAAACTCTATCTTTGTGTTTTGCTAGAAATATTCCCGGTCCGCATCTTGGGCAATAATTATCATGACTTACCTTTTCTCCATCAATTTTGTAATGTAAATATTTTTTACCAAGTGGCTTGTTCTTATGGGGCTTTTTACCCGTTCTTTCTTTTCCTGAACCGCCTGTTAATGATGCCATTTTACTTAGCAGCCTCCATTCCAGGAGCAGCTTTCTTCACTTTCTTCTTAGGCTCAATAAATTCTCTATCCTTGACAGAGTCATAGATAAAAGCATCAATAAGAAAAGTATTTCTTCCAAACTTACTCTTTACTGCTTTAACAACAATAGCTTCTTCTTTAGCCTTAAATTGATCAGAAATCATACTCATCGCCTTTGAAAATCCAGGATTTGACTCAGACTCGACAAGAACCTTGACTTCCCTTCTTTTCAAAAGATTGTTTTTTATATCGTTCATGACTTTCATCCTAGCTTTATCGCATATGCGCCTTTATCTTTAATTTTTAAATTCTGAGCGACTTCTGATTGCTCAGGATTCATAACAATTACTTTGCCTTTTGAGTTCTCAGCTATCTCCTCTGAACCACAATGAGGACACTTACTGCCGCTATCAATTATTGCTTTACATTTTTTACAAGCTTTTTGAACTGGCATTTTGATTACTTATTGCTCCCTTTCTTTTCTGATTTTGCAGCTTTCTTTGCAGCAGCTTTTGCCACATTTTCCTTTCTCTTCTTATCCTCAGTTATCCACTCAACTTTTCCCAAACCAGGCTGTCTCATTGTCAAACCTATTTTAGGCTCACCTGATTTGTAACTTATCGCAACAACTCTTGCAATACACTCATCGCCCTTTGAAAGAACTCTCTTGCTGGCTTTACCAGAGAGAGTTCCTGTCTTGCTTAAAGAAACATAATCTTCCATTGTCTGCGATATATGAATCATTCCTTGAGCAGGACCTATTTGAATAAAAGCTCCAAAATTAGTTATTTCATTTATAGTCCCATAAACAAGTTCATGCAATTCAGGCCTCCAGACAAGAAGCTTGAAATTTGACTTGTAAAATGGGGCACCATCACCAGGTATAATTATTCCATCATCCACAACCTCAGCGGAAATTACTTTTATAACAAAGCCAAGCTCTTTGTTCACTTTACCGACATAAGTTTCGTTCAACTGTTTCTCAACAGCATTCTTTGTCTGCAGGCCAAAAAGCCTTGGTTCAACTCTTACATGATCTTCCACTTCTAATAAATAGAACATAATTTGATGAGAAAATTTTGCTTTAAAAAGCTTTGCCTTTCATCTGATTTTTTTTATCAAAGCATAATTTTATAAACTTACATTTTCTCTACTAAATATCAGGAGATTGCAAGCGATTGTATCAAATCTGTTTCTTGAATAATGAGATGAAAGGAGCGAGCAGACTGTAAATGGGAAAGAAATTGTATGTCGGTAATCTACCATTTTCTGTAACAACTGAAAAATTGAAGGAAATATTCTCTGCCTATGGCGATGTACAGGCGGAAGTTATTACTTTCAAGGATTCTGGCAAGTCGAAAGGATTCGGTTTCGTAACCGTACCTGATGATGAGCAGGCTGAAAAGGCTAAGCAGGAAATGAACGGAAAGGAAGTCGATGGAAGAAAGGTATTTGTTAATGAAGCAACACCTTTTGATCCTAACAGACCGAGGAATCGACCTAGCGGTGGAAGAAGATTTGACGGAAACCGAGGCGGATTCAGAGGAAGAAACGACAGAGACAGCTATCAGGAAGAATAAATAATCTTCCTAAATTAACTTTATTTTTTATTTTTATTTAGTGTGTTGTATAATTATAACTATTAATTTATAAATATATTTAAAAATATCTAGAAAAAATGAATGATGTGGCCTCCACATTTCAAACTGCACTTAATCTAAGAAGCGGATTCAGAGGAAGAAATTCTGAATTTAACGACCTAGCAGATCTCGTTAAGAAGGCGATTCTAAATGTTGATGAAGAAACTAGAAAAGAAACTGTGGATGAACTTGAAAAAAGAGGAGAAGAGATATATGGAAAGATAAAACAAGGATATGTACTTGATGATAGCATTTTTTTAGTCATGCAAAGGGGAAAGAAAATCCCGCAAGCTTACTTTCTCTGCAAAGTCCCAAAAAAATATGATGGACGAAGCTCTCCTAAGCACTTTGATTTTATAATATCAATTTAAAAATCATAACCCATAAACATACTCATTACAAAACTCACAGTTCTTTTCAATTGAACATGGCTTGAAGCCATTCTTATATGCTAAAATAATTTGCTTCGCTGTTTCAACAAGTTCTTCCTGCACAGAGAATATGTTAAAACCATCTATGAATCTTGACGAAGTGCAAACCGCATTCCCCTTCTCATCAATCTCAAACTCAATAGGTCTGTCCTGTCTAAGCATATCAAGAATTACCTTTTTGACATTACCGTATCTCTCTTTTGCAGCAAGAGCGTAAAATCCTAGCTGCCAATTCCTATCTTTTGGCGAAATTGCAGTTTTTCCGGTCTTATAATCAACTATCTGAACTCCTCCTTCATTAAAGTCAATCCTATCAGCAAATCCCATGAATTGTATTCCTGCAAGCTGCAAAGGAAGATACTGCTCCGTCTTACTTTCTTTGTTATATTTTTTCTTGTGCCTCTCAAAAAACACTCTTATCATTGTTTCAGCTTCATTAAAATTAACAGACTCCCACTCTTCCTCAAGATTCAGTTCTTTTGCCAGTCTTAGGAAGTCATCAGCACTTTCAAGTCCTGAATCAACTCCTTTTTCTAGCACCATATGGATGAAAGAGCCAAGCCTCATTGCTTCCCAAGATATAGTCTTCCTTTCAGGCATATTGAAAACATACCTATATTCAAATTCCTTCTGACAATCAGAAAAAATCAATAATGCAGAAGGAGAGAATTTCCTGTGTTCTTTCTGTTTTTCAGACTCCTTATTATTAGAAGAAGCAATCTCATTAAGCATCTCAGGAAAATTCTGATATTGTAATGCAGTTGCAAACTCGGGAAGAGTCTTTTTATCCGCTTTTTCAGCATACTTCTGTTCAAAATCCTCTTCAAAAGAAATATCCGAGCTACTCTTATATGATATTTCATTGAGAAACTGAGAAGGCAACGATTTTTTACCAGAATATTCCTGCGCAAAAGTCAGAATAAGTTTCTCTTTCGCACGTGTAAGTGAAACATAAGCAAGCCTTCTTTCTTCCTGCAATTGGTGATGTCTTTCATATCTTATTATAAAATCCTTCTTTTCTTCATCGTTAAAATTACTGATCTCATCCTTTATCTCAGGTAAAAGCTCAGTTGGAATTAATGAATTATTGATGTACCTCTCAAGAGGGAATCTTCCCTGCGCCATATTTGTTATAATTACCGTCTTGAATTCAAGCCCTTTCGTGGCATGGGAAGTCATTAATCTGACTCCTGATTCTTCAAGTTGGGCTGCATCAATTTCTATATCCAAATCCTGTAGAACATCAAGATAATATAAGAAATTTGAAAGGTCGGAATCATAAAGCTCTTCATGTGCCTTAGCAATCTCGTAAAATCTAGACAAGTTGAGCATTATCTCTTTATCTTCAATAGTTTTCTGCTCATTTGCCAAACCAGATATCCTAAAAATTTCCTGGAGTAGCTCTGAAATAGGTTTCTCTGCGAAAGGAAGCATTAATTTTATCCTTTCAATTAATATTCTAGCTGCAAGTCTTCCATCTTCACTCAATTCCAAGTTCTGGAGATTATTAAAAAAGTAAACAGAAAGTATTTCACCTTTATTTCCCGCTTTTTCAGCATTATCTCTGTTTCTTGAAAAGGATTTTATGGCTTTGCCTATTTTTATTAGGTCATCTTGCTTAAAATCAAGATTGTAAATCAAATCCCACCAAGCCTGCTCTCCACCCTTATCTTTCCTTTTTAGTTTATTAATTATTGTAAGATAGTCAATTACTGTTTTCACCGACTTCTGCTTAAGAAGAGAAGCTTTTGAAACTGAATAATAACTAATACCTGCTTCCTCAAGGGCATTCCTTATTATTCTGCCATATTGATGAGCCCTAAAAAGAACACATATTTCTTCAAGAGGAGTGCCATTTTTCTGCTCTGAAATAATTAAATCAACAACTTTCCTTGCTTCTTCCCTAGCATTTTTCATTTCAAAAACCTTGATTTTCTCTCCTTCAATAGCATGCACATTTTCCACAAAAAATAAATCCTCTTTATTTTGATAATTGTTTGAAATAAGTCTATAGGCTGCCTTCAAAACAGTATTTGGAGAACGATATGACTTACTTAGGCTAAATATATCCTTATCTGAGACAGAAAAAGCTTTCTTGAAAGCTGATAAATTATCCTTATATGCCCCTCTGAATCGGTATATGCTTTGATTTATGTCCCCAACTATGCTGATATTCATATGAGGGGCGAGCTTTATTAGAAAATCAAGCTGCATCTTATTGGTGTCTTGAAACTCATCTACAATAACATAATCAAAATCTGAGGCTATCTCAGGATTCTTTTCAAACAAAGCTATTGTAAGCAAGTTTAAATCAGAATAATCAAGATAATTTCCCTTATTTTTAAGTTTCTCATATGCACTCCAAGAATTTAGAAACTTCCTTATATCAATAATCGACCTTATCTTTTTTATCTCATCAATCAGTTCCTTCTTGTCAGCTTTTTCTTTTCTTAAGTGAAGAGTCTGTAGTTCAAAATTTAAGTTCTCAAGTCTTTTTTCTATATCAATTCCATCATATCTTTTTACCGCATTAGAAATATATAACTGAAAATCACTTATTTTTATACCAAGATCTTTTACAGTTCCGATTGTTGAAATATATCTATGACAATTCATAGGATTTATTCTTAAATTCCTATGCAGCACAACCTTTGCCTGATCTGGATCAAGAATTTTAAATTCTTTTGATATCCCTATTTTATCACCATATTTACGGAGCAAGTCAGCTGAAAAACCATGGAAAGTTCTGATAACTGGAGAATTATTTCCAAGAAATTTATTGACTCTTAACATTAAATTATTTGCAGCTTCATTTGAAAAAGTAATACAAACTATTTTACCAGCAGGATATATATTTTGCTCAATAAGATATTTTATTTTTTCAACTATAGTATAAGTCTTGCCTGTCCCCGCTCCCGCAACAATAACACACGGTCCTTTTGATTTTTGTATCGCCTCCTCATTTGCCATGATTTCTCAGGGGATAGAGGCATTAAATATATTTTGATTAACTAAATACTGCCTTTTGGCAAAGAATAAAGTATTTTAGAATCGGTTTCAGATAGAGAACGCATTTTTTTAAGAAGGTCATATCTTTCAAAAAATAATGTTCTTTCTCCTCTAGTTGAAATTTCTGGAAGTTTTCCTTCGAGAATGAATAAATAGACTCTTTTTCCATTAAATACTCCATAAAATCCATCCGTCACTAAAATATTATCCAATGAAATTCTAGAATGAGGAAATCTTTCATCAAAATCTTTCCGCATTAGTTCTACATCGCCGGAATCCTTTTCAGAATAACAGCTAGGCAAACTAAATATTGAATTTAGCTCCAATAGTAATAATTCTTCTCTTTCGTTAAATATTACTGCACCGACATTTAAAGGTTGATCAGACATCCTACAAAACTTCTCCGTATCCAATGAGTCTCCAATGATTGTTTATATTTCTCGCAAGTCCCAAGTTTTCTCCTTTGCTCGGAACAATAGGTATCTTAAGAGATAATTCAATCTGATCCTTACTTATTCTTTTTACAATTCCGATTGTCATAGATGTATTTACACTCAACATAAGCATCTCACTCGCCTTGATTGGATCAACTTTCTTGGCTCCTAGACTAGTAAAAATTTCAGGGAAAAGAGAGAATCTTATTCTTAATGTTTGCGTTATATCTGGAAGTTTTCCTACAAAAGAAGCAACACACCCCGCAAGAGCATCGTTCTTCCCAAGATACATATCAAGAGATGTCTCAATTGACATACTTCCTCCAGGCTTAAGCATTTCCATTTCTTTTGAACCATTAAATAATTTTAGAATTTTTGCTCTTATTGTCCTATAATGATACTGGTTTGCTTCTTTTATAACTCTTCCAGGCTTTATCTCTATCTCATCCCCAACTTTTAGAATACCTTGCTTCAATGTTCCGCCTAAAACAGAGCCATGCAACTTCTCAGGCGTTGTGCCTGGCTTGTTAATATCAAAACTTCTAGCCACAAGAAACAATGGCTGTGCATTAACATTTCTTTCAGGAATAGATATCTCCATTATCGCATTATATATCTCGCCAATATTGACTTCTTGCTGTGCCGATACGGGTATTATTGGAGCAGAATCATATTTTCCTTTCAACAGATTCTTTATTTCAATATAATTTTTCTTCGCCTGCTCTGCATCAACAAGATCAATCTTATTCTGCACTACGATAAGATTCTTTATTTTCTTTGCCTGTAAAGCCATTAAATGCTCACGCGTCTGAGGTTTTATTCCTTCATTTGCAGCAACCACAAGAACTGCAGCATCAATTATCGCAGCTCCAGAAAGCATTGTCGCCATAAGCATTTCATGCCCGGGAGAATCAATAAAAGAAACATGCCTAACTGGAGTTCCTTTATTTTCTCGGTTATAGCTTCCATCAGTGTTCTTGTAAAGAATTATGTCAGCATAGCCAAGTTTGATAGTTATTCCTCTTTTCAATTCCTCAGAATGGGTATCAGTCCATTTCCCGCTTAATTTCTGAAGAAGAGTCGTCTTTCCATGATCAATATGTCCCACGATACCAACATTAAGAGTTTCAAGCTCATTTGAAGCATTTTCACTTTTCGCCATAAAACCCTGACACAAACAGCTTTTTTAAAGATATCTTTAAATTAAATGCGAATAGGATAAAATCGTGTATGCAGTTCTTTTCCCTTAATCATGCCTATGATATCTCCAGAAACATTTCCTATTATTCCATATTTCCCGGAAAGAACAATACTATGCATCGCATTAAGCTTTCCCTGAAGACCTCCTCTGCCCTCTTTCACCTCTTTGCTCAAATTATCATACTCCGAAGCACCATACTTTTCTGCAATGGAGACTATATCTCCGTCTTTCATCAATCCATTATAAGTTATCAAATTTATTCCTAAATCTCCTCCGAGCTCCCTGACCACGAGCGCCTGTAATTCATCATTGTCGCTAAACTTTATTTCATGTGTGGCTACGGGATCATTTTCATTGATGACTGGGATTATTTTTCTGTCTAGTGAGACTATAAAGCATGACCTTAATCTCTCCAGCGCTGAAGTATCTTCAAAATCGGTTTTACTAAGCAGAAATTGAGCAACATAAAGATTGTGTTCCGAAAATAAATTAATGTATTCTTGCATAAGCACCGGCTGGCCTATGGCCGCAAGCATTTGTTTCTCTGGAAGACTTTCAAGTTTCCAGCCCTTTGTTAATCTTCTACCAGCAGCAATTGCTCCCGATGTTACTATTGAAACTTTTTTACCTTGACTCATCAAATCAGAAGTTGCAAGAGCAATATTCCTTATAGCAGACCGATTTACTGATGACTTACTGGTTATCGCATTAGAACCGACTTTAATTACCACATGATTTATTTTATTAAGCAAATTTTCCATATTAAAAAGAAAAAATTATTTAGGCTGCAGGCACAGCTTCAGTAGGTTGTGCATCAGCTTTCTTGGCCTCTTTAGGCTTATTTTGATCAGGAAAGATTTCTGAGAGAGACTTTGTTCCTACTTTCAGAACACTAAGATTTATCTGTGAAGTTAATTGTGAAATTACTTTTCCTCTTACCGTCTTTCTCAAACGAAGGCCTTCGGTATTATCGCGCATACCCCATCCTTTTCTAAGCAACAATTTCTTCAATCCGAGACCCTCAACATCCTTAGAATGAGGAAATCCAGCCATGTCGCTAGCGCCTGTTATTTCAAGTTCATATCCCTCAAGCTCAGGCTTAATATCTTTCCCAGATATCTTCTCACCTACACTTTTACCGACTAAAAACTCAGATTCCATCTCAATCTTCCATGACTTTCCCTTCTCAGATATATTCAATTTGAATGGCATAAATCTTCTTAAGAAATAGGCTTTTTAAAAGTATCTTAAGGATTTAAAAACCCTCTTTACAAGAAGAACCTATGGCAGATGATAATGAAAGAACATTCAGAAAAAACTTACAAATGATGCTCACCACTACGACAAATCGTATTTATGAGGAAAGTGGTATGAAGTGGGTACACAGAAGCATATCGGAAAGAAAGCAAAGAATATCAGATTCATTTGAATCTTTTGGATATCTAGTAATGGTGATAGGCACCCCCATAGTATTCTATCTTGATATGAAATCTTTACCAAATAATAACCAACATTCATATCATCCACCAGCCATAATACAATCAATTGATGTTGAGAATACTAATTACTAGAACTTCTTTATTAATGCAATTTCCTGCAAAGCTTTCAATTCAGAAGAAGATAAAAGATCCTTATTTTCTTTGAACTTTTTGAACTGTTTCTCAGAAATGTTAGAATAAAGATACTTAACGTCCTTCATTCTACGATCAAACATCGTTCCGGGTAGTGCGAGAGCGAGTTCTTGACCTTCTTTAGCTTCTTCCACATTAATCTTATCAAGCTGAAGAGATTTTATTCTTGCAACTTCTTCTCCCTTATCATCTATCAAAGGTAGACTGTTTTTAGCTTTCCCTGCCAAAATCCTAACTCCAAATATAGCTGGATTTGAATTCCTAAAAATATAGTTATGTAAAACTTCAATCTTACATATGGTTGCCAATTCCATAAGCTTATCTTTTTCAATCTCAGCTTGTTTTTCCTTACGCCAAATTTGCAAGTCTTCAATCAGCTTATAGATAACTTCATTCGTAATAACTTTTACATTTTGGTGTATCAAACCTTCTTCCAGCTCAACATTGAAGCCAATAACAACCGCATCAAGAGGATTAATATCAAAATTTGCTTTTGCAGAAGTGATGTCTGACTTATTGATTGGTCCTATTCCAGACTTTAATATTAAAATATTTTCCTGCCTTAGCAAAGTTACCATGGCCTCAAGGCTTCCAAGCGATTCCGCTTTTATAACTATACCCTGTTTGTCAAATTGTAGCGCTCCAGAAATCTCTTTCTTCAATAGGAGCTTCGCTTTTTCAATTTCTATCTTAGTCTTGACTTTCTGAAAGGGCATTCCAGGGAGTATTCCATCATTGCTTGTCAATTGTATTCTGACCCCCGTTGCAGCGACAGCTTCGCTTACGCTCACAAATTTGCTTTGAAGAGCACCAATCTCCTGTATTGCTCTTACTTTGGCAATTATCGGTTCTGAAAAAGAGGCAATAACCAACTCATCTCCCTCTCTGAGAATTCCATCATAAATGATTGCTTCAGCATATTGCATTGCTCGGTCTTTCTTTACCTCAAGAATAACTCCTTTTGCCTCATCAGAAACTTTAAGTCTCTCCTTCAAAAACTTTTGGCACAATCCGCAGAGAACGAATAGCAGTTCAGATATACCTTGTTCTGTTTTAGCAGAACATGGAACAATAGCAATCTTCTTTGTAAAATCAGAAACATCATAGAAAAGATCAGATTCAAATCCCTGTTCGCTCAATGAACCTTGGAAAGTTAAGAGTGATTCCTGAAATTCTTCTGAAACATTACTCGCTTGGCCCTCAACTGATTCTTTTATTCCGCCTAAATCTTTCCATCCAGATATTGAATCAACCTTATTAAGTGCGATCAGAAAAGGTGTTTTATTCGCTCTAAGAATCTGAAGGACTTCCGCCGTTTGCGGCTTAATTCCTTCTTTGATACTTACAACAAGAATTGCAAGATCAGCCAATGCACCACCCCTCTTCCTAAGATTAGTAAACGCTGCGTGTCCAGGAGTATCAATAAACAAAAACCCTGGAATTTCAAGATTGATATTATTCTTTTCAATAAGAGGACAAGATTTCCTTATCTGTTCAAGAGGATATTTAGTGAAAGAAATTTTCTGGGTTATTCCACCAGCCTCTCCTTCCTGAATCTGGGTCCCCCTAAAGCAATCAAGAATGCTTGTTTTACCGTGATCTACATGTCCGCATACTGTAACTATCGGCTGACGCAATTTTGGATTTTCGATTTTTTGCTCCATGTTTTCCTCGAGTATTCATCTTAAGAATAAGGAGCTTAAAGGGTTTTTAAACGTTGAGAGAATGGGATTATAAGTAAGAGATTTATCTTTTTCTGATAATCATAAAAGCTGCAACTGCACTTAATATAGTTATTAATCCCATAGTAATGCCAAATTCAGGGACAACTGGGACAGACCCAGCTTCACTAGTAATGGAAGAATTTTCAGCAATATGAATGTGTCTTGGTTGACTTGTTACGACATTATAACTGTCAGTAAATGCAGATGCCCAAAACATATAATCATCAGCAGGTAAGTTTACATTGACTGCTCCACTTGAAGAAGACCCGAAATCGTAATAATTATAAAAACTACCACTTGAATTCTTGATATATATTATGAAGTCAACTGGAGACTGATTAGTATCTACAAATTGTGCATCAATAGTTACATTGTTTGGAACTCCTAAAGAAGACCCATCCGCAGTAGTATCGCTTCCGAAAATAACTGCTGGACTTAATGCTTGAGCTTGTGCTGAAAAAATTAACATTCCAAAAAGTGCCACAAATGTTAGTGCAAAAATCATTCCTTTTGTCGAGTTTACTTTAAGCATAAAAATCAAATCAGAAAAGGGTTTATAAGTCTTTTTACTTTCAGAAAAAAATGTATTATTAACTACTGTTATGAAGTGAAAATGTATATTTTTAATTATCCCTTGACAACTGCTAAAGGCTTAAGCCTCGCAACGAGTTGTCCGATGCCAAGCTGATCCGAAACTCTTGCGACTTCATTAACATCTTTATATGCTTCTGGAGCTTCTTCAATTGCTCCTTTGAATGAAGCTGATTTTAATAAAACATCTTCTTTTTCCATTTCTTTTTTCAAATGTTCACTAGAAATATTTTTTATTGCATAGCTTCTTGACAAAACTCTTCCTGCTCCATGGGCTGTGCTGGCAAAAGAAAGTTCTTCAGCCTTCTTTGTCCCTATTAAGACATATGAAAATGTGCCCATGCTTCCGGGAATAAAGATGGGTTGACCAATCTTTCGATATTTACTGGGAATTTCTTTTCTTCCAGGTCCGAATGAACGAGTTGCGCCTTTCCTGTGAACACAAAGATTGCATATACTTCCATTAACCTTATGTTGCTCAAATTTCGCAATGTTATGACAAATATCATAAACAATACCCAGCTTTGATTTTTCAAAAAACTTCGAGAAAGCCTTTCTTATCTGATATGTGATTAATTGCCTATTTGCAAAAGCAAAATTAGCAGATGAGGCCATAGCTGCTCTATAATCCTTTCCAAGCGGAGAGTTAATTGGAGCGCAAATTAGCTCTCTGTCAGGCAAATGTTCCCAACCATATTCTTTTTCCATTTTCATTATATAATCAGATGCCGTCTGGTGACCAAGACCTCTACTTCCGGAATGAATCATAACAACTATTTGTCCTTTCTTTAATCCAAGCTCTTTTGCAATCTTTTCATCAAAAATAGTTTCAACTTCCTGGACTTCAAGAAAATGGTTTCCAGATCCAAGACTACCAAGTTGTGAACGCCCGCGAGCCTTTGCTCTTGGAGAAACTTTAGATGCATCCGCGCCTTCAATACATCCTTTATCTTCTATATTCTCGAGATCGTCTTTGGTTGCATATTTCTTCTCAAGAGTCCATTTTACTCCTTTATTTAAAACATCATTCAACTCTTGATCAGAAAGCTTAAACTCACTTTCTTTTCCTACACCAGAAGGAACGTTTTTGTACAATTCATTCAGTATTTCCTTTCTCTTTTTCATAAATTGATCTTTCGAAATGTTCGACGCAAGCAATCTGACCCCACAATTTATATCATAACCGACTCCTCCCGGAGAGATTATTCCTTTTTCAGAATCAAAAGCTGCAACTCCACCTATGCAAAAGCCATAACCCTGATGAGCATCAGGCATTGCGATAGATTTTTCAACAATTCCTGGAAGAGAAGCAACGTTTCTGACTTGGTCAAGGGTCTTGTTGTCTTTTTTTATATTTTCAAATAAAATATCAGATGCAAAGACAATACCTTTCACATTCATTTTCCCTTCTTTCTCTATTTCCCAAGTGTTCTCAGAAACTTTCCTTATCATGTTTTTCCAAAGAAAATATGATTTATTAATTTATGTTATTGCAAAATTAAAACAAAGATTTAAATATGTAGAATATAAATTAATATTCCTTGAGAAATTTTTCTCAGGAAATAAAAAAGATGGTGGCAATAGCAGAAAATATTGTAGATGGAACTAGATCTAAAAATCTAGATCAGAGCAGAGACTTAACCGGATTAGTACTCAATTACTCATTTGACTATTTTGAAATAAATGAGAAAAGGCCTTCTGGATCTCTTTATTCCGGAAATCAAAGAAATGTTTCAGGCAGAATGAGCGCCAATTATCCTATTGCTCCTAGATTCAGCGATCCACAAGGATATTGGCAACCTGGTTGTGACCGATTAGCAGACTAATTATACATCCAAAACAACCTGTGCTTCCCACTTTTTCTTTCCAATCTCTTTAATATACATTTCTGCATAAGTAGCTGCCTTGACATGATTCAAAGCATAAATCTTAGAGCTATCCCCCTTCAAAACAGCAGTTAGCTTTTTATCTTTTATTTTTACTTTCCCAGATGAAACAGCAAAATTCTCCGCATCAAGAAGATACATCAATTCATCTAAGAACCTATACAACAAAGATTCAATATTGTCAGCGCTTATCTCGACTTTTATCTCCTTGCCGCTTTTTATCTTCCCACCAGAGTTTATATAGCTAGAAAAAGCAAGTATGGAATTTTCAAATATCTCATCAATTGAATTTCCAAATAATTTTATTTTTATATCTGCCGTATGCTCCAAGAAAACAAACTTTTTCTTTCCAACCATACTCGAATTAGCCAGATTAAGTTTATAAATTCCTTTATTTATATTCTCCTATGAAAGTTGTTGATATAATTATTTTTATTGTTCTCCTTGTTGCCTTGGGAGGGGGTCTTTATTTCCTCTGGCAAAATTTGCCGGGTAATACTCAGGACTTTCAGAACCTGGTAATAACAAATAATACTTTTCCAGCTTCGAAAGGTATACAATTCTATCCTAACATGAGATATCCCGATACAAAGATAAGTTTTAGCATAGGAAGCGCCTGTGACGACAAAAAAACACAGGATGCGTTAAGCGCATTTACAAGACTTGAAAATGGAACAGTTCTCCAGTTTTACCAGATTCCAAATGCAGGACAAATCCAAATACTATGTTCCAATGTTGCGCCTGATTCAACCGATTCATCACATTTCATAGCTGGTGAAGGCGGCCCTAAGCAAATTATCATCAGCGGTCCCTTTTATGTAATTGAATCAGGAGAGGTTTCATTATACAAAACTGACGACTGCACAGAACCAAATATAGCAACACACGAAATATTGCACGCTTTAGGATTTGATCATAACAATACGGACCCTAATAGCATAATGTTTCCAGTCACCAGCTGTGGTGAAAAACTTGATCAATATATAATTGACAAGATAAATGAGCTTTATTCTACACCATCAGAACCAGACCTTGCTTTGATTAATGCAACAGCATCTAAAAGTGGTCCCTATCTTTCATTTGAGATAAATGTGGCAAACCAAGGACTACAAGACGCTCTTGATGCCCAGCTTACTCTGTCTAACCAAAATAGCCTAATAAAAATATATGATATGGGAGGCATACCTGTAGGAGAAGACAAGAAACTAACAGTCAGTAATCTTATGGTTCCAAGAGAAACAAATGAAGTGAAATTCTTAATTTCCCTATCAGGTAATGCCAGTGAAATCTCTCTCAATAACAATCAACTAGTGCTTACCACAAACAGCACTGGCTGAAACCATTTTAAGTAGGTTTAAATAGACTCTTTTTACTATTCTCTTATGGGAAATTTTAGATCAGGAAATAATAGAGGCTTTGGAAGAAGCGGCGGGAATAGAGGTAGCTTCGGTGGAAGAGGAAGAGGCTTTGGTCAGGATTTTGGCGGAAGAAGCCGAAACTTTGAAAGAAGACCAACTGAAATGCATGATGCGGTTTGCAGTAAATGCGGAAAAAATTGCCAAGTACCATTTAAACCAACCGGCAGTAAGCCAGTCCTATGTAGTGATTGCTTTAGACAAAATGAAAGTCCAAGCACTAATTTTAGTCCAAGAAATCAAAGTCCTCCACAACAATCAGGCGTTTCTTCAGGACAATTCAATCAGATTAATGCAAAACTTGACAAGATAATAGAAATTTTAGAAGAATTAGAAATTATTTCTGACGATGAAGAGTTAGATGAAATTTCAGATGATGCTAAGGATGAGGATGAAGAAGATGAAACTCCTGAAAAAAAGCAAGAAGAATAACTACAATTTCATAATCAACTCTTTCTAGGTACATTTATAAAATACAAATCTATCTAAACATATGGCAGCGACAGCACCCGGAGCAAGGAAAAAGAAGCTTGATTATAATGTTGATGGAGCAGTTTTTGATGATTTCATGAAGGCCTGCAGCAAGAAAGGTTTTGCCCCGCAAGTAATTCTAGAGCAAGCAATGAGAAAGTTTATTCAGAGCGGTCAGATTTAATTTTTTCTAATTCATTATCTATTATTTCCACAAAGTTTCTTTTGGAGTTAAATTTAAATAGAACTCTAAACATAAAAGAAGAGGAAGAACAAGATGAGTGAAAAAGAGCAGGTATTAAAGGAAAAACTTGAACATTCCGGCTTGTGGGATTTCAAAGGATTCTACAGCTTTGCACATTCCTGGCTTGAAGAGGAAGATTATGATGTTGAAGAGGGGAAATATTCTGAAAAAGTCTCCGGAACCGCAAGAGACATAAATTTTGATTGGAAAGCCACAAAACAAAGCTCTGATTATTTCAAAAAAGAGCTAAAACTAGGCTTTGAAGTCAAAGAACTTACTGAAGTAGAAGTTGAAATAGATGGCAAGAAAAAAAGAATGAATAAAGGAAAGGTAAATGTTGAAATAAAGGGGAGTCTAATAAGTGATCCTGAGAGCAAGTGGGAAGTTAGTCCTTTTTATCGTTTTCTTAGGGATTCATACAACAAATACATCGTCCCAGGAAGAGTTTCAAGCATGCAAGACCAGATATCGGGCGATGTTGTTGGTCTTAAGGAAGAACTAAAGGCATATCTTGAGCTTTCGGGAAGAAGAAGGTAATAAAACAACAATTCTAAATTTCCTCGCTATACAATACAAATATTTATATAATCAGTGCTTTAATAATGATTATGATAAAAAAGAGTTTGGTGTTAATAATTGCAATAAGCTTTCTTCTTCCTTTCGCATTTGCAGATTCTTCTTTGCAAATCCAGAAGACCGATCTTGGCAGCGTTGTAATTTCAGAAATTGGCAATCCAGCAATATTTAATTTTTCAATAATAAACCCTGTAAATCAGAATCAACAGGCAGAAATATACTCATTTACAGGCCTTACATTCAGTCCTGTGGGCTTTTTTGACCTACAACCCGGAGTCAACAATCTTACGGTAAAAGTTTATCTAAGTCCTCAGATATTACAACAGCCCGGTCTTTACAATCTTGAATATGAAATAAAGGGCAGCACAAGCGGAATTACGAAAGATACTTTCCAACTCAGAGTTGTCAATCTGAAAGACACCATTGACATGCAAGCTTCAGATATTAATGTTGGAGACAGCAGTGTAAATATAAGAATATCAAACACCCAAAACACGAATCTTGAAAATGTAGCCCTTCACTTCTCCTCCTCTTTCTTTGATGAAAATAAAACTTTCTCTCTTGCTCCATATCAATCAACAAACTTGACTCTTGATATAAATCAGAATCAGTTAAGTGGCTTAAGCGCCGGAAATTATAACTTTAGCGCAGGCATTGAACTTCAGAACGCAAAGGCTCAGGCTTCAGGAACACTCAATTATCTTCCAAAAGAAAACTCTGAATTAACTAAAACTGGCCAAGGAATAATTGTTAGATCCGTTAATTACACTAGGACAAATACTGGAAATGTTCCGATAAATGCTGAGATAGACATTTCAAAGGATATTCTTAGCAGATTGTTTACATCAAATTCGGCAAATCCAAATGAGACAAGCAGAAATGCTCTTTTCGCCACCTACAGTTGGCAAAAAACTCTCCAACCAGGCGAATCATTTTCAGTAGTTTCCACAACAAATTACACTCTGCCTTTCATATTAGTCCTTCTTATAGTGATAGTAGCCTTAGCCGTTAAGATATATACAAGAACCAATCTGGTAATTGATAAGAGAGTCTCATACGTAAAGACTAAGGGTGGCGAATTTGCTCTGAAAGTTACTTTGCATGTAAAGTCAAAGAAGTACATCGAAAACGTACAAATAATAGACCGACTTCCGGCAGTGGCGCAACTCTATGAAAAATTTGGTATTATGCCTGATAAAATAGATCCTGCTACAAAGAGATTGTTCTGGAATCTTGACAGATTAAATGCTGGTGAGGAGCGCATCTATTCATATATTATATTTTCAAAAGTGAGAGTCGTAGGTAGATTTGAATTGCCTGCGGCAACAGCAGTTTACCTAAGAGAAGGTAAAACAGAGAATGTTCTTTCAAACAGAGCTTTCTTTGTTAGCGAGACAGCGAGATCATATTAGACGTAACAATGAATAACGAAGAGGAAAAAGAGGTTGAAAGGTTGAGGAAAAGCTATCAGGAAGTTCAAAAAAGAAAGCGTAGCGAATTCTCAATACCAAGCAAAATGAAATTGCCAATTGTATGGACAATCTTTTTTGCAGTAATAGGCATAATACAGCAGTCTCTTATTGTCGGGAGCCCAGTATTTCTACAATTTTTCACAACAGGCTATTTTGAATGGTTCTCTCTTTTTGGCTCTTTTGCGAAAATCTATTCCTCAGGCGTACAGCAAGTCATAATAACATTCCTAAGAACATGGTATTATTTCTTCTTCACAGGCGGCCTTGTAGCTCTTATCTGGTCAATAATATATGTAATAGTCTTCAGAGAGAAGAAAACGGATTTCTAAATTACCAGCCACAAGATTTAATAAATCAGGTTTTTTAGTTGATATATGATGAAAAAAGAATCTTCAGAACAGGATGCGAAAGGAATAACTGTCAAAAAAAACGATAATTTCTCAGAATGGTTCACTGAAATAGTTCAAAAAGCAGAGTTAGCTGATTTACGTTATAATGTAAAGGGCTTTCTCGTATTCCAGCCTTGGTCAGTTCTTACCATGGAAAAGATGTATGATTATCTTGAAAAATCATTGCAAAAAAAAGGCCATAAGCCATACTTCTATCCTACGGTTATTCCTGAAAGTAATCTGAAAAAAGAAAGCACCCATATCAAAGGATTCACTCCTGAAGTTTTCTGGGTAACAAGTGCTGGAAATGATAAGTTTGAAGAAAAGCTTGCTCTAAGACCAACATCAGAAACTGCATTTTATCAAATGTTTTCCATTTGGATAAGAAGCTACAAAGACTTGCCATTCAAAACCTATCAAAGAGCAAATGTATTCAGGTATGAAACAAAAGCCACTCGCCCTTTCCTCAGAAGCAGAGAATTCCATTGGATTGAAACCCATTGCGCCCATGCTTCAGAACAAAATGCTATGTCACAAGTAAGAGAGGATATGCAAACAACAAAAGAAGTGCTTCATGATATATTTGGGTTGCCTTTTATATTTTTTGAAAGACCCTCCTGGGATAAATTTCCAGGTGCATACAGAACTTTTGCCGCAGATGTTCTAAATCCTGATGGAAAAGTAGTCCAACAGCCATCAACCCACCTACTCAAACAGGATTTCTCAAAAGCATTTGATGTAAAATTCAAGGATAAGGATGGGAAAGATAAGTATGTCTGGCTTACCTGCTATGGCCCAGCCGTATCAAGGATATTTGCAAGCGTTGTTATTGTGCACGGTGATGACAAAGGACTTAGGTTCCCATGGGAGATTGCTCCATTGCAGATTGCAATAGTTCCAATAGCTGATAATGAGAAAATATTAAAAAAAGCTGAAGAAATAAAAAAAGATATAGAAGGTTTCGCTTCCGTTGAAATAGATTCAACTGATAAAAGCGCAGGTGAAAAGTTCAATTATTGGGAAATGAAAGGTGTCCCAATAAGAATAGACATAGGACTTAAGGATATTGAGAGCAAAAAACTTACAATATTCAGAAGGGATACAAATGAGAAAAAACAAGTCGATGAAAAGAAATTCATGGATGAGATAAAGAAGATTTCCTCCGAATACAGCAAAAATCTTATAAAACAGGCTGATAAATTATTCAATGATAGAATAAAAGACGCAAAAAACATTAAAGAAATGAAAAAAGTAATTGATAATGGCTCAATTGCAAGAGCTATGTTCTGCTCCGTAGAAAAAGATGGCGAAAAATGTGCTGAAATCATTGAAAAGGAAACCGGAGCAAAAGTAAGAGGAACCAAGCTTGAGGAGGAAAAAGCCTCAGGTAACTGCGCAATCTGCGGAAAAAAAGCTAGCAAAGTAGTTTATATTGCAAGGGATTACTAATATGGTTGAGCTTAATTTCCAGTCAGGGGATGAGGTAAGATTAAGACTTGCAAAAGAAGAGCTTGATGGTACTGTTCTTGAAAACCCAGACTCTTCAATTGTGTTACTAAAACTTGATTCAGGATATAATATAGGAATTCCAAAGGAGAATATTTTAGCTGCAAGAATATTAAAGAAATATAAGGAAGAAAAGAAAACCAAAGGTACAATAAAAAAATCGGGCGAAAAACCATCTATAGGACTTGTGATAACTGGAGGAACTATTGCAGCAAAGCTGAATCCAAGTACCGGCGGAGTCTATTGGCTTACTGATATAGATGAATTTTCAAAATTCTATCCAGAAATGTTTGAATTTGTAAACGTAAAGAAGATAGAAGTTCCTTTCATGACTTCATCTGAGGCAATGACATCAGAGCACTGGATTAAAATAGCTGAGACTATAAAACCAATGCTAGATGACCCAGATATAAAAGGAGTAATAGTTACACATGGTACTGACTTTTTAGGTTATACAGGAGCAGCCCTTTCATTCTTCCTTAAAGACCTTAACAAGCCCATCGTGCTCACCTATAGCCAAAGAAGTATTGATAGAGCAAGCAGTGATGCAACATTAAATCTCCAATGCGCTGCAAGAATGGCCATAAGCGATGCAGCAGAAGTAATGCTTGTTGGTCACGCTTCAACAAATGATGACTATTGCTATGCCCTGCGCGGAGTAAAAGTAAGAAAATTACATTCCAGTAGAAGAGATGCTTTCAAACCAGTCAATGTAGAGCCGATAGCAAAAGTCTGGCCAGATAAAGTTGAGTTTTTATCAAAATATATTCCAAGGAACAGCAAAAAACCAGAAATTGATATTTCATTCACAGATAAAATTGCTTTAGTAAAGTTCTATCCTGGGCAAGACTCATCGATTCTTGATTTTTATGCTTTAAAGTATAAAGGAATTGTTATAGAAGCAGGCGGTTTAGGTCATTTGCCTCCAGCAGAAGCTAAGCATAATTGGATTCCAGCTTTAAAGAAGCACATCAAGAACGGATTAGTCGTATGTGCAGCAGCGCAAACCATATTCGGCAGACTTGACCCTCTAGTTTACAGCAACGGCCGAGAGCTTGTAGACGCAGGCGTTATATTTCTAGAAGATATGTTGTCAGAGACTGCCTTTGTCAAACTCGGCTTCGTCCTTGGGCATTACGGCTGGAAAACAAACGTAAAAGAAAAGATGCTTGAAAACATGGCTGGTGAACTGAATGAGAGACTTTCTATAACTAATTAAAGGGTTGAAATAAAATTCAATAATTGTTATAAAGGCTCAGTTTATACAAAAATATGATCGAATTGAATGTTTCTGAGATACTTAAACCAGAAAGCGATTTAGAAAAAACAATAGTCTCCAATCAGGAATTTGTTATCGGTTGCTTATACGGCAAGCCTCGTTCAGGTCATCCTGAAGGGCAGGTCATTTATCATATTGCTGAAGTACTTAAAAATATAAACAAATATTCAGATTTTACAAATAGAGCAGATTTAAGATTGGTTGGACTAATTCATGATACTTTCAAATACAAAGTTTATACTGACATTCCCAAAACAGGTGAAAATCATCATGGTATGATTGCACGTAGATTTGCTGAAAGATTTATATCAACTGCAAGAGTATTGGAAACAATTGAACTCCATGATGAAGCATATAATTCTTGGAGAAAACTTGCTTTAAACCGTTTTAAAGCAGAAAGAAGAGCCAATGAGTTAATCTCTCGTCTTGGTAAAGATATTGATTTTTATCTGACTTTTTTTAGATGTGATAATGAAACTGGAGATAAAAGTCATGAGAATTATGATTGGTTTGCAGATTTGGAGAGAACCAGAGTAAAAATCAAATCATAATCTTTAAAACCTCTCAATTCCAACCACATTCAAGCCCGGATGGCACAGCGGTTACTGCGCGAGGTTGCTAACCTCGTTTCGCGCAAGCGATTCCCAAGTTCAAATCTTGGTCCGGGCGTGGGACATAAGTGTCTCAGTTAGGAAATGTTTATATACGACAGATCCTAACTGATGACATGCCTAAAGATAAAATAAAAGAAATATTTACAGAGTATTGGAATGCTATCATTGAAGGATTGATTATCGCTCTTTTATTTGTTGGATTTGCTGAAGTATCTCCTATCTTTGGATTTCTTGCAGTGGTAAGTGGTATTACTGACATAGTAATAATAATTCATGCTTTAGTTGTTGATGAGAACCCAGAATTTTTGATTGTTGATTTAATTATAAGATGGATTTTAGGTAGAGGTAATAAATAATGGCTAATATAAAAATAGAGATCCATAATAGAAGCATAGCTCCGAGAAAAGAAAGTTTAATGCTTTGGAATGTTCCTCAAGAAGAAAAGAAATCAATCTTAAAATTTCTTGATGAGCTTGCTCTTGGAAAAGTAAACAAAGGTTACAAGATATCTGAATCAAGGCAAAGTAAATATCTTGACGTTCTCAGAGCACCTCTAGAGTTCTTTAATAAACCAACTTCTAAATTAACTTTGAAAGATATCGAGACATTTGAGAAAGCTCTTTGCTCCGGGCAGATAAAAAGCAGTAAAGGAGAAGCGTATTCACATTCTACACAAGTAGATATTAGAAAAGCATTACAAATATATTTTAGATGGAGATTAGGAGCAACGAAAGGAAATAGATTAACTGATTGGCTCGATACTAAAGACATTGTTAAAACTCCGGATTATCTAAAAGAGTCTGATATTCTAAAGCTATACAAGGCGTGTAAGAGTGCGGAAGAAAGATATCTTATTGCTGTTCTATTTGATAGCGGAGCAAGAGCAGAGGAGTTTCATAATCTCCGTTACGAAGATGTTCAATTACCTAAAGAAAAAGAAAATTATGTTAAACTTACACTAAAAGAAGAGTATTCCAAAACCAAAGGCAGAGTTATTTCTCTTTATTGGAAACACTCGCTAGACGCCGTTACCGATTATATTAAGCAGAGAGAAAAGGAAGGAATAAAGGCAAATGAACAAATTTATCTTAATCGATATGAGAACTCAAGAAAGTTTTTACAGAGATTAGGTAAGAAGATTTTGGAAAGGTCAATTCATTATCATTTATTCAGACATAGCTCAGCTACTTATTATGCTCCAAAGCTAAATCGACAACAGCTTTGTGTCCGTTATGGTTGGGGCTTTTCTTCACGTATGCCTGATATTTACATTTCGAGAGCTGGTGTAGAAAACTCAGAGATGGATGAGAAAATGACTCAAACAGAATTATCTGATCTAAAAGCAATGATTGAAAGACAGGGACAAGAGAACAAAATAAGAAAGGAAGCAGAAAAGTTGCTAGCAGAAAAACTAATTGACTACGTAGAAACAGTTTTGAAAAAAGACAAGAAGCATGCAAAGGAAACTGCTAAAAC
>CAYWEK010000002.1:24052-30979 GCA_964457475.1 Candidatus Woesearchaeota archaeon
AAACAACTAAAGAAGACCTGATCCGATTGTTTACCCAATAAAAAACGGACGTTTTACAGTTATTGAGATTTACGCTTGATTTTAGCTAGTGTTTGCAGGGGAGGATTAATTTTTATTTATCTAAAATTATTTCTTTTATCTTCTTTGCCCATGCGTAACCTAATAATGGAGGGACTGCATTTCCTACTTGTGCGTAAAAATCTAGTATACTAGATGAAACAATTTCAAAGTCATCTGGAAAAGATTGTAATCTTAACCCTTCTCTAACTGTAAGAACTCTATTCTCATCATAGTGTATGTTACATCCTATAGCAATTTTATTAAAAGAGGTGCTTAATGTATAAGCTGGCATTTTTGGGTCTAATCTACCATAAGTTGTTGTTCTTCCACCAAGAGTTTTATAATTTAAGATTCTTTGTGTAGCCACACTATCTGGAACGTCCATATAATTGCCTCCTTGCTTGATGAAAGGAATAATCTCTTCTTCTTTTTTACTAATATGCGCCGGGAAATGTAATGTAGTTGATTTTGCTCCATTTCTAATAAACTTTTGGTAATCACAATCGGAGTTTTTTAAATAATTTACCTTGCCATTAATCACGGGGGAGGGCAAATCTGAAATTGCTTCAAATGACGATACCCATTTTTTAAGATGATTTCCTTTTTCTGAATGAGTTTCGTTTGGCGGGGTTATATTAATCCCCATTTTATTTCCTATAATGAAAACCCTTTTTCTTCTTTGTGGAACCCCATAGTCGGCGGCATTGAGAGTGTATAAATTTATATGGTATCCAATTTCTTTAAAAGCGATAATTAAGTTGTCTATAATTTTTGACCCGTCATTAGAAATAGCAGATTTTATTCCAGTTACATTTTCAAATAGAAATACTTTCGGTTTAATGTTTTTTATTACATCTATATAATTCCAAACTAAGAGTGATCTTTTGTCATTTGGATTTCTTTTACCTATACAAGAAAAACCTTGACAAGGTGGACCCCCGATCACTATATCAGAATGAGGTATATTTTTCAAGTTTATCTCAAGAATGCTTTTACAAATTATATTATTACCTAAATTTTTCTTATAACTATCGCATGCATTCTTTGAGTTATCGTTCGCCCAAATGATATCAAATCCCGCTTTAATAAAACCTAAATCCAGCCCACCGCAACCAGAGAACAAACTAACCGCAGTTAATTTCTTATTTTTATTTAACATTTTCTTTACTATCTGAGCAACGCAAGTATTCAAATTCCCTACCTTCCAATTTTTTGAGAGTTGCATTTATTGCTTCTTCTGACTGATCTATGCCTATCCACACCCTACCCAATTCTTCGGCGGCTTTTAATGTAGTTCCAGAACCGCAAAAACAATCCAAAACAATACTTTCTTTGTTTGAAGATGCATTAAGCAAAAATTTAAGCAAGCTTATATTCTTTTCAGTAGGATACGAAGGATTTTGAGAATCTTTAAACTCCAGTATATCTTGAACTTTTTTTCCATCTGTTTCATCAGCATATATTTTCTTTCTGGGTACACCATTCTTAGACCATTCTATTAAACCCATTTTGTCAAATTCCTCTAATTTAACTGGAGCACATCTCCAATGTCTACCTTTTGGTGGACTCATACCTCTCCAAGGCTGACCCGTTGCACCTCCAGAGGTTTCTCCGGGTGCGTGAAGTGGAACGGTAGTATATCTTCTTCCGTTTGCATCAATTTTCTTAAAAAGCTTTTCTATATCTTCTTCAGAATGTTTTGCTTTTGGTTCATTCCATATGTGATTTCCAGTTTTTGAATAAAACAAAATCATATCTTTAACATTACCATATGCCTTTCTACTAAAATTCTTAGGGTTACATTTTATTCTAGTCAAATCATTAAGAAAATTTTGCTTGCCAAATACTTCGTCCATCAATACTTTGAAATAATGTCCTATCTTGTAATCTATGTGAACATAGACTGAACCCTTATCAGATAATAAATCTTTTAATAACAATAATCTTTCTCTTATAAACTCTAGGAACTCTGCCCCCAAAAGAGAATCATCGTAGGCAATATTATCTGATTCTGCCCGGCTTATTGAATTTGCTTTTTCGCTACTCATTTTAAAAACATTATTTGTAGCAAATGGAGGGTCAATATAAATTAAATCTATCTTACCTTTTAGTTCCATGTTTTCTATCATGTGTTTCAAAACTTGTAAATTATCGCCTCTAATTAATTTTGATTTACTTCCCGATTTTCCACTAATAAACTGCAGATTACAAGAGGTAATATTATTCCAAATATCTTCTTTAGATTTTTTTCCTTCGTAATTTAATATCATCTTACCTCCAAATTATAACTGGTATAAAAACTCTCTTAGAACTAAGGCACTCATTATATTATACTCTTTATATGTCTTGGTTATCGCATTAAACATTTTATTATTTCCTTTGATAAATAAAACTCCATCTAAAATTGCAATCTTTACCGCTTTTACGCCATCTGTTTTAATGGTACTTATTGCATCTTCAAATTGAGCATTTTGATGACCTCCAAAGTCAGTTAAAAACTTTGCTTCGCCAATAACATATTTTCCATTAAATCGCCCTATAAAATCTAACCCTTTATTTCGGTTATAATTAAGATTTTTCTTTGCAAATTCCATCATTTCTCTATCTCCCGCATCTAATATTGCATTATCCTTTGTAGCCATAAACTCCTTAGCTTTTAAATATGGAACTCCTAAAGTCCCTTTTTGCAACCATCTTCTAAAAAGAGGTCCTATCTGTCTATTAGTTTCTTTTGGTTCTGAACATCTCTCGTAAAGTTTGTCTAAACCCATTTCCAATAAACGCCCATGTATTCTAGCAACAGTATTGGGATTTCTTTTAATCGCTGATTTATCTCTTTTTAAATAAGCAATGTAAGAATCTTTAATTGGAAATAAGTCCAAAGACAATAAAAGTCTAAGTAACTCTTCTTGATTTTTATCTTTGAATGCCTTCTCTACTTCCTTCCATTTAGTCCCGTCTAGCTCTCTTATACCATCGGGTATTGTAGGATAAACCTTAAAGAGTTCATCAAGATAATTTCTTTGATTTGCAAAGTCTATACTTAATTGTAACCAATTGTTTAAAGGCTCTTCTTTTCCCATATGTTCTCATAATAACTTCTCCTTAAAAACTTATTCCTGTCTTAACTTGAGACACTAATTGTAATCTTTAAATAAGTCCTTTGATACTGAGAGTTATGATTGGTTCCAAAAAACTAAGTAATAGGATGACACCCTCAAAACAGAGACTACTAACTAAATCTCGCTTTGTAAATGGGCTTCAATGTTCTAAGTGGATTTGGCTGGAATTTAACAGACCTGAAGAACTGCCTAAGACTGACGAAGCTACACAGCATAGGTTTGATGAGGGACATAAGGTTGGAGAGCTTGCAAAGAGCCTTTTTCCTGATGGAATAAACATTGAAGAGATTGACACTGCAAAAAATCACGAAAAGACAAAAGAACTTCTGAAGAAAAGAAAGTCATTATTTGAAGCAGGTTTTATTCATCCTGATGGCAAATGCTACGCAAGAGCAGATATTCTTATTCCTGTTGGAAAGAATGAATGGGATATATTGGAAGTAAAGAGTGCGACTTCTGTAAAAGAAGAATATATCTGGGATGTGGCTTTTCAAAAGTATGTTTATGAATCTGCTGGATTAAAAATAAGAAACTGCTCTCTAATGCACATAAATAATCAATTTGTAAAGCAAGGAGAAGTCAAAGCAGAGGAGTTCTTTATCAAGGCAGATATAAATGACGAAGTAAAAGACTTCATGCCCGAAGTTCCAAAGAAAATAAAAGAATTGTTGAAAATTATAGAATTAAAGGAATGTCCTGAAATAACTCAAGATAATTATTGTGATGATCCTCTGCATGTGCATGATAATGATAAATTCTGGAAAGAACATCCTGAATGTGATGTTTTTGACTTGTATAGGGGCGGTAAATTAGCTCTAGAGCTATTCAGTCAAGGTATTCTAGAAATAAAGAATATCCCTGAATGTCATCATCATAGATTTAATGATAAACATAAAATACAGCATGCCTGTGCTAGGGAAGGAAATCATCATGTAGATAAGAAGGAGCTTTCCTCTTTTATTAAAAGTTTGAAGTATCCTGTTTATTTCTTAGACTTTGAAAGCTACAATACAGCAATACCTTTGTATAATGGATTAAAACCATATCAGCAAATATGTTTTCAATATTCTCTCCATATAATAAAAAAGAAAGGAGCAAAGCCAGAGCATTTCTCATTTATTGCAGAAGGAGCGGATGATCCTAGACCAGAGTTTATGAAGTCCTTAAAGAAGAATTTAGGAGCAAAGGGAAGCATAGTCGTTTATAATCAATCATTTGAGCAGACAAGATTAAAGGAGATGGCTTTATTCCTTCCATTATATCAGAAGTGGGTTGATTCAGTCAATAAGCGAATGGTTGATCTCTTAATTCCATTTAGAAACTTTGCATATTATCATCCTAAGCAGAAAGGAAGCGCATCAATAAAACATGTTCTTCCTGTTTTAACCGGCGAAACCTATGAAGATTTTGAAATAGCTAATGGCTCGGAAGCCTCACTATCTTATCTTTTTATCACTCATGGGAATTATGAAGGGCAGAAAGCAACTCCAGAAGAAATAAAAAAAGTTAGAACTGATTTAGGTAAATACTGCGGACAAGATACTGAAGGGATGATCTGGATTTTAGACAAACTAAATAATCTTATAAAATAAAAATGCAATCTTATATATTGGGTTTCATTGGATTGTTAGTTAGTTTTGTTGCAGTATTATTAATAATTGGTTTTCCAGATAAACAAAAAACAAAAAGAATTTATCTTTGGTCAATTATAGCATTTGTATCATCTATAATTCTTTATTTTATAATTAGCTTATTTGCAAAACCTCCAGTTCTTGAAACTTCTATCTTTGAAACAATTATCTTTACTTTACTAATAACTCCATTATTCGAAGAAATACTTTATAGAAGAATGATATTTCAACATTTTATTAATATAAACAAGTTTGAATCAAAATATATTTTAAAAGGCGCCTTAATAGGAGTATCTCTAATTATTCCAACTCTTTTACTTTACTTAATTGGATTTATCAATATTAGTAAGTTTTCTCTTTTATTTTTTATTTTATTCTTTTCAATTCTTCCATCTTTGGCGATATTTGTTTACAAGAAGGATAATAAATTTAAGTCATTTATTTATTACTTAATAATTTTATTTTCTCAGACAATGATCTTTGTTTTAATGCATGGAGATTATGCCGCCAAAATGCTTATTGTTATGGGATTGTTCTATGGAGTTTTATATTTAGTCAGCAAAAGCTTTGTCCCCTCTTTGACTGCACATTATACGATTAATCTTTTAATATTTCTCAAGCAAACCGGTATTATCTAAAATAAATAGCCCTAGAACGCACAGAAAAACGTCTACGCTATTTTATTTTTGATAGGGGGCTATCTTTCTACCTCTAAATCATTTTTAGAATGATTTTATAGATTCAAAAATCCTCCTTTAAATTAGTTTAAGTCAGTTCGAACGGAATGAACGGAAAGGGAACCCACCCCTACCCCGAGGCATCATTTCCGTTCATTCCGCCAATATCATCAAAATCTTTTTTTGGGTGCATTCTAGACTCTACAAACTTCGCATAATCAAAGTTTGGAATGGCAATTCTCTCTCTTCCACCTCTTTTGTGGTTCGTTTTATTCTGTAAAAAGATTAAATCTGCCATTTGGAGCTTAATTAAGAAATCTCTAAACCTTCGATCGCCAACAGAAATCATGTGCTTTTCCACACAAAAACTAACGTATTTGTTATAAGCATTTGGATAGGTTATTGCATAACCGCCCCTTTCTCTTGCATCTAAAGCAATAGCTCCAACAATTATTTTTAATTGTGGCGGTAAAGCATTAAAGATACTTTCAAATTCTAATTTATCAAATCCATTAAGTACCAACTCAAGAACCTCTTTGTCTATTGCATTCTTACTTAGCTTTTCCGCAGTCACTGCGCATTGCTCAAAGGACTTAAGCGCAAATCGAATATCTCCAATCCCGGCACCATTTTTAGCTATCTCTGCTAAAATCTCGATGCTATAACTTTTCTCGAATAATCCTAACTCTGCTCTTTGACTAAGGATTTGGTAAATCTCATTCAGATTATAAGATTCTATGTTCTGTATTTCAAGACTTAACCTGCTCTGGATTCTAGGATCAAATTTACTTAATACTCCAGTATCATTTGAAATAAGAATAAAGCTAGCATCTCCCCCATAATTCAAAAGTGGGAAGAAAATCTCTTGATGATTATCTTTCTTTGTTAAAAGTTTATCAACTTCATCAAAAATAAATGCTATGCGCTTAATTCTTCTACTTTCTAAACGTTTTTTTAATTGATCTGATAATTCTGAGCGTGTTTTTCCATGTGAAGAGTAGGGCTTATTGGTTAAAGTCTCTATAATTTTCTCTGCCATTGCGCTATAGCTTGTGCTCTCAGCGCAGTTAACATAAACGTGCACATAATCCGTCGCTAAGCGCTTAAGCGCTTTAAGCACAGAAACAGTTTTTCCTGTGCCAGTCATGCCCGCTAATAGCACTCTGTATCTGCCTAGCGCAAGCCCATCATAGACTTCTTTTACTAACTGCTCTCGTGCCGGTAAATCATCAGGCACATAACTAGGGCTTAGAAATTTAAGATCTTTTATGATTGTCATGGGATCTTTTGTATTTCTTCTTTAGTTCTTCTTCAATTTCAACTTCTTTTATGATATCTAACCAGAAGTTTCTTAGTGCAGTCCATGCTTTTTCTAATTCTTCTGGATATGCTATGCTCTGAGTAGCTTGTAGCTGTTGAGAAATAGACGCTGACGCT
>CAYWEK010000003.1:0-28186 GCA_964457475.1 Candidatus Woesearchaeota archaeon
TTTCTAGTCTTCCTTCATATTCAACAGAGATTTTGTCGCCTTTCTTTACTGCCATCCACTTTTTATTTTTTTAGGCTATTTAATACTTTGTATTGTTAGCTGTTTTGGATTAACCAGATAACTGCATACGTGATATAAACTACTAGTACGACACAGCCGATTAAAATAAGCCAGCCGTATGAAAAGATTAAGCCCAAGACAACAACAAGTAAGGCAATCCAAAATATCAGAGTAAGAGGTTTTATTCTCGAAATAAAGTTTTTGTTTCTTGAATATAGCATTTTTATTAGTATTATCATAAGGGGAATATTGTTTATAAATCCTCCAATATTGGTATTTTTAAGCCTCTATAGCTCAGCTGGTTAGAGCGACTGATTCGTAATCAGTAGGTCGAGGGTTCAATTCCCTCTAGAGGCTTGTACTAGTCAAACCCGAAAAAGTTTTTGTTATTATGGACATCAGGACCAAAAAATCTCTTTTCCTTAAAGTCCTTAAAATCACTCACAAAAAGTCCAGCGCCGATAGTTATGGCAGATATAGTCAGAGAGGTTCTATCAAAGTCAGCAACTATTCCTAAAACCATGAGGAGTAGACCATAAATCCAATGATGTGGCGTGTTTAAATGGCCTCCAAGAATATGGCTTACTCTCCCAACTGAATATCCTGCTATTAGACAAAACAAGCCTAGCGCAATCCCCCATTCTATGACGGACATATAGCACAAAGTAAAGATTGATTTATAAATTTTATTGTCGCTAAGTTTTCAAAAAACAAAATATTTATAAAAAGGAAAGTACTACATATCTTAATTCAAAGAGGTGTAAAATGGGAAGTTGTTTAGACTTACGTAAGTATCAAGATTCATCTTCTATAGCAGATGCTTTTGCGAAGGTTGTTTCTGGAGGAAAAATGGGATATAAGACAGTCATAGAAAGAAAGAAAGACCCTCCAAAATGTGTTAAATGTGGTAGAGGCGGCGATATAGACCAAAAGTTCTGCCCTCAATGTGGTGGTAAAATGGTTATTCCTATAACAAACTGCCCTCAATGCAAAGTTCCAATAGACGAAGGTCAGAAATTCTGCACTGGATGTGGCCATAACCTTCAACAGGAAGAATCTCTTTCAGTCCAGCCGACCCAGGCAGTTGCTTGATAAGCTAATATTTATTAATTATCTTTTCTGTATTGCATCATGAAAGAAATTGTAATAAAGGAAATCAGTAAGGTTGTATCTCTAGATAAAAAAAGAATAGATGCTCTAATAGAAATGCCTCCTTCTTCAGAATTAGGTGACTTTGCTTTTCCATGTTTTTCTTTGGCTAAAGATATGAAAAAGAGTCCCACAGAGATTGCAAAATCACTTTCTGAAAAGATAAATAGCAAAGAATTCGAAAAAGTGGTGGCAAATGGACCATATGTTAATTTCTTTTTGGATAAAAAGACTATTTCTAAATCAATTCTTGATAAAATATTAAAGGAAAGGGAAAAATTTGGATGTTCAGAAGAGGGCAACGGGAAAAAATTAGTAATTGATATGTCTTCTCCAAATATAGCAAAGCCTTTTGGAATAGGTCATTTACGTTCAACCATCATAGGAAATTCCATATCAAAAATATATGAAAGCCTAGGATATAAAGTAACTAAGATAAATTACCTAGGAGACTGGGGAACCCAGTTTGGAAAATTAATAGCTGGTTACAAAAGGTTCGGAGACAAAAATAAGTTAAAGAAAGACCCAATTCATCACCTATTTGATTTGTATGTAAAAGGCAATAGCAAAGAATTCGAAGAAGAAGCAAGAGAATGGTTTATGAAGCTAGAAAATGGAGATAAGGAAACTATTAAGCTATGGTCTCTCTTCAGATCTCTGAGCATAAAAGAGTTCAATAAGATTTATGCACTTTTGAATGTAAAGTTTAATGTTATTTCTGGAGAGTCAGGCTATAATGAGAAAATGGATAAGACCATACAAGAACTAAAGAACAAAAAGCTTCTAGTTGAAAGTGAAGGAGCGGAAGGCGTTGATTTAAACGATTATGGATTAGGTTTTTGTTTAATAAGAAAGAAGGACGGAGCAACACTTTATGCCACACGAGATATAACTGCAGCAATTGATAGATTCAATAATTACAAGTTTGATGTCATGGTTTATGAAGTCGGTCAAGAGCAAAAATTACATTTTCAGCAGGTGTTCAAGGTTCTTGAGTTGATGGGATACGAATGGGCTAAAAAATGTATTCACATATATCATGGTTTATACCTCGATAAGGATGGGAAAAAATTTGCAACAAGAGAAGGAAAGACAATATTTATGAATGAGATACTTGATGATACAATTTTTTTGGCTGAAAAAGAAGTTTCTAAAAGAGTTAAATTAAGCCAAAAAGATCTTGAAAAAAGAGCAAAAGCGATAGCTTTAGCTGCAATACTTTATGGAGATTTAAAGAATTATAGAATAAATGATATGATTTTTGACATCAGAAGATTTGTTTCTTTTGAAGGAGACACGGGTCCTTATTTGCTTTACACCTACGCCCGTTCAAGAAGTATCTTAAGAAAGGCAGGATATAAAAAAGGATTGAAGTCAGTTCCTGAGGAAATATCTGATAAAGATAAAAATCTTCTGATGTCACTAGATCGGTTTAAAGAAATTGTAATTCAGTCGGCCAAGAACTTTTCTCCTAATTTAATAGCCAACTATGCATTCGAGATTTCTCAGCTTTTTAATGAAATCTATCATTCTGAACAAGTAATCGGCTCAGAAAATGAGCAGTTCAGGCTCGTTCTTGTTGATTGTTTTTCCCAGGTTCTAAAGAATTCATTATCTTTGTTGGGAATTGAAGCGATAGAAAAAATGTAATACGTTACATAAAAGCTTAAATAGAATTTTAGACTAGTCTTTTAATGGATTTATTGTCAGGGATGGTCATTGGTTCGATCTTGCTTTCTGTAATTCTTATTGTTTTGCTCATAGTTATTCTTCTGCGCCCAAGGAAAAGAGAAGAGTCGGAGAGCAATAGGACTCTTAAGAATATTAAGAATGAAATAGATGGAAATGGTAAGCTTCCAAGATCAAGAAAAAGATAATTTTATAAGCCTTTAATTCTCATATAAAAAGTAGACGAGCCGGCGTGTTAGCCCTGCGCCATTCACTAGCGGGCTTTAGGTGGGCTTAAAGGAGCAAGTGAGGCAAAGATTAACAAGTCTTTTGTCTGACGTTGACGTTTTGTCCTGTTCGATCTTGCTCCTGTAAAATTGGTCAGGCCTTGATCGGAGCAGCCATAAACAGGAAGTGAGATGCTTGCAGGGGTGCAAAGCCGAGGAAGATAGAAGGTAACCTTGTTAATTTTTACCAGGCAAACTCCCCGTCTACATAACATATAAAAACTTATTTTATTATTAATAGCCATGCTGTTAAAAAAAAAGGCTCAGTTTTTTCTTATAGCTGCTTTAATAATAGTAACTCTTGTTTTTAGTTTCGGGGCAATTTATAATTCTGCCCAGTCTTCAGGTCCTGGCCCGCAGCAGATTAACTCTCTAGCAAAAGAAATTAAATATGAGTCTGTGCAGTTAGCAAACCAAGGAGTATATAATGGTCTCCCCTATGATAAGATATCATCAAATATTGTTAATCTGGCTTATTCTTATTCAAAAATGTATCCTGAGTATAATATTACTCTTGCTTATGGAAGTGTAAGGTCTTCATTCGGAGCGGTCGAGTTTTCTGATGGAGTTTCTTCCAATCCGCTGCTTACGACTGGGGTGGTGGGCAGTAATCTTACCTTAACTTTAAATAATGTAAAGTATTCATCATTGATATTAGAAGGCTATAATGTTTATGTTATAGTCTGGGAAGAGGATAAAAATGAGAGGTATATTACAGAAGCATAAGAAAGGGGTCAGCGAGATAGTAAGCTATAGTTTGCTTATTATAATTTCTATCGCCGCATCGGTTATTGTATATAGTTATTTGAAAATTTACGTGCCAAAAAACATTCCAGAATGTTCAGATGGCGTTAGTATAGTTGTTAGAGACTATTCGTGCAAGATTAATCCTGATAATTCTGCCAACCTCTCTCTTTCTCTAGGTAATCAGGGAAAATTTAGTATTGATGCAGCTTACATTAGAGTAGGTCTGCTCGGTAAATCAACCAAGGTTCTGATAAATGAGGCAAATAATGCATCATTTTATTTCGCTCCCCCTTTGTCGCCAAATCAGTCCTATTTTAACAAGAATTTTAGCATACCTAGCTCAGTTATAGCAGGTAATCCTGGACAATATGTATTAGAAATAGAGCCTGCATTAGTTGATAGCAGTACAAATATATTGGCAGCTTGCGAAAACTCAATAATAACGCAGAATATTCAATGTACTAATTAAAAGCGTAAAAGAATAGCGATTTTCCACAACAATCTATATATAATCTTACCCTACTAAAACTTTCATGAAGTTTGCACACATGGGTGATTGTCATTTAGGAGGATGGAAATATCCTGAGCTTAGAGAGTTGAATTTGCAAAGCTTCGAGTTTGCAGTTTCAACATGTATAAGAGAGAAAGTAGATTTTGTTCTTATCACAGGGGATTTCTTTGATAGCCCATATCCTTCTATAGAAACACTCAAAAGTTCTTTTTCGGAATTAAAGCGATTGAAAGAAGCTAATATTCCTGTATTTTATATAGCAGGCAGTCATGATTATTCAGCATCTGGAAAAACATTTCTTGATGTTTTAGAAAAAGCAGGTTTTTGCATTAATGTTATGAATTTTGAGGAAAAGAATGGAACAATAACTCTTACTCCAACAATTTATAAGAATGTTGCTATATATGGTTATCCTGGTAAGAAATCGTCAATGGAAGTTTCGGACATAGAAAGAATAAAAATTCAAGATTCTCCAGGGTTATTTAAGATATTAATGCTCCATACAGCAATAAGAGATGCAATAGGCACCCTTCCAATAGATGCAGTGGATCATAGAAATCTACCAAAGGTAGATTATCTGGCACTCTCTCATTTACACATAAATTATAGCAAGGAAGGAAGGGTTTACTCTGGGCCCATATTTCCAAATAATATTTCAGAGCTTGAGGAGTTGCAGGCAGGCTCATTTTATATTTTCGATAATGGTCTAGTAAAAAAGATCGAAATAAAACCAAAGGAAATAAAGACTTTTAATATAGAAATAAAAGACGCCCTTTCAGCTACCGAAAAAATATTATCTTCGCTAGAGAGCGAGAATTTGAAGGATAAGATAGTTATTATAAAATTATATGGAGTAATGGAAAAAGGAAAGACTTCCGATATAGATCTCATTAAGATTGAGTCTTTTGCAAAAAGCCAAGGAGCCTATTGTGTATTAAGAAGCACATCCCGTTTATCGATGGCTGATGAAGAGTTAATGATTGATTATCCTGATTCTCGTAATATCGAAGAACAGATAATTAAAAGTTATAATGACAATAATCCTGGTAGGTTTAATTCAATTATTCCTCAATTGATAAAATCTTTACAGATTGAAAAAATAGATGATGAGAGATCTGCTTCTTTTGAGGAAAGATTGTTATCAGAAACTAAAAAAATATTAAACCTTTGAAAATGAAATTAAAAAAATTAATAATTAAGAACATCAGAAGTTATAGCAATCAAGAAATAAATTTTCCTGAAGGATCGTCTATTCTATCTGGAGATGTTGGTTCGGGCAAGACTTCGATCTTATTAGCTATAGAATATGCATTGTTCGGACTTCAGCCAGGCCAAACCGGTTCGGCGCTGTTAAGAAATAATTCGGATGTTGGAGAAGTTACTCTTGAATTTGAGTTATTGGAGAATCAGATAATTATTGAAAGAAAGTTAAAAAGAGGTAAGAGCGTAGTTAATGATTATTCTGCCATAACCATCAACGGCGATAAAAAAGAGTGTTCAATAACAGAGCTTAAGTCAAAAATAATCTCTTTACTAGGATACCCATCAGAATTCATAAAAAAGAATAATTTACTTTATAGATATACTGTTTATACCCCCCAAGAGCAAATGAAGTTAATAATTTCTGAAGAATCAGAAGCAAGGTTGAATATATTGAGGCACATATTTGGGATAGATAAGTACAAAACAATAAGGGAAAATCTCGTGATTCTTCTCAGTAAAATAAAAGATGATTCAAAGATTTTGCAAGGGGAAATTTCATCTCTTGATTTTGACAAGGGTTCGTTAGTTTTGAAGAATTCTTCACTGATGAAGATAGAAAGGAAGATAGACGAGCAAACAATTGTTTTTGTCCAGACTGTCAAAAAAAGAAGAGTCATTGAGGGAGAAGCCTTGGAAATAGAAAAAAAGATAAAAGAAGGAGAAAAGCTAGAAACTGAACTTGAAAAAGCAAAGGTGCTTCTTGCAACAAAGAAGGATAATTTAGCTTCAATACAAAAAGAAATATCAGAAATTGAGAAAGATGTATTGGAGAGTAAAGGAGTATTTAATGAAACTGATCTTATTAGCTTGCTGAAACAAATAGAAAAGAACAGCAGGGAGATAGAACTTATGCAAAATAGTTATATTTCTTCGCTAAGCGAAATAAATTCTTTGAGAAAAAGAAGGCAAGAGTCTGAAAAAAGAAAAGATACTGTTTTTAATATAGATTTCTGCCCAACTTGTCTTCAGAATGTTCCAATCGCACATAAACACAACATACTTAACGAAACAGAAAACAAGATAGGTGAGATTTCTAAGGAGATTCTTTCCTTGGAAGAGAAAGTAAAATCTCTAATTCCAGATATAGATAAGCTGAAAAAAGAAAGAAAAATTCTTGAAGAAAAGAAATTAAATCTTGAGGTTTTAAGATCAAAAACATCAGAGTTTGAAAAATCAAGGAAGAAGACCCAAGAATTATTGAAAATTCGAGAGAGTTTAGAGAATGATATATCTCTATTGACAAGACACCTTGAATCTTTAAAGGAAGGAATTCTTAGTTACTCAAGATTTCATAACACTTATAAGTCCAAGCAGGACGAGTTGAAGAAAGCTTTTCTTCAGGAAAAGAATTCTGAAATAGCTCTCGCCGAGTCTAAAAAAGAAGTTGAACTTACGAAAAAGGAAATATTTTCACTTGAGCAACAGATAAGTGAAAAAGAGGGTAAAAAGAAAAGACTTGCTGAGTTGCTCGAACTAAATGACTGGCTCTCAGGTCATTTTTTGGACCTTATCAATTTTACAGAGAGAAATATAATGCTGAAATTAAGAAATGATTTTTCAAAATTATTTAGCAAATGGTTTTCTCTTCTTGTCCAAGATTCTTTTGAGGTGCATCTTGATGAGAATTTTACCCCAATTATAATGCAATCAGGAATAGAAATGGACTACTCTTTTCTTTCAGGAGGAGAAAGAACTGCTGTAGCATTAGCATACCGACTTGCCTTAAATCAGACCATAAACTCTGTTATGACTACGATTCAGACAAAAGACCTTGTAATTTTAGATGAACCAACAGAAGGTTTTTCAGAAGCTCAAACTGATAAAATTAGAGAAGTATTGCAGGAGTTGAACGTAAAGCAACTCATCTTAGTTAGTCACGAGCCAAAGATAGAGGGCTTCGTAGATCATGTAATCAAGATAAAAAAAGAAGGGAATTCCTCTGCTGTAGAAATTGCTACTTAAAATAAGGGCACCGTAAAACTTAAATACCTCTTATTTCTTGAAAAGTATAGAGGTTCTAAATTCTAATGAATCAAGAAATACAAAATAACATGTTGAAATCAAATACGAGTATAGTAGGCATAGTTTGCAAAGATGGAGTTGTTATGGGGGCAGATAGAAGAGCTACGGCTGGCAATTTAATAATGGAAAAAGATTTTGCAAAGATTATAGCTGTAAATGACTATCTTGTAACTTCATTTACCGGAGGAGTTTCGGACGCCCAGTTAAATGTAAAGATTATAGCTGCCGAATTACGATTGAAGGAATTAAAAACAAAGTCGCGCCCAACGGTACAAGAAGCAGCAAACTTGATCGCAACAATAACCTATAGAAACATCAGAACCCCGACTATGATCCCAAATATTGTTGGGATGCTTGTAGCAGGCGTTAATGAGAATGGAAAGAGCTATCTTTATACAATAGAGCCTTCTGGAGGCATACGTGAGGTTGATGATTATGACGCTAATTTTTCATCTGGAATGCCTTTTATACTTGGATTTTTGGAAAGACAATACAAAAAAGACTTATCAATAAAGGATGGAATAGAATTGGCCAAAGAATGTCTAAAATCTTCTACGCAGAGAGATTCTGGTTCAGGAAACGGAATTGATGTTTTTACAATAACAAAAGAGGGTATTAATCATGTTGTTTCTGAGGAAATAGTACCCCAGTACAAGTAAGATTATATTTTTAATTAGGAAAGAAAATGGCAGATATTTTAAAAAGCATTAAGGAAGAGTTACCTAAAGTAATAACTGATGCAGCATTTGAAGGAGCAAATATTGTTTTATACACTGAGGACAAAGAGTTCTTTAAGACAGGAGAAGGAAAAGTAAAAAGTGCTGTTGACAAGATAAAGAAAAGGATAGAATTGCGTGCTGAACAGTCAATTTTACTTTCAGAAGATGAGACTGAAAAAACAATCCGTGCTCTTGTTCCGGAAGATGCAAACATAACTGGAGTCATTTTTGATATCCAGCGTTCTTCAGTAATCGTCGAAGCAAAAAAACCAGGTCTTGTTATAGGTAAACAGGGCTCAATTTTGTCAGACATAAAAAAGAGCACTTTTTGGAGTCCGAGCGTAAGGAGAAGTCCAATAATCAACAGTAAGATAACGGAAAAAATTCGTTCAGTTCTTTATGCGAACAATACTTACAGAAGAAAGTTTCTCAATGATATAGGGAAAAAAATATACAAGGAATGGACTTCTGAAAAAATGGATATGTGGGTCAGAATGACCTATTTAGGCTCAGGAAGACAAGTTGGTCGTTCATGTCTACTTTTGCAAACTCCAAATTCAAAAGTTCTTTTGGATTGCGGCATAAATCCTGCAATTTCAGAAGGACCTGAAAAATTTCCATATTTGAATGTTCCTGAAGTAGGAGATCTAAACTCGATAGATGCAATAATTCTCTCACATGCACATCTTGACCATTCAGGTCTTGTTCCCTATCTTTACAAGATGGGATATAGAGGCCCTATTTACATGACCGAACCTACTAGAGACATAGCTGCTTTGCTTACTTTAGACTTTGTTGGAGTTGCATATAAGCAGGCCACGGCTCCTCTTTATAGAGCAGAGGACATAAAAGAAATGGTGAGACACTCTATTTGTCTAGATTATGGTGAGGTTACAGATATTACTCCAGATATAAGAATTACTCTCTATAATGCAGGCCACGTCTTAGGGTCAGCTCAAGTGCACATTAACATTGGAAATGGATTACATAATCTTGTTTATGGTGCCGATACGAAGTATGGGAAGACAAGACTGCTTGATCCTGCCGCAAATTATTTTCCAAGAGTTGAGACATTAACAATAGAATCAACATATGGAAGCAAAGATGATATTTTGCCGCCAAGACAGGAGACTGAGTCAAGGTTCATAGAATTAGCAAAAAAAGTTATAGAAAGAAAAGGAAAGATATTACTTCCAGAACTTGGTTTGGGTCACGCGCAGGAAACGTTGCTTAGAGTTGAGGAAGCAGTCAGAAATGGAGTGCTTCCTAAAGTACCTGTCTATATAGATGGAATGATTTGGGATATTACTGCCATACATACTGCATATCCTGATTTTCTCTCTTCATCAGTTCGTAATCAAATATTTCAGGATAATAACCCATTTATATCAGATATATTCAAGAGAGTTGGAAGTCCTACAGAAAGAAAAGAAGTCATTGAGGGCGGACCCTGCATTATCATCGCGACGTCAGGTATGCTTGTTGGTGGAGCATCAGTTGAATATCTTAAGCATATGGCTGATGGTCCTAACAACCTTATTGTTTTTGGTTGTTATCAGGCAATTGGTTCACTTGGAAGGCAAATCCAAGAAGGTATAAAGGAAGTTATTGTTGGTGATGGTTCAAATGGGGAGAGAATCAGCGTGAAAATGGAAGTAGCGACCCTTAATGGTCTTTCTCAACACTCTGGTAGAAACGAGCTTTTGCAATATGTAAGTAGAATGAGTCCAAAACCGAAAAAGATTATAATAAACCATGGAGAAGTCTCAAAATGTCTTGATTTAGCTTCAACTTTATATAAGCAAAACAAGGTTGAAACAATTGTCCCGAGAAATCTTGAGACAATAAGGCTGAAATAATCGTAATTTACAAAGGCTTAAAAACTCGATTTCATAAAAACTAACATGAAGCATTCTTTAAAGATAACTTTAGCGCTTTTGAGCATGTTCGTGATAGCTCAGCTAATAGGAATTTTTGTTGCAGGAATATACTCTCCGCAAACAACACAGGTTCAGGATACAAGTGGGAATTTAGTCAATATTACCTCATATCATCTTCCTTATGGCATGGATCCTCCTCAGGATATAAACCCTAGTACAAGTCTTGTTTCAATTATTGCTGCAATTATAATTGCAGTGGTTGCAATGTTTCTACTTATGAAATATGGTGCTACTCTTTTACTTAGGATATGGTTTTTCGTCGTTATTGCTCTTGCTCTTGGAATAACTCTGAATGCTTTTTTATTAAATGTCATATACTCTTCAGTAATTGCCATAATAGTTGCAATTCCCGTAGCTTTCATTAAGGTATTTCAGAGAAATATAATCGTTCATAATCTTTCTGAGATGCTAGTGTATCCGGGAATTGCCGCAATTTTCATTCCTTTTCTGAATGTTTGGACCATATGTCTTCTTTTGATATTTATCTCTCTTTATGATATGTATGCTGTCTGGCATTCAGGTATAATGCAGAAAATGGCAAAATATCAGATAAAGACTCTTCGCGTATTTTCAGGATTTTTTGTACCTTATCTTGGGAAAAAGGAGAGGGAATTGATTAATAATTCAAAGAAATCTAAAAATTTGAGAAATAATAAGATAAAAGTTAATATTGCAATTCTTGGAGGGGGCGATGTGGTATTTCCTATTATAATGGCTGGAGTAGTCCTACACGCATTAGGTATAATACCTGCTCTTTTGATTACTTTGGGCGCAACCATCGCCCTAGCATTCTTGTTCTATGTATCAGAGAAAGGTAAATTCTATCCAGCAATGCCTTTCATAACAATTGGGTGCTTTATAGGGTTGATTGTTGCCTACTTAATCTAGTTGAAATATCCATTTATGTTGTAACTACATAATAGTACAAAGAGAAAGATTTATATAGTGGTATTTTATCACTATAGCATGATAATAAAACCAGAGCTTGTCAAGAGAATTAAGGACTATTTTAATTTGAATATTTATGAGGCAAAAGTATGGTTAGCTTTGCTTTCAAAAGGTATAGCCTCTGCAAGAGAAGTTGCTGATTTATCAGGCGTTCCAAGATCAAGAACTTATGATGTTTTGGAAAGCCTTGAAAAGAGAGGATTTGCAATTACAAAGATAGGCAAACCTGTGAAATATATATCTGTAAAGCCGACTGAAATAATTGAAAAGATGAAATCGGCTGTTATGCAGGATGCGCAGGAAAGAGTAAACTCGCTTGCAAACTTGAAAAGTACATCAGAATACACTGAGCTTGAGCAATTGCATAATTCTGGAATTGCGCCAATAAAATCTCATGATATAACTGGTTCATTAAAGGGAAGATCAAATATTATGGCAAGGTTAAAGGAATTACTAGAGAATGCTAAGAATGAAGTTATGATTGCCACCTCCGTTTCAGATTTTGAAGACAAGAGCAGGATACTAATCCCAGCACTTGAAAAGTTAAATAAAGACAATATAAGAATCAAGATTTCACTTTCGGGCGATTCTGATAAGATAAAAAGAATCAGTTCAAAGCATAATATAAAAATAAAACAAAGTGATTCAACAGCAAGATTTTTTATTGCAGATAAGAAAGAAACTTTCTTTATGGTTACTCCAGAGCATTCAGAAGAGGAAATGGGCGTATGGCTGCAATCTCCATTTTTCACAACTTCAATAACTCAAATTATAGATTATTCTATGAAAAATGGCCTCGCTAAGTAAGGGCGGTTATTTTTAACCAATTTTAATACTAGTTATATCCATCTCTCTTGCCTTTTTAGCATATTTTTTCATCCAATCCTTTAAAAATCGTTTAGCCGAAAAACTAATTTTTATTTTACTATGTAATAATCCATTCTTCTCAAAAATATTTTTATTAGCCTTCCTGAAAGCAATACATGCGTCTTTCATTTTTATAGGGGGGCCGATTTTGACTATCTCTTTCTTTGACCTTAATATCAAATAAGAATCAGCAATTTGTTTCTCATCATATACAAATTCATCTCTCAATATATCAAAATATTCTTCCAATTCTAGGATAATAAACTTGTGGAACTTCTTCATTTTTGTACCAGCAATGTCTCCTGCTTGCTTATTAGTTTTTATTTTTAAATGCAAAAATTCCATTTTCTTCATTTTTGCCTCTTTTTTTAAAGAATTTAAGTCAATTTTTTTATCCATAAAGAATTCCATGCTAGGTTTTTTGAGAAACTTCTTCGCAGCTTCTTTAAATTTAAGAAATGTTTCCTCACCAAGAGCTGCAAGTACGTTTCTTTCCTTCCATGTAGGGTCGATTAGCACGATAGGACTTTTAAGCTTGCTTTCATTAAGGTTTATGAGTGCCTCATCTTCATTTTTATATTTCTTCGCTGGATCAATCAACGCTCTATCACTTATCTTGCTGAGTTCTCTGAGCATTTTTTCAAAACTTTTGTAATATATTAATAAACATTCAAGAGCATAACCTGAAAAACCTTGTATGTAACTTTCTGCCCCATAAACGCCTTGGGCTTTGCAAAAGCTCTTTGCAATTGCTATTTGCTCTGCAAGTTTACCATTAATTCTGTTTTTTACATAGTTAACGTGAAAATAGCTTAAGTCAGTCACATTCCTTGCTTCTTTTGGGTTCTTAATTTTTGATACAGGTATTACTTCAAAAGTTATCTGTCCTTTTTTCATTTGGAAATAATCTCTGCTTCCATGCATCCTTTCAATTTTCATATGAAGCTTTTTTGATACTTTAGTGATTATTTTTTCAAGTTCTTCAGTTAGTCGCTCATATCTCCAGTCAAATCTCACAAAAATATCAATATCATATTCTTCTTTCTTAACAAGCGTTCCCTTTGCAAAGCTGCCGCCTATGAAAACTTCAGCTCCCAGATTTTGTTTCCCTATTTCTTCATTAAGAGTGCCAATAATTGTCTTAAGTTCTTTTTTGATAAAAAGAATAAGTTCTTTATCAGGCATAAAATCAGTCTTTTTTAGTAATGTACTTGCATTCATAATGAACAATGTAAAACAAGATATTTAAATTGATTGTCTAGTAGACTTATTTTGATTCTTCTTCACGTTTTGGAGGCTTTGTTAGATCAACAATATATTTACCAGACTCCATCTGATATATTCTTGGTTTTCCCATTTCAAATAATTTCTGAAGGTCAAGAAGATATTTTCCTGGTTTAATTACTTTTATACTTTCAAAGTCGAGGAAAACAGGAGTGTCCTCATCTTCTATTCCCGTAATTTCTCTTACGTCTTCTTCTATCTGATTTTTCTCACTTTGGGAAAGAGCCGGCTCAAGCTCTCCTTGCTCAATGAGTTGTTTTAATTTTTCTTCTTTGATATAGAAAAAGAATTTACTACTGCACTTCGTACACCCACTAAGCAATTCTCTAGAACCATCTTCATATACTGCAGAACAATGAACGCACTTGTATGGCATGGTTAAACAAAAAAATAGGAGTTAATAAAGATTTACATCATCTCTTTGTATTAAGGAGGAGACAAGTTTGGAGGTACATATCCTGCTCCATTACTTTGTGTTGATGAGTTTGAATCATTAGACCCAGGAGGAGACAAGTTTGGAGGTACATATCCTGCTCCATTACTTTGTGTTTGGTTTGTTGAAGAAGGAATATTCCCATTATTCGGTAAATTTGTATTCGTATTAGATTGAGAACCCGTATTGTTGTTATCAGAGTTTCCATTTCCAGTATTTGTTGTTTGAGTATTATTATTGTGACTCGCTCCAAAAACCAATATTATTATTACCCCAACAACAACTAATAAAACTACAACAAGTGCGATATATAGATAGGGCAGCTTAATTCGATCTATGAAAGAAGGGCTTTTTGATTTTTGAATATACTCTTCTTTTTCTTCCATTTTATAAAATTAAATGAATGTTGCCTGTACCGGGGAGACTTGATTAACATTGTTTCCATTTCCAAGTCCTCCATTTCCATCATATCCCCATACCCATAAAGTTCCATCATTCTTCAACGCATAATTAGATCCTATTGCCCCATTCTGATTGGTGTTAGCAAAGACTTGTTGAATATTAGTTAGACCTGGGATTTGTACGGGGGCATTCCTAATATTTCCCTGTGTCCCATCTCCTATTTGCCCAATGCCATTATATCCCCAACACCAAACAGTTCCATCATTCTTCAACGCACACGCAGTTCCACCATTGCCCCATTCTTCCATTGCAAAATCTAACACGTTATTCAAGTTTTGTACCTTTGTAGGAACCGTATAAACTTGTGCTGCAGGTATTGTTCCAGTCCCTATTTGCCCATTACCTGCGTATCCCCAACACCACATTGTTCCGTCAGCAAGTAAAGCGCAAGCTATTCCTGGATTGTTAGTTATACTTGAAACTTTAACCATTGTCGCTTTAGGAAAAGTTCCTCCAATATTCTGTACCTGTGCTGCTACATTACTATTTGTTTGAGATCCAATCCCTAACTCCCCATACCCATTCCATCCCCAACACCAAACAGTTCCATCATTCTTCAACGCACACTTATACTGCGCCCCACTCGTTGTGGCAATGCTAGCAACGTTATTTAAGTTGCCACCACCACTCTGTACAACATTAACCGGAGTAGTACTATATACATTGTTATTTCCCATTCCCAACTCCCCATACTGATTCAATCCCCAACACCTTACAGTCCCTCCACTAACTACTGCGCATATATTATAATAACCTCCCTCTATATCTACAGCATTATTTATATTAGAAACTTGCACAGCAGTATTGCTGTTGCCGCTACCTCCATTCCCCAACTCCCCATAGTAATTATCTCCCCAACACCAAACAGTTCCATCATTCTTCAACGCACACACGCTTCTAGAGTGTGTTTGAGTGAAAGTTACTGTTGTTACTATTTTTTTGACATTGTTTAAAGTACTACCAGTAGTAGTTTGTAAAACATTAACTGGGGTATTACTATAACCTTGTATACCATAATTCTTTCCATCTCCCAACTCCCCATCACCACCATATCCCCAACACCAAACAGTTCCATCATTCTTCAACGCACACGCATAAACATCATCAGAAACTACTTGCACTACATTATTTAGGTTCAACACAGATGTAAAGACATAACTGTTATAGTTATTTCCATTCCCCAACTCCCCATATTGATTATATCCTGCGCACTTTACAGTACTATCATTTATTAATGCACACGCTCCTCCTCCGTAAGTTAATAGGCTTAGATTTACAACTTTTCCAGGAATAGGAGGATTAAGATATCTTACCAACGCTTTTGCCTGTTTGCATTGCACAGTCGAGACATCATAATATGTTTGTGAACCAAGAATATGATCTAAATAGACATTCACACATGTTTTATTTTCTGTTACTCCACAAATATACTGCCCTGCGCCCTGTGTTCTATTTATTTCTTGATATTGCCCAAACGGATTATAAATACTGCTGCTTGTATAGTATCCAGTTCCATTGCCAGTATACGCAACAGTAGTAAATGGTCCATTATTACCGCAAGTATCTTGAGGGGCACTCGTTGTGTTAGCAAGAGTTAGAGTAGAAGTGTCTTGACCCGCATTGACATATACTTCGGCATACCCTGCTGGTAACGCGTAATTATTTGTGACTGATGAGCCACCAGTACTAACACAACTCCATCCAGTCGATGTTATTGTCAATGCTTGACCTGTACCACATAATAAATTTCCTACAATCTCATCAGGACTATGACCCATAATCGCAGGATTTCCTGGAGCGCTTGCCCAGTTAGTGTTGTAAGCATATGTCAACGAGATTGCAGTAACAAGAACAAATGAAATTAAGATGCCAAGAATATACTTCTTTTGCAAATTAACCTCTATTTTCATGCATTTTTTAAGCATAAATGGTATTTAAATATTGCGGCAGATAAAATAAACTTCTGCATTTTTTTATTTTTTAATCTAAGAAAGTAAAAGTTCAATTTTTTTAGGATCTCTTCTTATTTCTTTCACTACTGAGCTTGGACCAATGACAGTCAAAGCGGCAGAGTCTCCAACAAGGCTTTTTGCGAGATTATATCTCATCTTATCGATAATTCCTCTATCTCTCATACTTGGTTCAATCACAGCAAGTTCAATTCCCTTGAATCCTTTAATATGATCGACCATCGCCATAGTGTCTTCAATTAATCGAGCTTCTTCTTCTGCACGAAGTCTACCATGCACAATCACTATTTTATTTGCAAGAGTTAAGTTCAAGATTTTTTTGACTCTCTCAGAGATACTTAATTTTTCTATCTCTGCGAAAGGTATTACTTGTAAACTCAACCCATGCATCTTTTTTTGTTTATTTACCATTTTAAGCTTTTCTTGCCAATTTAAATAATGACTCGTAAAATTCTTCCATATTTGTTCCATCTTTTGCTGAGATACCAACTACTTCATATTCAGGAAAAGCAGCCTCAACCTTTTTTATTTCTGCCTTTCTCAAATCTATTTTATTTGCAACTATAAGTACTGGTATTTTTCTTGCAACAATATTTCCTATTATTGTTATGTTTACTTGCGAGTAAGGGTTTTCGCTCGCATCAAGGACAACAACTATAGCATCCATATCGTCAAGCCATTGGATACTTTCAATAATTCCCTGCGTTGCCTCCTTTGCTCTCTTTTTGGCGTCGCCCTTTTTTAGTCCGTAGCTTATGAACTCTTCATAATCTATTTTGGTTGCAATTCCAGGAGTGTCAACAAGCTTAAACGTCAATGTCCTGCCTTTGTGTTTTATTTCGACTTTTTCCTTGAATTGGACATGTCTCGTTTCATGTGGGATTTTGCTTACAATTCCTATTTCCTCACCAGTCCAGTCTTTGCATATTCTATTTGCGAGCGAAGTCTTCCCTGCATTTGGCGGCCCGTAAAATCCTATTTTAAGATTTGCCTTTTTCTTGAAAAGCGACCTCAAAATCCTCTTTGAAAAATCTTTTAATATTTTTAACATCTTTATTTATTAATATTGGCTTTTAATAAATCTTCCGCCACCCATAATAGGTTGTTGCCTCTTTTCAATTTCTTGTTTAACTTTTCTATTCTCAAGGAATTTAAATATAGGTATTTCCCACATGCCAGTCCTTTTACCATCAATTTTTCTAAATGAGTAACTAATCTGTTCGGATTTCCAGTTATAGCTGGAAAGCTTTTTTCTTATATCATTATCGCTCATTCCCGAAGCTCTTGAGTTATATATGAAGTTAACAAGATTGTAAAGATCATCTCTGTTTTTGAACAGATGCGACTCATATCTCTTTTTATACCATTCTTGTAGAGATATATAAACAACAATCAATGCAACTGCCAATAAAATATAAAGCCATGTTGCAGTCCAGGGTCTAGTATTTTGGGGAACTTGTGAGGCGGGAGTATTACTATATCCTAATTTGTCCAACCCTGGGGAGATATAAGCTCCAAGTTCCGATACCTGGACTTCTCCGGGAAGAAGAAACTCTATTGTTCCAGTTCCGCTTGTAATCGGGATTGAAGTAACGGAACTAGAGCCAGAATTTATTGTAACTGCACCATAATTTTGCTTGAAAATTATTCCGCTTTCAGGATAATTTATAATAAGATTTGCATTTCCCGCATCGGCGCCAGAATTTATTGTAACTCTAAAATAAGTGTAGATTGGCTGACTTGAATCTCCTATTTGCTCAGAGATTACCTTATAATCCACAGTCGTATTATAGTTGTTGAAATTCCAGTTTATTATATTTTGTTTTAGCTCATCAAGTTGTGATGAACTAGCCGATGAGCTATCGTTTCCAGCTAGTACTAGAGCATATGAGGGGTCTATATTATTGAATCCCACTGCAAGAGGCAATGTTCCAAGATTGCTTGTAAGTATTGCGTCAGGAATTTGTAATGCAACAAGAGCATTTACAATATCAGAATAATTTCCGTTGTTATTATAAGAATCTTGTAATGTATTAACGTAACTAGTTGCATCCGTAAGATTAATATTATTTGAGATTGCAGTCTTTATCCACGAGTCATATGAGTTAAGTTCAAGGCTCACATTTCCTATACCATTTTGGCTTTGTTGTAGAAGAACAGATGCAGAGGTCTTTGGGTCACCTACCGTTACAGTTATGTTCTTATCTATAGTTAATCCGCTAAATGATGTAGCATCTGCTTCAAGATTGTACTGACCTTCCCGGTTATACCTGTGATTAACATTGGTAATATTTGTTACTATATTATTGCTTCCATCTCCAAATTTCCAGAGGACGGAGATTATATTTGACAAACTTGTCAAATAAAAAATAGTATTGACTCCGATAAGTGCATTTTGAGGAGTAAGATTAAAATCAAACCCATTTGTTATATTAATATTTTGAGAATTTGGTAATACTTGTGCTCCATTAAGATATAATTGCAACACTGTTGCATTTGTTGAAAGTGGAATGCTTATCCCTGATTTAGAAAGGTCGAGCGAGAGTTGTCCTGAATTCAAGGTTGAATTTGTTTTTTGAAGCGAGTAAACAGAATTTTGCTGAGTTGTGCTGCTTCCAGTTCCAGCTTTCATATAGTCAACTTCTGCATTAGTTATGTTAAGGCTCTGTGCATCGGTTGAAAGTAACTCTATAGGTATAATGCACCCATTTCCAGAGCAATCTCTATTATATTGTCCACTTATGTAATTATCAATTACACCAGCAAGACTATTGCCCGTAGCTTGTTGATAATTAGTTTCATTTATTATTAGATTAGGAGATGCAAATTTCAATGCTTGTGCGTACACATCGTAATCTATAACATAATTGTTAAAATTAGTTCCAGAATTTCCACATACGGGAGAACTACCTTCACTATCAACATAAAAACCGCTCGCTCCATTATTTGATATGCATAGGAAGTAATTTTGTGCCACAGAGTTCGGAGCCGCCATGACGCAACTTACATTCTGTACAGTTTGAGTCATAACAGGAAGAGTACACGTTCCCTTATTATTCCAGTTTGAATCAAACAAGTTCATAATTATGTTTCCAGAAGCTCCATTATCCATTTTTATTTGCGCCCCAACCTGAAAAGCAGGTGCAACAGGCAAGTTTATTCTTTCGCAAAATTCATCTTGCCCAAGAGTTATCCAACTTTTGTCAGCCGCAGACATATCAAAGCACCCTCTATTTGCGACTCCACAAGTCTGATTAATATAGTTACCACTTTGTAACCATATACTGTCGTTTCCAAGTATATTCGCTTGTAATTCATTTGAACATGAAGATCCAATATTACTCGCTAAGCTAATGCTTGCCTTTGTAACTTGAACATTTGTTCCTGTCAATTTGAATCCTATGCTTGTGTCACCATTACTTGACAAAGGCAGATTCATTATGCCTGTTCCAGATAGAGAATATCCTGCAAGACAGTTCGGAGAGCTACAGTTGTAATCTTTTCCTTCAGTTAAGCTGTTATTCTGTAAAAAGTTCAATAGACTTATATTTCCATTCAAGTTGCTTGTTAATAATGCATTACTGGGCTCATTTTGTAAACTAATATTTAATGTTCCAACTATATTTTGGCCACCAATATAATTACTTTGGATGTTGCTATTTATGTAAGAAAAATCGGCGCCGGCCAGATTTGTTATATATGCCAATAAAAATACAAATAATATCACAAAAATTAGCTCTTTTTTCATAACTCTGCTAAATGTTTTTATGTTTAAAAATATGCCGCTAATTCTTCCTACGGTGTTTTTTTCCTGAGAACAAATTTGTTCTAAATATGATAACATAAATTATGGCCACCAATATAATTACCAATACTATTTGCACATTACCAAAAAAAGGAAGTGCAACAACTGCTCTGCTGCAAGGTACTGTTGTTTGCCCATCAGGACATAAGTTAGTTGGGTCAGGTAAAATTTGAAGGTTTGTGCCATTAATTAAAGTCAAATTTCCTATCCAGTTAATCACTTTATACGAATTTGCATCAGTACAAGCTCCACTTTCTCCAGCATAAGTATTTGCACATCCAAAATTAGTAGGAACATGACCTGGATTAACATTTACGTATTGTACAATACATCCGGCTGAATTACTCCATTCACAAGTGATTGACCCTGGTTGAACGCTCGAAGGAATTTCACTCATTTGTTCGGTTGTTGAAGCAGCTCCTGCGCAATCAGATCTACACAACTGTTGTTTTGTTTGATTGTCAACATTTAAATTGTTATAATCTTGGCAGCGCAATATATTTTTTACTTGACTATCGGCAGGGTCGGTATAAGTTGTTGGACAGCTGAGGCAACCATAATATCCATTACTTGAACTACTATTTGAGCAGTATGTTCCAAGAGCGCAGCAATTATTAAGCGGAGCACCTACTGCTCTCAAGTAATCAGGAGTTGTTCCGCTCGGATTAAGGCACCAATTTCCTAGTTGAGAAACAGAAGTATTATGCGAAGCTCCGTTTGAATCATACCATAAAAGTCCTCCATTTGCACAGACATTAAAATTCTGAGTTTGGTTAGTTATAAGTAAATTGCTGCTCTGCATCTGATTTATTTTGCTACCATTTGCGTTATAATAAGTAGCATTGAAATAGACACTATCTCCAGCGTTTTTACCTGCAACCAGATTGTTCAAAATTCCAAGATGTATTACGTTTACAATACTTCCCGATCCAACATTTTCTACAAAGCTATTTAGGAAAGCATTATTTCCAACACTATAAGTACTAAAATTGACTGTTTGTCCGGAGGTTGGATTTATAATCGAAACAAACATTTGCACATTGTCAGTTAAAGAGGCATTTGTAATTGAGTTTTCGTTTGCATCTCTCCAACTAATACTATATATTCCAGTTTGATTCGCAGAAACTTGTTGGCAACATACTTTGTAAGGATAAGAATTATCTGCAGCAATATGCGAGTTCGTCAAGCTATAGATTGAAGCTATCTGATGTTCACCAATGGCAGCATTGCAGCTTCCGCTTTCAACATTGCAGACAAGGTTCCCATAACAAATGCTTATGTTATATCCAGATGTTCCAGGAACAGAAACGTGAGAATTACTTGGATAGTAAAGATTTAGAATTTTATTCGTTCCAGTACACAAAAATGGATTGCTTCCTGCGTAAGAAGTTCCAAATATCTGATTGTAACATATTGAATAATTTGCATTCGGGTCACTAAATGTGCTATTAAACACCGACGCATGTGAATTTTCCTGTTGATATAGTGAGATAATTGTCTGACTCGGGTCAGCGCACAAGGCAGCCAGAGCACTATTTACATTAAGCAAAGTTAAAACAATTATAACTAGCAAAAACGTCGAAAAAAGTCCAGCCCTCTTCATATTTCTCACAATTTATCCAACTTTATAAATCTTGTTCTTGTTATTGGTTCTTCCACAGATATAGCCTTAGTTTTTTCGGGGTATTTTGGGAATCGAAGTTGGAGATATTCACATCAGTGCTTATTATTCTCTCATAACTGAATATGCTAGAATTTGTTTGAGGAATCATATTTGGCAGCGAACACGAATCATCAATAGTACAAATATTTGATGCAAGCCCATAATCAGTTCTGTCTAGTTGTATTGTCGCAAATTCATTTATATCTTGTTCCGCATTTTTGACTTCTGAACTGTTGCTTGCGTTTAGAAATATTATCTCAGCTCTCAATGTCTCGTTTTTTGCAATCTGATCAGCTAGAACTGGCAGTACGCTACTTAGATCATCACTGCTTACAGATTTATTTATCTGATAGAATAAAAGGATAGATCCAAAAATAATCATTAAGCTTATTGTCGCTTCAACTATTCTTAGCCACGCTTTCTTATCTCTCTTCATCACCATATTTTTACCCCTATTTTTGCAAATTGCCTATCACCATTTTGCCTAAGAACCTCGATATTGTTGCTCAAGGCGGAAACTTGAACATTTTGAGGAATGTTGTTGCTTCCTTCAATTGAATTTTTATTATCAAATACCACTTCAAAGCTGAATTCTTCATTATCAGGAATGCCAATAGTTTTTTTCAGTTCATTATAATTTGAGTAATAGCTGCTGTTCAATTCTAAAATCTTTTTTTCAGATAATATTGTTCCGCTATTCGCACCAGCTATCTGGTAATTTGATTCATTTCCTGCGACCGAGCATGTTCCAGACTCTGAGTTTTGATTAACATCTGGACTTAACAATAAATATAGGAAATTTGGAAGAGGGTTGCCTTGGATGCACACTATGTATGAGCTTCCTTGCTGTTGAGCATATGCCTGTAGTGTGTTGCCAGCGTAATCTTCAGAAGATGCATTTTCTCCAGAAATGCTATAGTTTGATATTAGGATGGAAACGTTGTTACTGTTTATACTGTTTATCTTTACACCAAATTCTACAAAGTTCGTAGTAGCATCTCGCTCAAATTTTTGCATTATTTGATTCAGTTGCTGATTATTACTATTCTTTTGAGGCTGAGGATTGAATATGAGAAACATAGCAGTTACTGCACTTATAAATAATACAAAAGCCAATATGACTTCTATATGACTCAACCCTTTTTTCAGCATAATTATCATTACGAAAAGCTCTTTATATACATTATTCTTGTTTTTGTTATTAGGAGAAATATGGGACAATTAGTAGACGATACAAAGAAAAAGAAAGAACTGAAAGGAATTGCAGATTCAGTAGTATTGAATGCTCTGAAATCTGTAGCAACCAGAATGGGAATTGCAGATTCAGAGCTTGGCAATCTTTCAGGTTACGATAAAAAGCTAATAATCAAGGAGGCAAGAGCAAGATTAAGGCTAATGCATGGAAGATTTCAAATAACGAAGAAAGATAAGACGAAGATATTTGAAAAAGAAGGCATTGATAGCCTTTTGAAGGCACATTCTTCAACAAAAGAAAGGTTTGAAGATTATCAAAAAATAAAATCTATTCTATCTGATTTAAAGGTTAATTCAATACTCGATATTGGATGCGGAATAAATCCGATATCTCTTTCGTCAAAAGAGATTACTTACTATGCCTGCGATATAAATGAGGATGAACTCTCTCTTGTCAGAGAATATTTTAAGAATAATAATATTTCTGGCAGAGTATTTTTCTTTGATTTGGAGAATTCTGATATTTCATCTTTGCCAAAAGCAGATATTTGTATCATTTTTAAAGTCCTTGATATACTAAATGGAAGGAAAAAAATAACTCTCGAACTATTAAAGAAAGTTAATTGCAGTTATTTTCTTGTAAGTTTTTCCACGAGAAAGATTTCTGGAAAACCTATGAATAACCCGAAAAGACGCTGGTTTGAGTCAATTCTTAGCAGTTTAGGATATCAAATCTCAATTTTTGAAACGAAGAATGAGATATTTTATATTGTAAAAAAATAACTCATCCACCACCGGGGACGCCGAATACTACTTGTGCACCCGTGGCTATCAGAAATGCTGCTATTGCAAGTATAAATGAATGTTTTATTCCAGCCTTTAAGTTGCCTTCAGTTACCTTTCCTATAACTAGTCCTGCAAAGAATCCCTGAACAATCAGAAGATAAAACAACGGATTTGCCAATTGACTGACCGTTGGTGCTGTACTGCTCGCAGTCTGGTTTTGGCCAGCGGCTGCTGCGCTATTAAAGTTTAGATTTAGGCCACCATATGCTGCTATTCCTGCTGTTAATGGAAGTATCTTGAATTCAATGACTAACATTATTCCTACAAATATGAAGAATATGATATATCCTTGTACAACAAGGCTGTATACTGCTGTTTTTCTTTCTTTCTTCAGCTTTTCAATTTCCGCAATTGATTTTGAGGATGATTCAAGTATGTAATCTATTTCTCCACCCGCTTTTTCAGCCTCGCTTATTAATGTAACAGCTCTTGTTATAACTGGATTATCAACATCATAAGCAAAAGTCTGTAGCGACTCGCTCACAGGTATCCCTATTGAAATTTGGTTTGCAAGTTTTTGTATATAAGGGCTAAGCAATCCGTAATTTTTGTCTTTCATATTCAGAATGCTCTTGCTTATCGGGGTTCCTGTTGCAACGCTCTCTGCAAGATTCCTGGAAAACTCAAGAAACATTTCTGATATTTCTTGTTCTCTCTTATTCTCAAGTATGAGTCCAACAACAAAAGGTAGAGCAATAACTGTAATTGCTAAACCAAGAATGAATAGGAAAAGATTTTTACCTTGCGCATTAAGGAAGAATATACCATCAATTATTAATATAATTACGCCGAGTATTATTCCAAGCATATGCATTTTTTTTATTCTCATCTTAGTAGTTTGGTTGTTTTAAGTTCATAATTCCTATGAAGATTATGTTTATTATTGCAATTATTGAAAGCATTAATAACGTCAATCCAGTAATACTAAATCCTGTGTTTATATTGAGGGCGAAAATCATAACTAACATAATCATCAGTATCATCGGAGCAGCAATGACTACGCTTATATAAATATCCATAAATGTCTCAGCCATTTTTGTGTACTTCTCTCTCTCAAGACGATATGCTACAAGAAGTGTTTCGGATCTTTTTTCAAAGAAATTCTGCATCTCGCTTCCAGAGGTTATCGTGGTTCCAAGCCCGGCAAAAAGCTCGGACAATTTTGAACTTGGCGTAGTCTTTGAAACATTATTAAGGGCAGTTACTAAATCATACCCATACAAATTTATTTGGTTTAGAACTTTCCTGAATTCTTTTTTCAAATAAGGGTACTCCTTGCTCATTCCAATTATCCTAAAAAGTTCGCTTGGCTCTATACCTGATCCGGATACTGCGCTCATATGTATGACTGCAAAAGGAAGTTCACGTTCAATCTTCTTTGCAAGTGAATTTTTTTCCGTCCTCGGATAGAAATAGACTGCAAAAAATGCTATTGCTGGAATAATTATCGGGATCCATAAAAGTTCTGCAAATCGAAGCAGATAATTTCCAGTAAATGGAGCTATTATGCTTCCCGTAAGATCAAGTTGGAAGAAAACAAAGAAAATCATTATAAAAAAAGAAACTATCAAAGAGATAAGGGTGGTTAAGAGAATCATTGATATATATGTCGCAAAAAGAATGTCTATATTTGCTTTTTTAAGTTGGTTAGAAAGAGATTTGAATCTTCCTTTGTCAATCATCTTTTGTGATGTCCTGAGAAAAATTCTGTTTGATAGTTTAAGATAGCCTCTCGCTGATTTAAATTCAGCATATTTCTCTTTCTGGATGAATGGTTTCTTTTTTATCTTTCTTATAAGGCTCTCGCTGATACTTAGTTCTTTGAGAAGTCTTTCTCTGTCTCTTGATTGAACAGTAGCCTGTATTATCGTTTCTCCAGATTTAAATTCAATTTTTTCAAGAAGCGTTGTTTTTTCTTGTTGTGGAAGTTTTTGAACACCTGAAACATCTTCAAGTAGCTTTGGTATAGAATTATTTATCAACCTCATGCTTGATTTTAGAGACTCAATTGACGCAAGAAGAAGCTTTCTTTCAGAAAGATTAGCATAATCAAGTCGCCTCATATTATTTGATATTTCTCGCAAGATTTCTATTTCTGTTTCAATATTTTGCTTTAGGTCATCTATCATATTAGGTTGTTTATCTGGGTCTGAAAGTTAAGAATTTCTTTTTTCGCCGCATTGAGCCTTTCAATATCTTTCTTTTTCTCGGCTTCTTGTAGCCTTTCAATAGCATCCTTTATACCAGTAAGTAGCTGGGCTATCAGGGTAATGTCCTCTTTTTCCATTTATCCCTCTATTATGTTGTACTTTTGCAGTACTTCAACGGGATTTTTGTAGTAATCATTTATTATTTTTTGAATATCTTCAAATCCAAATACTTTTTGTTTGTACAATTCATATAAAAGTCTAGCTCTTGTTACAAACTCTCTCTGTAGTTTTTCCAGTGGAACTCCATTTCTCGCAGAAATTTTTTCAAAGACCTTACTCTGTTTTTTATAATAAAATAAATCCTTTGCTGGATCCCACAACATAGGAGTATTAATTAAGGCTGTTCCGTCTCTATTAACATTCACTATTTCAACAACTTCTTTCAGCTTTCTTGTTTCTCTTTTATTAACTATTGCATGCGTTACAATTGCAACGCAATCAAGAGAATTTACGAGAGTAGGAGACAATTCTATAGGGGGAGTCTGTAATCTTCTTATCAATGTATCAACAGAATCGGCGTGCATAGTACTTATCGCGGCGTGGCCAGAAGCCATGCCCTGAAAAAGTACGGATGCTTCTTTTCCTCTTACTTCTCCAACAATAAGATATTCAGGATTCTGTCTAAATGAGTTTCTCAGGATTGCAAAGAGATCAACCTCGCCTACTTTACCTACACCTATAGACGTTCTGGCAACGGCTGGTAACCAGTTTTCTCTTGGAAGATTGATTTCCCTTGTATCTTCAATTGAAACAACTCTCGCTTCAGGAGGTATGAAAAATGCTAAGGCATTCAATAATGTAGTTTTTCCAGATGCAGTGCCTCCAGAAATAAGTATACTTGACTTATATTGTATAAGTATCCAAAAATAAGCAAGCATTTCAGGGCTTAATGTATTCATGCCAATCAATTGTGTAGGTGTCCACGGTATTTTAGTGAATTTTCTTATTGTATACGTCGGACCTCTCGAGGTAACGTCCTTTGTATACGTGGCGTTTACTCTGCTTCCGTCTGGTAATGTTCCATCAAGTAATGGCTGAGCATAAGAAACATATCTTCCAGTTCTTTGGGCTAGTTTCTCAATAAAACTCGCAAGCTTGTCAATATCGGGATGTGTTAAATTCGTTCTAAGATTTCTATAGACTCTATGCACAACATAGACTGGTGTGCCAACACCATTACATTCAATATCTTCAATAAAATAATCTCTCAAAAGTGGATCAACTTCATTAAGCCCTATGAAGTCTCTAAAAAGATAATAAAAAATCTTAGTATAGGTGTCTTTACTTATTTTCAGATTTAATTCTGAAATAAGTAACCTCGCAGTTCTATCAATATATTCCGTAGTCGCTTCAAGAGTATTTTCAACAGCCACATTTATATTAATCAGTTCAAGCATTGCCTGCTCAAGTTTTTCAAGTGCATCTTTTTCGTAATCTTGCATAAGTGGCTCTTCTATATCATATACAAGTTCATTAATATTTTCATCCCAGTATATATGCGCTGATGCGTACGGCGGAATCAGCATATATCTTACGTTTACCTTTTTTTTATCATCAACCCTTGGCAATGCAGGAATGGCAGGGTTAGTATTTATTACTATTGCCATGAAGTAAAATGAATAACTGTGCTTATAAAGTTTTTCTCACCCGACCGTGATATCCATTTGATGGTTGTCTTTGTTCTCAATATAAATATGGTAAGGGTACGCCGCAGCAGTCAACACTTTTTCAGTATCATTTCCATTAAATGTAATATTGTAATCGTAGCTAAGAGTAAGATAAACCGCATCATTTTTTTGTTCCTTTTTAGATAATATTTGTAAGTCTCCGTCTGTTATGGGAATCCCATCTTCAGAATAAAGAGAGGTAAGGTCGTTAATAACAAAGACAATGCTATTGCTAGTAGAATTTATATCAAGATAACCTCTGTTTATTGTAAAATCTATTTTGCCTATATCTCCCTGTTGCTGCGAAACATCACCTATTTTTGAATCAAGATCTTTCATGGCATTTATGCTTTGCTCAACAGCAATATTATCTCTTGATTGATTTATTTTTGGGGTGACAAAAGCAAGTACTACTCCAATTATTGCAAGCCCTATAATTGTGTAGAGAACTGTTTCAATCCATATCTGCCC
>CAYWEK010000004.1:0-27556 GCA_964457475.1 Candidatus Woesearchaeota archaeon
TCCTTTAATTGTGTCCAAAGATGATGAAAGCTGGTCGCTGCTCAAATTTGTCTGAGCTAAAATCGCCTGCTGCTGCAGATTTTGAATATCACTCAAAGTAGCGTTCTTCAATCCCACATCCGACTGTGAAATTGCATTGTTGACGCTATTTGTATCAAGCCAACAGGTTATTGATGGATCTCCACAATTACCGACTGCAGCATATCTTGTGGGGTCGGTCGTGCTTCCAGGGTTTTGGGTTGCACATATTCTCGTAATTCCATTATTATATATCTGAGGCAAGACTGCAGATGTAGCTCCGGCTTGCAAATTAGGATTTGTAAGTAATGCCCCGGCGTTGGCGCTTCCGCTTATACATGCCTGTTCTGAATTAATATTTGTCTGATTAATCTCGGAGGCAGCATAACTATCAGAAAGATAATTGACCGCAAAAGAAGTTGAAACCTGTCCGAATCCACATTGTTCCTGACCATTTACATCAACACAAAGTTGCTTGTACCCCGTTGGTGCTGTGAAATCCTTAGTCTGGTCAGCATACTGGCCTTGGGCAATGAATCCTGATGCAACAGTCAAAATAGGAGAGATATAATAATAGCTTGAAGTCGAACTACTCTTTAAATAAACACCGTAATAGACTCCGGCATCATTACCTCCAAATATATGATAATAAACATTATATTGTGATGTCGCTGGCACTGTTGCAGTTGTAAATGGCTGAGTGCTAAACCATGCACTGAACTGTGGAGGGCTGTCGGGCTGAATTAATGATTTTATTGATGTTGGAGCGCTTGCAGATACAAAGGCCTTACAAAATGTTGTACCTGCCTCTTCAATGTTTTGGGTCTTAAACGCTGTCAAAGAATTAACAGAATAAATATTGGTGAAATAATTTATCTCATTCTGCATATTTTGCCATGCCCCCATAACAGTCATATACTCTCCTCCACCTCTCGCTTGCCCTCCAGTATAAGCAAGATCAATTATTCTAGGCAATAAAAGATTGGCAAATGGTGCGACCTGACTCCAGAAAAATTCACATGTGTAGATAGAGGTTATCTCATCGCAAATTCCAACATATTGTCCGGTATTAAGGTTTTGCTGTAGGCAATCTCTACTAGCCTGCAATACTGAAATGTAATTTTGTATTCCTGCATTTAATCCCGATAGGCAAACAGGTATTGCTACACCTCCATTTGCAGGATTACCAAAGTTAGGCAGACATAGCGTAAGACTACCAATTATTCCAGTCTGTAAAACATCTGCAACAGGATATGCTCCACCAAGATTACATCTTGAACTCGGGCAAATAACCGGATCACAAACATTAAACAAAATATCACAATCTTTAGCACTCATGAAATCCGTACACTGAGTAGTAGGTAGATTAGTGGCGGGTGCCCCTCTTTGCAATGGAGTATCTAGACCAATTATTTTGACTGCTCCTTGTCCACTACCATATTGATTTGCAGCATCATTTAATGCTTGAATAGCTTTGGCAACAATAGCCTGCGCTTGTTGTGCATTAAGATTAGGAAATTGACTAATTGACTGACCAGTGTTTAGATTAATCTGTTCGCAAGTATCATCACCAAGTCCTTCGTTGAACTGGTTTATTCCATTTGGTCCAACATTGCAAAGCCAGAAACTTGAAACTCTACCTGAAGCATCGAATGTTCCCTGAGATCCAAAAGCAGGCAATGTCTGCTTTGTTGCAGCATACCATCCATTCTGAATGTCAAAAGGAACAATGGCTGGCATTCCTTTGTAAGGATCTGTTTCGAAATATTGCACCTGAGGATTCAGATACTTGTTATGATAACTAATTTGACTTTGTGGAGAAATTCCGCCGGTCAAGCCAAGTGAATTGGTAAACTGATTTATGAAATCAGCATTTGTTACATCAACAACACTACTTCCAGAACTAGTTTTATCCTCAACAACACCATTATCATTTATTCTGTGCAACTCTCTTATATAATAAACATTTTTCGTTGGGTCTGGCTGCACAAGTCCTGCGACGTAAGTCCCTAAAGGAATAATGGAAGACTTCCCTATAAATATTCCTCCATTTGCAGGATTATTTCCCCCCGTATTAATAACAGTACTACTACCGACCGGTATGGTCACTGTTTCCATTATGCTCGAACTGAATGTTAGTCCAGATATTTTCAAGCTTGAAGGAGGAGCCATATCTGCATACGTCACCTGCTGCCCTCTTGTTCCAGCATTTATTGGATTTGCTAATCCTTGGGAAGTATATGATTGCGCCTTAGTTATCTGATCATATATGTTTTTATTATTGCTAATCTGTTGATAAACAGTCTGTAAAAGAGAATTATTGTTTGACGCCTGACCTTCTACAGCCAATTCAATGTTCTTCAATTGATCAAGAGTATATGTTCCATTTCCATAGCCTTCTCCAGGACTTAGAGATAACATATTACCGATAGTCGTACTCAAATCACTACCTTTAACATTTAGATAAGCTTTCCCATTACTATCTATTATATTATAAGTTCCATCGGAATTTATGTTTGCTGATTTAACAGTTATTTGTTGTCCGTTATATGAGATAACATCTCCGCTTCTAATTTGACTTCCTGCCAGATTAATAGTTTGAGATCCATAGGTCGATTTAATGTGGTCATAAAATGCATTGGCGCAAGCCGTTCTGTCAATAGTACTCGAAGAGCCGAATAATGAACTCAATACGTTAGTACTTTGCGACTGACATGAAGGTATGCTTTCCATATCAGAGTTTATTTTGTTAACTGCGTTTGCCTCTGTTTTAACTTCTGACTCTATCTCGTTACTGTTCGCGTTAAAGCAAGTGTTAAGATCTTTATACTGGCCCTGAGCAACCATTTGCTGGCACTTCACATTCCAACCATTAGTCCCAGACATTACATTTTGTCTTGCTATGCCTTCTCCATTGATTCCATTCATGAAACTTTTAACAGTCAATACGGCAGATGTTGCAAAGCATGCTGCCTTCAATCCTGTAACAACTTTTCCAAGATTATTGCTTATGCTTTGCCACTTAGCTATGCTCTGATTAATATTTGCAATCATCTCCTGAGTTTTTTGAGGATTAAGTTGTATTGCCCTTTTCTCAATACCTATTCCTACAGAGAAATTGACATTACTTTGAGTATTATCAGCAGTAGGTATTAACTTCACATCCGCAAGCTGCTCCATATTAATAGCATTAATAGTCACAGGGACTCCACATATTTGCTGTGTTGTTTGTCCGTTCTGCCCAAGAGTGAATGTGAAACTCTGAATAGAATTTCCTGTCTGAATATTATTTCCAATAACTATATTTTGCGCGCAAGTCGCACTTACAACCGCCGAACTAGCAGTTAGAGAATAAAGGCTTATCGTTCCTGCTGATACCGGCTGATTATTCTGGTTATTCACTGAAGGTAGACTCTTGCTATTGCCATGTAAGTCAAGAGTTGTTACGCTTAAACTATTACCTATCGTAAAATTAGCTCCTGCCTTGTTTGTTGGAGATTGCAGATCAACAAGATTTATAGTATGATATTTATTATTCAGATAAACAACACTACTTGCGAGACTTGAGTCAATAGTATAAATGCTCTGTAATCTTTGATTATAAGAGTTTATCAAAGAAGATGATGGATACAATTTGATAAATTGATTTATCAAATCAGCTTCAGTTCCTACTTTTCCATATTTATCAGCAAGATTTATAGCTGCACTTAAAGCAGTCTCACCGTATGTTGGAGAAGCCGAAGTAGAAACATCCGGGTTTGCATTTTCCTGAGGGTATTGGTTCGCTACATCTTTATAAGATTTAATAGCATCACTAACTGCACTCTCAACAACGCTTGAAGATTGTATCTTGTCCTTAAGATTTGAAGATGTACCTTGAGTTGATGATGAAGACTGAGAACTAGTGGAACTAGTTAATTGAGCAAAGTTACCTGCGTAATCCTTGATACCTTGAGTTTCAGCCACAGGCACATAAGCATTATTAAAATCATCATATAATATGCCGCCTCTAACAGTTAAAGTAGCATCTTGACCTTTAACTGTCACAGAAACTTTTTGTCCGTCTTTTTGTGCACCTGCAACTCCAGGAATATCCCAATAAGAATTCCCAGATCCATCTTTCAATGAACCATCAGATTGAACAGAAAGAGAGCTACCCCCGAAGAAAACAATACTTCCAAGAGAAAATTTACCGACAATTATATCTGGGAAAGAATATGTTCCACCACCATTAGAAACTGCTCCATAAATTAGAACATTATTTGCAGCACCAGAAGTTGTTCCTAGATTATTTGTATTAGCAATAGGATTTCTATATAAAGTGACGCTGCCGCCTGAGAATAGACTACCACAGTTAATGGTGACGCTGCCAAAATTACTTCCGCTTGAAGTCAATTGAGAGGGATTAATGTTTGAAAGAGTCTTACCATCACTTGTTCTTATGCTATAGGTGTAGGTTCCACCGTATCCATAACTCCCAAGATTAGAATTGACTCCTGAAATTGTAGCTATTTGTTGAGTCATACCATTATTATATGAAACCTGCTGCCCAACTTGTAAGTTACCCACATTGATCGCAGTTACCGAACACGCCCCATTCAAAATCTGGCTTCCCTGATAAACATCAACAGTATCTCCATCAATCTGAAGTCTCGCCTTGTTCTGTGATTCTACAAAGCCATCATATTCAACCTGTAGACTTGCCTGGCAATAAAACCCGGGCAAATAAAGTTTATCAGACAATTGTCCAGTAGGAGCCTTTACAGTAGAAACCTTATTGTCTCCTTGATAAATAGATACCGTTGCATAATTAGGATCAGCACTCTCTAGCCTTATATAATATCTTCCCTGCCAAAAACTATCTCTATTTGCAGAGTTGCTCCATTGTTGATCGCTTATAGGACTCAAAATAAATTCAGAGCTCCCGATGCCAAGTGCATTTCCTGCATCATATGTTACATAACCAGATAGATTAGTAGTAATTGAATCTGGCAAAGAGCTCTCATTTGGATTCTGCTTCAATATCACAACTACATAACCTATATTACTCAAAACTGGACTTCCAAGTAAAGCATCAGTAGTTCGCAAAGCAGCGTTCGCAGGATGAAATCCTATGCCTGCAACACCTGCAGGATATTGCTGCGTAAATCGTATCGAGTTTATGGAACTTATATCAATCAAAGGATTTAGTTTCACTGCATCAATCTGACAAAATACCGGAACATTTTGTTGGGCAAGTAAATCACTTCTCACGACCGTAGGCTGACATCCTCCAGGGGCTACCTGTAAAAGCAAATCTTGCTGGCCCTGACACATCGTCTGATTATCTAATATAGGCCAATATGTGCTGAGGTCTTGTTGCGAATAATAAGTCTGATAGGATGTTTGGTATCCAGCAGGATTAACATAGTTTGTTCCATAACTAACTCCCGTAAAACTAGCGGCATCGCTAATTACACTCGTAGCTACAAGTATTATTCCTAAAACAAACAACGTAAAAACTCCAAAAAATCTATACTTTAATTTCATAATACTGTAACTCCTGATTGGTCAAATGATTCGTAATTATACTGTAATTCGTTGAGTGAAGTTGGCACCTTAAATTTATCTACATTTAAGTTTATTTCTCCTTTTTGTAAGTCACTCTCAAGTAAATATGCATCCGCCTGCCCTCCGCCTATTAAAGCAGAACTAACATTTGTTGCAGGTATTGTAATATCATAACACTGCTCCTTCGTTCCCCCAAAAAAGCCAAACAATCCAGACTGAGGAACTTGAGTACATTGTGTATTTGTACTTGCTGGCAAAACGAGGCTTGAATTCCCATAGACATAAACGCTTATATTATAAAGTCCTTCTGAAAGCTTAACTTCTGATGTTCCTGGCAATGAAACACTTGCACTCGTTGTTACCCCACTGAATATAACTATTGCCTGACCATCAAGAGGTTGCCCTCCAACAGTCAAATTAACTTGCTCATCGTATTGTTTGTCAAGAATAAGATTCGCAGAGCTCTGGTTGTTGCTCGAAAAGAGCTGGTTGGCTTCTGTATAATTACCTGCATCAGCATAAAGATATCCATTTAGACATGCAGGAGCGCTACCAATGAAAGTTCCATTTTGAGTTCTTCCAAGATCACATTTCTGATCAAAACATCCATAGCTTATTTCGGCATCAACTGGGTTAAGCTGTGCATCATAAGTACTAACCTGTATATTTTGTGTCTTGAAAGCACATAAATCGACACTTTGATTCTCAGTATTAACATCCGTATAATCGCCCTGTCTTGGAAGATTCTTATCAATCACAACAGCAACTGGGAATTGAAACATTTCTTGGTCATTATAAATTTGTACAAGAACTGGAAAGTCCACATCATAGACAAAATGATAGGGAGCATAACAAAATCCTATTACTCCGAGTCCTGGTTGATCACCAACGATATCGGCCACCATTAACTGATTATCGACTCCATTTCCAGATATGTCTATCTTTGTCGGCCAACTCGTTGAGTAAAGAAGATTGATATTCTCGTCAACTTTTTGATTTATGATAAAATATTTGTCAGTTGAATTTAGTAGATTATAATTTCCGCCTTGGAACTTAAGAGCAGCAATATTTGCTGAAAGCCCATCTTTCAGCTGGCTTATTACATCTGGAGTTTTCCATACTTGCGGCGAACAGCCTATCGCAACGCCATCAACGGGAGCATATAATCTTAACACATCAACACTATAATTCTCAAGAAAAGCATCATTCTTCTCCTTATTATAAATTTGTAAAGCAAGATTATAGAATTTACCAAGTTTACTCGTTATATCTACTGTTCTATCTGCCTGCAGAGCCGAACTATTCCCCTTCGAAACCTTAATGTTTGCTGCAACATCAACAAATACATCTCCATCATTGATAGTAGTTTTTACTTGCGGAGCTGAGAAAGAAATTGAATAACCTTGAGCATAGAATTGCGCAAAATTGCAACTACCGAGTCCATCTGTAACATATTTTGAAATATCGGTCTCTATATCTGTTTTACTTGGAATTTGCTCTTTCGCAAGACCATTACCAGTTATATAATACCAATATGGAATAGGAAACCCAAGAAAATTAAGTTGACTTGAGAAAGGAGCATAGTCGCTTGCAGGATTATAATTATTTATGTATATGTGACCTCCTTGGACACCTGCAAGATCAATTGCTTTGGTTGCCTGCTCCCGAATACATGATTGATAATAATTGTAAACAGGCAGCAAATCAGAAGGAATATTTGATGTTGCAACATTTCCCCTAAAAATAAAGTAAAGAGCAATGGCGGCAACAATAACAATAGCAATAATGACAAAAACAGCTAATTGACCTCTTTTTCCTCCTATTTTCAGCATAGACTAAACAATAAAACCGAATATATAAACCTTTTTTGCTTCTGGAACAATAATCGTAAATCCTACATTTTCCTCATTTTTATAGAAAATAATGGTCCCACGCGGAATCGGACCGCGCCCCCATCCACGTCAAAGATGTGTCCTAACCGATAGACGATGGGACCTATAAAAATAATGCTGAAAAGAGCTATTTAAGTCTTTTCAAGTATCAAAAACAAAAGCTTAAATAAGAATAAAAACAGATATTTTCACCGCCTCCATAGCTCAGTCGATAGAGCATCTCACTTGTATTAAAGGTAAAACAAGTAATGAGAAGGTCGGGGGTTTGAATCCCCCTGGAGGCTTTCTACTAGTTTTCATCCACAAAGCTGGCCTTTCCGCCCGTGACAAGAATCTCAGAAACTTGAGAATCCAAATTCGCTAATTCCCCAGAATTGAATGGACCAATTATATTTCCAGACATATCAACAAATTGTTCGACTTTTTGATTAAATAATACCATTTTTTTGCTCTCATTCGTGCCTTGACCTTCTTTTTTTCCATTCATCATTTTTGAGAGCTCTCTGTCCCCATCTTCAAATGCCTTGACTAATCTGTCAAAAACCTCTTTCTCAAACCCCAACATATTTTCATAATCTCTCTTCATTATGCCAGTTTCAGCTGCAACAAATACAAGATTAAGTAGTTTCTTTTTTCTACGCAAAATAAGCTCCTTAAATATTGCAATTGAATTTTCAAGTTGTTTTTTTGACTTCGCGACAGAATCGGCGAAGAGATCGTTCTCTTTTACAGACTCATCTTTCCTCTCATTCAAATATTCAGCCAACTCAGCAATAAACGATTTAGATAGTAACTGTAAAGATTCGCTATATTTCTCTTTACGCAATATCTCATACAAATCATTATAGCTTAGCATAAAAATTGGCATAAAAGAAAGTTTATAAAAATGATTATACTCTAATAAGTGAATACAACAAAGAAAATGGTGAAAAAACTTAAAATATATTTGTTCAGACATGGGCAGACCGCATATAACCGAGATGGTAGATTTACTGGCTTTGACAATCCAGGTTTAACAAGGTTGGGCAAAAAACAAGCAAAACTAATCGCTAAAAAGCTGAAAAATAAAAATTTTCAAATTGCATTTTACACTAGATTAAAGCGTTCAAAACAAACTCTAAAAGAAGTAGCAAAATATCATCCTGAATGCTGTATTCTTATAAAAGATGATAGGATAATAGAGCGTAATTATGGAGATTTAAATGGATCAACACATAAAGACTTTATTAAAAAAATGGGCAAGAAACTTTACAAATTAGAAATACAAGGAGATCTGATTCATGATTTAAATGAGGAAGGTAAAAAAGAGATTAAAAAATCCCTTGGAGAAGAGGAGTATAACCTGATTCATAGAGGATACAATATTCCTCCACCACATGGAGAAAGCTTTGCAATGGTTGAAAAAAGAGTTGCTTCATTCATAAAAGATCTTATAAAATTGATGAAGAAGAACAAATGCAATGTCGCGATAAGTGCTCATGGAAATTCAATAAGATTATTCAGAAAAATAATGGAAAAGAAGTCAAAAAGAGAAACTTGCGAATGGACAATTCCTTATGATAAAGTATTTGAATACACAATAAAAGCCTAATCCAAAAAGCTTTAAACTATAATAAAACTACTATTTCTATGTTTGATTTCCTAAAGAAAAAAATAAGCTCTTGGATTGGTAAAAGCGATGGAAAGCCAAAAAGAGAGAAGAAAAAAGACTCGAAGAAATTAAAAGAAAAGAAGTCAAAAACATACAAAAAAGAGAAGAAAGATAAATATGCTGAAAAAATATCAGAAAATATTTCTTTGACTCAACAGGAAGTTGAGGAAGTTGAAAAATCTCTTACAAAAGAAGAAAAAGAAACTAAAAAGGAAGTTGAAAAGCTAATTGAAGAAGCTGAAAAACCTGTTGAAGAGAAAATAGAAGAAAAAAGTGATGAAAAAGGCAACTTCTTCACAAAACTCTTCAAGAAAATAACTACTTCTAAGCTTTCAGAAGATGATTTTAATGAGATTTTTCAAGAGTTTGAAATAATTTTATTAGAAAATAACGTCGCATTGGAAGCAGTTGATAAGATAAAAGAAAATCTTTCAAACAATTTAGTTGGGCAGCAAATAAAGAAGACTGAAGCAGAAGCAAGAATTATGCAAGCATTAAAGGATGCCATACTTTCAGTTTTAACCGAGCCCCCAAACCTTATTGAAGAGATAAAAAAACATGAGGGTATTTACACAATGATCTTCTTTGGTATCAACGGCACTGGAAAAACAACTTCTATAGCAAAAATTGCATACTTGCTGAGAAAAAATAATATTTCGTGTGTTCTGGCGGCGGGCGATACTTTCAGAGCAGCATCAATTGAACAGTTAAAGACGCACGCCGACAAGCTAAAACTGCCTATAATAGCATCATCCTACAACGCAGATCCTGCATCAGTTGCTTTTGATGCAAGAAAATATGCAGAGGCGCATAAAATAAAAGTTGTTCTGATTGATACTGCTGGTAGAATGTACACGAAAGCCAATCTTCTCAAAGAGATGGAAAAAATAATAAAAGTAAGTAAGCCGAACCTTAAGATTTTTGTCGGGGAAAGTATAACAGGCAATGATGCGATTGACCAAGCAAAAACATTTAATGAAACAATAGGAATTGATGGAATAATTCTTAGCAAAGCAGATGTTGATGAGAAGGCAGGCACAATTCTTTCTGTCTCGCATATAACAAAAAAGCCTATTTATTTCCTAGGTACTGGCCAAGATTATGAAGACCTCCTTCCATTCACAAAGAAAGCAGTGCTGAAAAATTTAGGACTAGAATAATTTACTTTAATAAATCTCAAAAGGAGTATTAAACTATAACAAATCTTAAAAATTGAGTTATTTAAAAGAACTTATGAATCATGAAATGATCGAAAACCAGGGATTCAAGGGCAGGGCAAGCTTGCTAAATGAAGTGGAAAGATTTATCGGTTATTCTCCAGTATATTATAGGTCAAATCTTTATATGCATACGTCGAGAGTCAACTGGCTATGCGAAGAACTTATCCCATTAGCACGTGAATCCATTTCTAATTTTAATCCTTGGGTGGCACTAAGTCTCCCTCTTGTTCATGATGATCCTGAAATAATAACAAAAGATGTATTATTGAGTAAAAAATACAAGATGACTAAAGAAGAAAAAATGGATTTAAGAAAAGAGGAGATTAGAGCCATAAATATATTATCAAAGGTTTGGCCAGAAGAAGTTAATGGAATTAATTACAAAAATTTACTATATCTCGCTTTAAACAAGAACACTGTTGAAGCTAAGTTTGTAAGTTTTGTTGACAAGTTTGATGCTCTATGCGAATCCTTACACGAGTTATATGCTGGTAACAAAGAATTTTACAATAGAGGGGAAGACAATATAAGACCCCCCGCAAATGGTTCGGCGATAACTAGACTTAGAAGAGAATATTTTGAATTAACTCCTCTTTTTTCTATTAATCACCCATTTCTCAGGCCATTAATCAAAATATACCCATATAAAATCTTGGAAGAAGGCAAATTACACACGTTAGATTCAGTATTAAAAAAAACTGGATTACCTCACTACGATTTCTGGAGAGAGACTATTATTAAACACAGTGGAAAAGAAGGTTTAATCTGGTTAACAGAAAGGAAAGAACAATAATTTTAAACCTTTATTCCCTTTGGAAAGTATGGAAAAATTAATAAAAATGAAATGTCGTGCTTGTAAAGGTCTTGAAGACAGATTGTCAAAAAAAGAGATTAAAAAATATCTTTCTTTCGTAAGAGGGTGGTCAGTTTTTAACAATCATCATGTAGAAAAAACTCTAAAATTCAAAGACTTCAAAAGCACCCTTAGCTTTGTTAATAAAGTTGGACAAATAGCTGAAAAAGAAGGACACCACCCAAATATTGACTTTACCTGGGGAGAGGCGACAATAAAACTTTGGACTCATGCAGCCCATGGCCTTAGTATAAACGACTTTATTCTTGCTGCAAAGATTGATGAGATAAAATAGGTGCAAAACCACAACTTTATTAACCTTACAGAAACTTAATTTTATATGCTGGAAAAGCTGTCGTCCGTATTGAAAAAAACAACTGATAAGATAGCAAATGCTATTTTTCTTGACAAAAATCTCGTAGATAATATCGTGAAAGATCTCCAAAGAGCTTTAATAGAAGCCGATGTAAATGTTTCCCTCGTTCTAGAAATGACTCAAAAAATCAAAAAAGCTGCTCTTGACGAAAGAATAAATGGCATTGAAAAAAAAGAGCACATAATAAAACTATTACATGATGAATTAATTGTGATTCTGGGCCAAAAAAGAGAAATACAATTACAAAAAGATAACGTTTTCATGATGCTTGGACTATATGGACAAGGAAAAACTACTACTATTAGTAAATTAGCTTCATATTATGCAAAAAGAGGCAGTAAAGTCTGCGCAATAGGTCTCGATGTCCACAGACCCGCAGCTTCTGAGCAATTAAAACAATTATGCGACAAACTTAAAATTCCTTCTTTTATTGATTCAGAACAAAAAGATCCGAAAAAGATATGGAAGAAATATGAATCAGAGCTAAAAAATTATAACCTCGTTCTTATCGATACGGCAGGAAGGGACGCTTTAAGCACTGATTTAATAAAAGAGATAAAGGAAATAGCAAAAATAGCAAAACCAACGGAGACAATTCTTGTAATGTCTGCAGATGTAGGACAAACGGCAAAAAAACAGGCACAAACTTTCAAAGAAGCTTGTAATATTACTGGAGTTATCATAACAAAAATGGATTCAACAGCAAAAGCAGGTGGCGCGTTAACAGCTTGTGCCGAAGTAAAAGCTCCAGTCATATTTATCGGAACAGGTGAAAAACCAGCAGACCTAGAAAGTTTTGACCCAGAATCGTTCCTATCCAGACTTCTTGGCATGGGTGATTTGAAAACATTAATGGAAAAAATACAATCCGTTGTAAACAAAGATGATATTGAGTCGGCACAAAAAAAACTACAAGAGGGAAAATTCACTCTCAGAGATCTTCAAACTCAACTAGATTCAATGGAAGGACTGGGCTCTTGGGACAAATTAATGTCAATGATACCGGGACTTGGTTCAGCAAAAATTCCTGAAGAAGCTATGCAAACCCAACAAGAAAAAGTAAAGCACTGGAAACATGCGATTTCTTCAATGACAAATGAAGAAATAGAAAATCCAGAAATACTTGAAAAGGAAACATCAAGAATGCAAAGAATTGCGAAGGGTTCGGGTACAACAACTTCCGATATAAGAGCCTTGATAAAACAATGGAAAATGCTTAATGATATGATAAAATCTCAGTCTCAACTTTCAGAAAAAGGAATGGATCAAAAAACAATGATGAAGCTCGCAAAAAAATATGCGAAAAAAATTAGATTGTAAAATGAAAACCATTCTACAGGGTGCCGAAGCCATAATAAGAAAAAAGAGTAATGAAGTTATAAAAGATAGAATAAAAAAATCCTATCGTCTAGAAGTTCTTGATCAAAAACTTAGGAAACAAAGAACGAAGAAAGAAGCAAAACTTCTAGAAAAAGCTTCAAAAATCATCCCAGTTCCAAAAATAAGTAAAATAAGCGAATATCGGATAGAATTAGAGTTAATAAAGGGCAAAAAACTATCAGAAAATCTAGATAAATTGAAAAATAAGATATCCGTTTGTCAACACATAGGTCGGAATATTGCTAAACTCCATGATACAAATATAATTCACGGTGACTTAACAACTTCAAACATGATTCTAAGCAAAAATAAAGTTTATTTCATTGACTTTGGGCTAGGTTTTGAATCAAGCAGAATAGAAGACAAAGCAGTTGATCTTCACTTGATAAAAGAAGCTCTTGAAGCTAAACATTTCAGGAATTTTGAAAAATGCTTTAATGCAATTCTTTATGGATATAAAATATCAAAAAATTCAAAGGAAGTTTTGAGAAGGCTTGAAAAGGTTGAGCAAAGAGGAAGATACAAAAACCAATATTAATCTCTAAAAACCAAACTCTTATAAATCTACCAAAATCCCTATAATAAAGCCCCTTAGTCTAGCGGTCAAGGATACAGGCCTTTGGCGCCTGTGACCCCGGTTCGAATCCGGGAGGGGCTATTTTATTATTAATTTAAAATAAACTATCTTTCAAACTCACTCTTTCTTCTCTATCTTAGCTTTTTTAGAAATTTTCTTCTCAGCTTTCTCTTCCGATTCTATCTCTGCCTCTATCTTAGCTTCTTTTTCAGCTTCAGCCCTTATTTCTTCCCTCTTCTCGGCCTTTTCCGAAACTTTAAGGGCAACAGGGTCAAGTAATAATTTGAATATTCTTATCTCACAAAATGCTAATGGATATATTTTCTTTAACTTTAAGGAAAGTTCTTTCTGAACTTTATTAGTCATAATATCTGTAAACAATTCTTTTGAAGTTCTTATCTTAAGATAGGAAATCAAAAACTCTCTTGCCGCATTTCTTAATTCTCTCCTAACAGCTCTTGAAACTTTATTTCTCGTAAGCATAAATGGTTTAATAAGAATTTTCGCATCCTTGCATTCAGTTATAAGAGAATCTTCAACATAATCAGCTCCCTTTCTAAATGCTCTTCTTATATAAGAACCTGCTAATTCAAGGCTTATTGGCTCGCTATTCAAATTACTGCCTTCCACTTTAACTTTTAACTTCAATTCAAGACCTTTTCCCCTTAAACTTCTTGTCAAATCAAGCTTGACGATTCGGCCATTAAGCTCTTCAGCAGAAGCAGCATAAAGAGATATTTTTGCAGCGGTTAAACTTGATGTCACATCAAAAAAGCTTTTCTTTTGTAATTTTTTTGCCTTTACCATTTACTTAGCCACCTTTTCTCCTATTTCAACCCTTGAAACTCTAATTGCGCTGCGCATTCCTTTTATCTTGCCACATGTTTTACATTTGAATTGAATAGTAATTCTCTTTGTAGACTTAGTCTTTCTCTTCCAGTCCTTGGCTCCTTTCTTGCTTCTCTTTCCCCAGTTTCCAATACCTTGCAATCCACGAAGTTTAATTCTTGCTGGAGAGCCTCTTGACATTGGATGAGAAGCAGATCTAGATTTCTGTTTCTGAGTCATCACTAACTGCTCAGTGTGTTTTTTACAATACGGACAATATCTTCTTGTTTCCTTAGGTAATTTCATGTTAATCAGATCATCAACTCAATGGTTGTAAAGCCAGCCTCAGCCGATCATTTAGCTTAAGGGTATGCTTAGTATATCTCCAAGAAAAAAACGCTTTTTAAACTTACTGGTTTCTACAAACAACCGCAAGCTTTTTAATGCCATTTTCACAGGAAAACCTATGGCAGAACTAAAATCTGAATGGATGAAAATAAAGCCGGCAGAAATAGAAAAGTTAATCCTTGACTTACATAAGGAAGGCAACTCTCCTGCAAAGATTGGTTTAATTCTAAGAGATAAGCATGGAATTCCAAAATCAAAGCTAGTAGGAAAAAGAGTTACAGAAGTGCTAAAAGAAAACAAAATATCTCCATTGACAGAGAAGCATGCCGCTCAAGAAAAGATAGATAATCTACAGAAACACATTACTCAACATAAACATGACTATACCGCAAAACGCTCTTTAAGCAAAGGCCTTTGGTCAATAAAGAAACTTAGTTAAACTACTTGCGATTAAAAAAATAGAGGTGTAAGATGAGAGAAAAAATAAAGCTAGCTATTGAAAAAATTGATTCTCTGTCAAAAAAGAAACCGATAAAAGTAATAAGTCATTATGACGCAGATGGTATAACTTCCGCAGCAATTTTCTCTAGAGCATTACAACGCTGGGGAAAGAGCTTCTCACTACAAATAGTCAAGGGTCTTGATGAACAATTTATAAACGCCTTACCGGATGATCATCTACTAATATTTCTCGATCTTGCATCAGGATCTTTTGATTATCTAAAAAATAAAAAGACAGATATAATTGTCTTGGATCACCATGAAATTATCAGTTCAATACCGGAAAACGTATTTATGATAAACCCCCTCACTGATAATCACGAAATGATTTCGGCAGCAGGAATATGCTATCTCTTCGCAAAAGAGCTGGGTATCGAAAACAAAGATTTAGCAAGTCTTGCCATCATAGGCATGGTTGGAGATATTCTTGATAAAAATATACACAAAACATATGACGAAATCCTAAAAGATGCATCTGCAACAATAAAAAAGGGTCTACTACTTTATCCCTCAACCCGTCCTCTTGATAGAGCTCTTGAATATTCTTCAAATCCATATATTCCAGGAGTAACTGGAAATTATAAAGGAGTGATTGAGCTGCTTAGGGATGCGAATATACCGAGGGTTGACGGAAAATTCAAGTCTCTACATGAATTAAATGATCAAGAAATGTCTGACCTTGTAACTTCTGTTATGCTAAGAGGTGTTGAGCAACATAAGCTCTCTCTACTTATAGGAAACCTCTACTTATTGAAATTCTTCAATAAGCTAGAAGATGCAAGAGAGTTTTCAGCACTCATCAACGCTTGCAGTAGAATGGATAGGCCAGATGTTTCGCTCGGATTCTGCTTAGGAAACAAAAAATGTAAAGAAGAAGCTGAAAAAATATACATCAAGTATAAACAGCACTTAGTCTCTGCCTTAAGATTTATATCTGATATGGAAAAGATAAATGGAAAGAATTATACAATAATAAACGCAAAAGATAATGTCAAAGATACTATAATAGGAACAGTTGCTTCCATACTTTCACAATCTCCCGTTTATGAAACTGGCACAGTAATAATTGCTTTAGCGTATAATGAAGACAAAATAAAAGTCTCTGCGAGAATAGCTGGTAGGGAAGGCAGAAATGTCAGAGAGGTACTCAACAAAGTAGTTGTGCCTCTTGGTGGAGAAGTCGGAGGCCATCCAAACGCTGCAGGTTGTCTTATCTCGAAAGAAAAAGAGTCTTTATTCATACAAGAACTCCAAAAAACACTTGAAATAGAGCTTGTAAAAGTTTAAAACCCTTCTCTCTCATTAAATTTAATGGATATAAAAACTAACAGGCAAGAAAGCAAGTTTCTAAGAATAGCCTGCCCAAGGTGCAGACACCGACAAATAGTTTTTGGAAAATCATCAACAAACGTAAAATGTGAAAAATGTAACTATCTTCTTATAAAAACTGGTGGAGGAAAGGCAAAAATCAGAGCTCCTATAAAAAAAATAATGTTAATATGGCACTAAAAGAAAACGACATAATAATGTGTACTGTAAAAAAGGTAGAAGGCACAACTGTATTTGTTGAAGCAGACGAAGGTATATCTGGTTCAATAGTCTTTTCTGAAATAGCGGCTGGAAGAATAAGAAACATAAGAGAATATGTACACCCAAACAAAAAGATAGTTTGTAAAATATTAAAGATATATCCCGATCATGCTGAACTTAGCCTTAGAAGAGTTACAGGGAAGGAACGTGAGGAGATACAACAGAGGTATAAAAATCAGAAAATACTTGAAAATATGCTTAAGGCAATCTCTTCCGAATATGAAAAAATAATCTCTAAAATAAAGGAAAAGTATGAACTTTGGGACTTCTTTAACCAAGTTAGAGAAGATCATTCTCTTCTGGAAAAATACCTGAAAAAAATAGAATATGACTCATTTGTAAAATCACTTTCAGAAAAGCAGGACAAGGAGAAAATAGTGAAGAAAATAGTTATTCTCAAAAGCGATTCCGAAACTGGATTGGAGGATATAAAGGAAATTCTGAATATCAAAAATGTGAGTATGCATTATCTTGGATCATCACAGTTTATGATAGAAGCCAAAGCGAGAGAATACAAACAAGCAGAAAACCTTGTTGATTCAGCGATTAAGAGAATAGAATCAAAGGCAAAGGAAAAAAAAGCGATCTTTGAATTAAAGGAATAGTATGAAACTAAAAAAATGTCAGTCATGTAATATATATACCTTAAAAGAGAAATGCCCAAATTGTAAAGCAGATACTCTGTCTGCACATTATAAATTTATTAAAATTAAGAGTGTGAAGGAAGCAAATGCCTTCCAGTAGATGTGCAGAATTCTCTTTATTGGTTTTAACTCTTCTGGAAAAATATGAAATAGATGGGGGGATAAGAAAACCACTACTTAAAGTTGGTCCAGAGGGCAACATTTATTTTTATCATGGATTAGAAATTATAAGTCTAGATAGGAGAGACATCAAACTATTTTGCCAAAGAAATGATAAGGGGAAAAGATTCGATTATCATTATGAAACAAGATAGCTATCAAAACAAAGTTTTCTGGCTTATTTCACTTTTGACAATATTCATATCCTTTTCCCATTCAGAAGTTAAAGTTCTATTATAAATGATTGCCGCAGGATGAAAAAGAGGTATGAGTGTTATCCTTAAACCTTCAAAATCTATACTTCTCACTTTCCCATGAACACTCGTTATTCCTGGTTGTTTATTCATTTTATCAACCTCGCCATTTGCAAGAAAGAACTTGGTAGCATAGTTTCCAAGTGAACAAACAATTTTAGGTTTCATATCTTTTATCTGTTTAATAAGCCACGGCGTATGAGCTCTTATTTCTTCCTCTGATGGTTCTCTATTTTCAGGAGGACGGCATTTTAGTATATTAGTCACATATATATCTTTCAAACTTAGTCCAACCTCTGATAAAAGTTTATCAAGATTTTTTCCAGCGGCTCCGACAAAAGGCAATCCTTGTTCGTCTTCGTTCTTACCAGGGGCTTCTCCAACAAACAATATTTCCGCCTTTTCATTTCCCTTTCCAATAACAAGATTCTTGCAATTTTTACAAATCTCAGTATTCTTTGCCAATTCAATAACATCAATCTCCATAATAAATTATAAATGATAAACTTTAAAACCCTATCTAACAAATTAAAAATATGGTAGCACAGCAATGTCTTGTAATCATAAAGCCTGATGGTATTGTAAAAAGTCTCACAGGAAACATAATAACTGCTTTTTCTGAGACAAAACTAAAAATAGTTGGTGCAAAGATAGTCAGAACCTCGAAAGAGCTGGCTGAGAAACATTACTCAGATTTGAAAAAAGAAAAACCTCAGTTCTATGAAAAGACGATTGAATATATTACTGGAAAATATCATACTGATAGAGTAATGGCTCTTGTTTACTCTGGAGAAGACGCTATCAAAAAAATAAGAGAAATCTGTGGAGCAACAAATCCAGAAGAGGCCCATCCCGTTTCAATAAGGGGAAGATATGGTAGAATAAATTCCAAAACAGGATTGTACGAAAACGTAATTCATGCTTCTGATTCTGAAAAAAATGCAGAAAGAGAAATTAAACTCTGGTTTTCTCCTGAAGAACTTGTTGAAACAATATATCCTGTTGTGGAGAAAGAAATTAAAGAAAAACGCATAGTCTGGAAATAGTTATAAGTAAAAGCCTTTAAACCCTTTCTTCTATCAATCTTATAATATAAACAAGCTCCCATAGTTCAGCCCGGATAGAACGCAACCTTGCGGAGGTTGAGATCCTCGGTTCAAATCCGAGTGGGAGCGTAAAGATAAACATGAGAACTTCTAAGAAAGAAAAAGTAGACAAAATAATAAAATATGGATTATTGATAGATTTCATATTTGTTATTGTTCTTATAAGCAATTTTTATGCTTTTGCGGTAAATTCCTCAGAATTTTTAAGAATAACAATAATAATAGAACTCATAGCAATAATGATTCTCAAAAATTACCTTAAAAGTAGAATGATAAAAAGAGTAAACAATATCTTTTAATACTCATTTCATCTCAACTAAATTAAGGACAAAATGCTATAAGAAATATCAATAATATTCTAAGCGCCTGTAGCTATTCTCGCAGCAGGAGTATCTGCCAGACAAGGGGTTTCTTATGAATATGCTTTTTCCCTAACTTTCACAATATAAATGTTTTATGATACTGCAATTCTAGTTGGGCTAAATGTGCAACAGCAAATACTTGCGGTTTCATTCCTAGCGACAAGTTTGTCAGCTCTTTTGGAAATCTAGCACTTATTTATAATAAAAAAATAAAAGTTATTTTATTCTGATTCCTCATCTCGGATTCCTTTCCCAGTTAAGAAGAAAACAGTCTCATTATCCGGCAAATTAGGACTGTCTATAAGTTTTGCCACTCTGCTCCCTGCTTTTCCTCTTCTTAAATACATTCTATATGTTGAAGCATGCGCAACAATATTTCCACCAACAGCAGTTGTTGGGTCTCCGAACATCATAGCAGGATTAGCCATAACTTGATTTGTAACGTAAACGGCCAGATTATATTGCTCTGCAAGTCTCAGAAGATGATGCAAATATCTGTTAAGCTTATGCTGTCTATCAGCCAATTCCCCTCTCCCCGTAAACTCAGCTCTAAAATGAGCAGTTAATGAATCAATAATCAACAATTTAATAGGTTCTCCCTCTTTTATCATTTCAGCAACTTTATCAAGTAAAAGTATCTGGTGATCTGAATTAAACGCTCTTGCAACCAAAATATTTTTCAGAACTTTTTCAGGATTAGCCCCTATACCTTCAGCTATCTGCCTTATTCTTTGTGGTCTAAAAGTACCTTCCGTATCAACAAAAACAGCCTTCCCGTTTGCGCCCCCTTGCTCTTTAGGCAATTGGACATTCACCGCGAGAGTCAATCCAAGTTGCGTCTTACCAGAGCCAAAAGCACCATATGCTTCAGTCAATGCTCTTGTCTCTATCCCTCTTCCTCCCAGAAGATTATTCAAATTTGTACTTCCAGTTGAAATATAAAGAACATCTTCTCTTTTTTTGGCAAACTCGTCTCCAGACATAAAGCCAAGATTCATCATGCCTCTTGCGGCCTGAATAGCTTTCCTTGCGACGGCTTCTCCTACACCAGCCATATCTGCAAGAGTCGCTGGGCTCATTACAGCAAGCCCCATCAGATCATAAACACCCGCAGCCTCAAGCTTAGCGGCAATCCCTGGTCCAATACCTGGAACATCAGTAAGCTTAAGCTCCTTGCTCTCTTGGGGAACATCATCTACTTTTTTTTCTTCCTCAGTTTTAGCCATATCTGTTTTTCAAGTCCTGAGTTTATAAACATTATATCAATCCAGAATATGTTTACCAGAGTATATTATAATTTCAGCGGTTTAAATAAAAAATCTCAACAAGAGCAGAATATTTACAAAAATAATAACATAAAATAATATCTTTTCCACTCTCCCGTTTGTCCTTATCTTCCATTTGATCTCATCTTTTGAAGGCCAGAAAGGCCTTATTCCATCAGGCGTTAGACCATCTCCAATTAAGTGTCCCGAATAACCCAGGAAAAATGGCAATGCAAGTACTGGAATATAGAAAGAAAAAAGAAGAGCAACAATAATTGCAAAAGTAAAACTATGAAATACTCCTCTATGCTTGACTACCCATTGAATTGGTCTCAGAATTTTATGTTTTCCAAGATAAGACTGACTCATATCTATATCGGGCAAAAAAGTACAAATTATCAAAACTATAATAAAAGTCCACTTATATGTTACAAATGGCAAGAACAAAAGGGCAAATAAAACCCCTATGGCAAGGTGCGTTCTGAACATCATACTTATCAAAAAGAAACACAAAATTTAAACTTATCTTTTAGCTTCAAGTTCTTTCAAAAGCGAGTCGACATTGATTTCGTCAATCTGTTCAACATTGAATTCTGGAGTATTATAAAGTGCATTTGCCTTTATGCTTCCTGAAAAGAATTTCTCCTCACCCAAAATGCTGTTTTTCCTTTCCATGAATTTATCAATATTGAACACTTCCTCCTCCTTCAACCCAAGAAAATATATAGTCTCACCAAACAATACTGATCTAATTGAATCGCTTCCATCATCAAGTACAACGTTGAGCAACGCACGTCTTTTAGGCTCAACTTTTCCATGTACTTTACACTCATCATCCAAAACTCTTCTTCCACATTCAGGACATACTTCAAAATGCTTGGGTTCAAATAACTGTACAACAACTGCCCTCATTCTTGCATTCTCTCCTACTTTAACATCCTTAATTTTCTTATCAGAAAAAATCTTTTTGGTGACAACATCACCAATCTTCTCATTACTTAATTTAACATCTGAAAATGAACCGAGATGTACTTCACCATTTCTAACCTGCGCATTTGAAAATTCAACCGCATCTCCTTTTTTTATCTTACCTTGTTCAATAAGAGAAATGTGATTAGTATCCCACAAGACTGCCTTTGCATTGCCGCTACTGTCGGCTATGAAAAGATTAGCTACCTTTCCTTCTCTTCCTGCTTTGCTGTAGCTTCTTATTGGGTAAATATCAACAATTTTAGCTACAACATTAACTCTTTTCATTCCTTGAACGAGTTCTGATATTTTCAACTTCTCTTTGTCGAAATTAACCCCTAATTCTGCCGCAACAATCTGAGCAGCACCTTCTTTTGAAACAAGTCCTGAAAGTTTTGCTCTCTTAGCTTCAACTTTTCTTTCAAGTTCCTCTTTACTTATTCCAGAAACTCTAGATATTTTTTCAATCAACTGAGCATAATTATCCATATTCTTGTACCTTTTCTTAATTTAAAAGTATTTGGATTGTCAAGAAGAACAAATTATTAAAATTATTCTGAAAAATATATTTTGTATAATATATATTAGAATATATAAATAGTAAATGTGCAAAAAAGCTAGAAAATTATTACAAATAAATGCATATTCTCTTTCATTTTGTGTTCGGTAATTAATTTGGTTTTACCTGCAATAATTAAAACGAACCCGAACATTTAAATATACATATTTCTTGTTATTGACATGCTCATCTCTATTGAAAGGAGGGTTTCATAAAATGGCAAGCTGGGGAGCTTGGCTAGCAATCATTGGCGGAGTTGTTGCAGTAGTCGGTCAATGGGTACCTAGTGCATATCTTGCGCTTATTGGCGGAGTTGTTGCAGTAATCGGCGGTATTGGTTGCTTAGCTAGCAAATAAATATTCAAACTTTATTTTTATTTTTTAATTTAACTTTTTATCGGAAAACAAACAACAAGTTTATAAACCATTTTTATTAATGTGGTTTATGGCTACAGTTGTTTTAATAGTAAGGATTCTCCCGGATTCTCCGGATGCAAATCTTAGTAATATAAAAGATAGTGCGAAAGATGCACTTGAAAAAGAAGGGGCAAAGAACATTTCTTTTGAGGAAAAACCTATCGCATTTGGTTTAAAAGCAGTTATGCTCAAAACAGATATGCCTGAAGAAAGAGGCACTGATAAAGTTGAAGAGATCCTTTCAAAAATAGAGCACGTTTCTTCAGTAACGATTGAAGATTACAGAAGAGCTTTCGGATAATAAATTCTATAAACCCCATCCCACTTAAGAAAACATGGCTCTGACACCAGAACAAATAGAGGAAGTGAAACAACAGTTAAGAGAGCAAGTAGAAAATCTTCCAGAAGAAAGGAAGCAACAGGCTCTTTCCCAAATAAATTCGCTCTCACCGCATGCTGTTGAGGCAATGATAAAACAACAGCAATCTAAAAATTCTTCCGATATTGGACAAAAGGATAAAACAATATTCAGAATGATCATTGATAAAGATATTCCATCAGTTGGTCTATCCGAAAATAAAGATGCGATAGCAGTTCTTGACATTAATCCCATATCTAAAGGGCATATAATAATAATTCCAAAAAAACCCCTTAACGATGCAAAAAAAATTCCTACTTCTGCATTTACCTTGGCAAAAAAGCTGGGGGGAAGAGTAGTTGAAAAACTAAAGGCAAAATCAAATGAGATACAAACAGAAAATAAATTTGGAGAAGTTATAATAAATCTTATTCCCTGTTATGACTCTCAATTAAATATCAACTCTCAAAGATCAAAGTCCTCAATGGAAGAACTTGAAAAAATAGGATTTTTATTAAGAGATAAGATAAAATTACAAAAAATTAAAATAGCGAAGAAAAAAAGCTCTGGAAATCAACCCTTAATACTAAAAAGAAGAATACCATAATCAAGAGTGCAATAAGAAAAGATGGCACAAAAGGTATTCCGTATCTTATAAGAGCTTTTTTCTTATATTTTCTAAGCAGCCTAATCTCTTCTTCATTTAGACCGTGCACATTCTTTTTTATCGTTTTTCCATTTAATTTTATATCCTTCTCAAGCCAATCTCCTTCCGTAAGTTTAGATGCATCGACAAGTTTTATCATACAACTCCTATTCACCGCTTCAAGATAAACATACAATAATGGCATAAAAATAAATATCAATGCGAAAAACCACCATGAAGAGATATAAACCCCAAGGGAAAAACCCTCAATAAAAATTATCAGGATTCCTGCCAGACTTATGAAAAAAAGATATCTCTTTTCTTTTATCTGCTTATTAAATTCATTTTTGAATTTGTTCTTATTGGAGAACACGAGAGATATGCTGTATATAAAACTGAATATTGTGCCGATAAGAAAGAGTACAAAAATAAAGATGAGACTTAGAAAAAGTAAATCCCAATAGTTTTGAAAAGGTAGAATGGCCCCAAATCCCATTAATAACTTAGCATCTCCACCCGCAAATATCTTTGAATAATAAAATATATTTGCAAGTGTGAAAAATATAACAAATCCAAGCAATCCTAACACAAAAAACATGTAATTATTAAAATATGCTGAATAAATCAATCTGTAAGCTAAGGCAAAAGAAATGAGGGAGAAATTAAGCCAATTTGCGACTTCTCTTTTACGCAAATCTTGAATACTTGCAAAAACAACATAAATAAACGCAATTATAAACAAAAAAGAATATTCTTCCATATTTATTTCTGCTTCTTTTTATTATCGGAACTAGATATGCTCACATTTGAGCTCCTAAACTGCCCGCCAGACTTATATTTATTAAAACGAGCCTTTGCTCTTTTATCATTCTTATTTTTCCTCTTTTCAGGATATCCATAGTCCATGAAAGAAAAAACAAAAGCAGGTTTAAATATCTTTATCTAAAAATTAAGACAAAGGAGTTATACAGCAAACCTTGCCTTTCTCGGCATCATTGTTATAATTGGTTATAGGTTTGGTTTCAGTTGAATCAGCAGCATTAACTGGACAACCTCCATTGGCAGAAATAGTTCCACCCAAATCCTGAACGCAGGTTATCGGAGTAATACCTAAAGTCGAAAGAGGATTTGCACAGGCAACATCTGGATACTGCCCTGAAACTACAGGATTAGAAATACCTTGCTTAAACAAAGCAATACATTCTGTTCTAATAGCATCTTGTGTACAAGCATAAGCTCCTCTATTCTGTTGATCCATATCCTGCTGAACTCTTGAATCCTGGCAATTTACATACTCATTCACACCGTTAACAGCAGTTTCCCTAAAATTACAATAATCAGTTTGCGAACCTATTTGTACATATCCATTACATGCCGTGACAAGGGCTGCCAAACCACTTCCTGGAAGTAAATTAAGTTTCTGCAAGAGAGGGTTAAAGAAACCTGATAATGCAAGAACAATTATTACAAGTAAAATGGCAAGTATGATCCATCCAACAATAGTAAATCCGCTGGCACCGCCTTCTTGCGCTTTTTTATTATAGCCCCTTTTTAGACTCATAAATAACCGAAATCTTCCTTATTTATAAATGTTATGCCAATCTCTGTCCGCTCTTATCAAATTTCATAGTTATATCAAAATACCTTCTTATTTGAAGCTCGGAATCCTGTGCCGCAACATTTACACCGCTAATCTGTAAGGTATAGATATCACTGCTTTGAGTAAAGCTAAAATCTCCATTTCTTATTTTGGCAAAAAGGTTGCCCTCTTGCGATATGCCAAAAGAATGTGTTGCTGCAATCTCCATAAATTTATCCTTTAACTGTGAATCATCAACTCCAGAAGAAATTGTCTGACTTGCCACTAATTCTGTTTCAGAAGTAATATACTGTTGATTAAATTCAATCTGCGACAAAGACATTGAAATATTAGAGGATATATCTCCAAAATTGGTGCTAGCGCTTAGAAAAGATGTCCAAGCCACAATTATCAAAATCAAAGCAATAATTAAAAGAGATGTGGTTGCAATATCGCCGCGTCGATTCATAAAGATCATTGGCAACCCCCATAATAACTAATAACTAAAAAGTTTTTTTCATTTATGCCTATTGGTATCTGAATTGCAGAAGCAGAAAGTTTATCGATCCCGAGAAGAGAATTAATTTTATCTAAATCATTATAAGGAGTAATTTTACCTGTCGAGTCTTTATAGAGAAATACGCTTTCATAAAGATTAGAATTACCTAAGTAATAAAATGCAAGATTGCTCCCATAATTCTGAAATTCTCCGATAGTAAAGAAAACACAAGAAGACTTACTTGAAAAAGAAGGATCATTAACCATTATATTTTCAATCTGTGAGTCAAATTCTGCACTGTCAAATTTATTCCCATTTAAGTACTGTTTAATCATATATTCGCTAACCAATTCTTGATTGCCAGATATATTTATTGGTCTAGTTAGAATATCCTCTCTTGCATTTACAGAGGTTGCGACAGAATTACTTTGACCTTTAGTTAATGAAGTATAATAAGCAGCCACATCGAAAAGGCCCATTAATACGAATAGAATAATCATCACCACTACTATAGTCATAGTCTTCCCAATTTCCTCGCCTTTTCGATTCATCACGTGTTAAACCTCCTTATTTGTTGATTGCTTCCAGTTATGATGATATAACTTTTTCCATCTTTTGTAATTTCATCATTAGAACATTTAGGATAAGCATTATTTGAGTTTCCACCAGTCAAAGCGCAGTCAACAGCAAGATTTTTTCCAAAAAATAAGAAAGAAGAAGCATTATTAATACAAGAATTAACATCATTTCCAGAACAAACCTTGATCATTAACTGGTTATTCTCAACAACTCCTTGATTTATGCCGCAAATAGCATAAAAATCGCCTTGAAACTCAATTATATTGCTATTTGTAAAACAATTCTCTACTTTATACAACAAAAGATTTGCATCAACCTGTCTCGAGTCATAACTTGAGCCAAAGTAAATGCTGACACCAAGCCATATTCCAACCCCTATAATAACTAATAAAAACATAAAGGCAAAAACCATTATCTGATCTCCGGTTTCTTCAGCTTTCTTGTTTTTAATCATTGGGCAGCTCCAACTTTAATTACTAAAACATCATTGGGAACTCCATATTCAATCTTCCAGTTAAGTGCATTAATATTATTAAAATAACTATAACAACTCTCTCTACCTGCACTGAGTTTCACACATATTTGTTTGTTTACATTATCAAAATTAAACATTTGATCTGCAACAGTTATCTGACTTTTAGCAGCTATCTGAGTTGCTGTCTGAATGTTTAAAGTAATTTCATCTCCCGGTTGCGCAATATTCATTATTTTAGAAATTTCTTTTGCATAAAAGTCCTCCCAGGTTGTAGCTCCATTCCTTTGAGAACTCAAATAAACAAACATTCCTGCAAGAAAAAGTACTGCAAGAAGTAAATAAATTACAGTACTCCATATTTGTTCACTAGCCTCGCCTCTGATATTCATATTAAAAAGTCCTTGTTATTTCTATTGAATCCTGAGTTTTGTTTATTTCGACTCCAATGGAGTTCTGTTGCAATGGAATTATATTATATTCTGATTTCTGAGTATTAATCTTAATATAGCTAGAATATATTGAATCAACCATAGATGCTTGCAGATTCTGCTCATCGAAAGTTCTGCAGAATCCATTTGTCTGACAGTTTAATGCTCTTTCCTGGCTATTACTTTCGACATCAATATAAGTATTATCAGATAATCTTATATCATATGCCGGATTTGGACCAGCAGATACGGGACATATGCACAGGCAGCTCTTAAAAAAACATTGGTCTGGCTTCAAATCTGCAGAATCACTTTTACTCCAACTTGCGATTATCCATATATGATTTGTTTTAAAACCCTGAACAAGAAAAGTATTGTCCTGTCCAACTCCTAAAGCATTCATTTTTCCTACAACACTATCAAGAGTAGTTTTTGCCGCATCATTTTCGTTGTTAGAAACTGCTTTATAAATA
>CAYWEK010000005.1:0-27476 GCA_964457475.1 Candidatus Woesearchaeota archaeon
TGATCATCTAAGTGGGAGTATCCTATTAAAGAATTTTTATCTCTAAAGAAATAAATCTTACCAACAAATTCACCTAAATACTTTTCTAATGTTGTTGGACCAATCACTCTATAACTCTCGGTTGTATCTAAAGAAGAACCTAGTTTTGATCGATAGCCGCCCATGCTGTTTATTATAAATTTAACTTTTTAAACAGTTGTATAAACAAGAATAATTATTTTGGAGGCTGCAAATTATCCCAGTCATCTATAAATTCTTGGACTGGAGGGATTGGAACATCCATTTTTCTCATTTCTATGTATAATTTTGTGAGCAAATAGAATATTATACCAAGAGATTTTGCTGACTTATTGTTCCCAGGAACAATCTTATCAATTCCTTGTGTGAAATTATTTGTATCACAAATTGAAAGCACTGGAATATTGATTCTGTTCGCATCTTGTAAAGCATTTTTATCAAGCCATGGGTCACAGATAAATATCAATTCTGTTTCTGTGAAATTATCAAGCGCAGTATTTGTGATTATTCCCGCAGGATATTTCTTTGTGAACACTCTTATTCCAGTAGCTTCAGCAAATCTATTGGCTGCTTTCCAGCCAGCTTCTCTTTTGCAAACAAGAATGATATCTTTCGGTGCAAATTTTGAAAGATACTCTGCTCCTTCCTTGATTTTTTCGTCAAGAAGAGTTGTGTTAAAAACTGCAAGACCATCGGCTCTTCTTCTATATACATATGATCGCATATCTGGAGTTATTACTCTTGTCCCAAGATGTATTGACGCCTTTAAATAATCCTCAATTGGTATGAGCATAACTTTGCTTTCTTCTTCCTCTTCAGGCTTTACTTTCTTTTTTAAGTCAACATCCCCTGCTTCTTCAACAGATTTCTCAAGCTTCTTAGCTTTTTCAAGAAGCTTTGCAAACTTTGCTTTCTTTTCTTCCTTACTATCTATTAATTCTTCCTTTGTTTTTGATTTCTTACTCTTCTCTTCTTCAGTCTTACCTTCTACATCTGATTTCTCAGTTACAGATACTTCGGTTTTCTTTGATTTTGCCATTGATATTTTTATATAAAGAGTGCACGGGTTTATCAGGAGTTATTTCAGCCTGTACGTGCTAATCTTCTGCTTTCGCATTAGAAGTTATTGATTTATTGGGTTTTTAAACCTTGTTGGTAAAAGGCATTCTTCTTGCATAAATGTAGCCAAGGCTCCCTTCTTTATTTATGTGCGTTTTAAAACATTCAAAGCCGTTAGTTCTTAAAAATGAGATAAGTCTTGTTATCTCTTCTAAATCTTTGTATGCATGATACTCCATAACTATTCTTTGAATTCGTTTTAGATTTGACTTGTTAGTTGAATATATTATATAAAATTCCGCACCCTCGCAATCAAGCTTTAATAAGTCGCATCTACTTATTTTATTTATTTTAAAAATATCGTTTAAAGTTATGGATTTTACTTCTATCTGATCGCCAGATTTTTTTATTATTGAGCTCGCACCCAAATTTTTCTTATTAATATGAAATTTAATTTTGCCTCTCTTATCAGATATTGCTAGATTAAAGGCCTTAGTATTATTTAGATTATTTAGAACTATATTGTCCTCTAAAACTTTGAAAGTTTTATCCAGAGGTTCATATGAAAAGATTCTTGATTCTGAATATCTTTTTGCAACTCTAATTGAAAATACTCCTATATTTGCCCCTATATCTATAATTGTTGGATTTTTATCTAGTTTTAAATTGTTTAACTTATATTCATCAAAAACATATATCTCCTTAATGGCTGAAAAATCGCCTTTAAAATCATTTACAACGAATTTCTCTCCAGTCTTTAGTTCTATAAATCTTGGATTCTTTATAAAATTATAATAGGAAAGGACGTATTTTAACGGCTTACTATAGAATGGCAATATTTTTATTAAAAGATTTAATCTCCTTAACATTACACTTTTTTGAATAAAGGGTATATATTTATTTCTGTTTTTTATTATGTTTCTATAATTTCAATATATTTATAAATAAAATTTTCAGTATATTCCAATGAATATATCTAAGATACTTGGAAGAGTATTAGAATTTTTTAACATTAGGATAACAAAGCACCATCCAAGAGAAAGCATACTTTTTGCTAAGAAGTATTTTAACGGAAAGAAAATAATTGCATGTGAAATAGGAGTTTATCGCGGAGAAAACGCAAAGAGTATATTGAAAACATTAGATGTAATTAAAATGTTTTTGATAGATCCTTATCAAACATATAATAATCATTGTAAAAGCCTTAATCCTACTGTGGAAAAAGAATTCACTAATAGCTCTGGAAGTATCTCTAAAGAAAGACTCGCCAAAGCATTTGCATGGGCAAGAAAAATATTAAGAAAATATCCTGTTGAGTGGAAAATTGGTAAGTCGGAAGATAAAATAATTGAAATAGATCCTTGTGATTTAATATACATAGATGGAGACCACACTTATGAAGGAGTAAAAAAAGATTTGGAATTATCTTGGGATAAGCTAAAAACAAAGGGTATTCTCATAGGCAATGATTTCGATATTGAAGGGATTAACTTAGCAGTTAATGATTTCATACAAAAGAAAAAATTGAGAATTTATGCTAACAGAACTGATTGGTGGATAATCAAAAATTAACTTTCTATTTATAATTAATATCCGCCACCATAACTTCCTGAATATCCTACTCCATTGACTAATCCAGAAGAGGAACCATTTGAATTTGTTCCAAGATTGCCGCTGGCACTTGCTCCGATCTGAATTTTACCATTGCTGTCTATTGACAAACTCTGAGCATCTGAAATATTGAATCCAACACCAATATTTCCAGCCGCATCCATTCCGACCTTAAGGCTATCTCTTGGACTTCCCCCTATTATATGAATTGAATTGTCACCACCTATATTTATTGTTGCGTTATCTTTTGTGTCAAGTTGAATAATTGGAGCGAATATATATTGTCCATCTCCTGTGACATGAAGAGATTGGTCTGTTATGAAGTCAAAGCTTATTGATTCATTAGTGTTAGGAACAACATCAAAACCTCCAGTAATTTCAATTTGGTCAGAAGGAAGTTTTGCACTATGGCTATTTCCTGAAGTATCAATTACTGCGACATTTGACACACTCAATCTGACCCGGTCATAAGTACCTGAATTCAATTGAGAGTCGGCAAGAAGCACCTCACTTCCTCTCTTTTTCAACTGCAGCAAATCATAAGTCTGCGGAGTAGATGAAACTGTAACCCAACCATTCGTCTGGCTATGCGCCTCTATTTTGTTAACAGTTATATCAACAATACTAATAGAATTCATATTCGCCGCTGCGTCTGTAATTGCAAAGACTGCTCTTCCAGTACCGCCTACAGCATTTCCAGAGTTATTGCTGCTTGTGGATGTTGTTGGCGGAGCAGGGTTATTATGCACATAGAAAAACCCTATCCCCAAAACTAGCACCACAAGAACAATAACAACGATTAATTTTGTATTACCCATCTTATATTTGTAACTAGTTAAGGGAAAAAGGATATTTAAATCTTATGAAAGGCTTTCTCAATCTCAACAAGCCTCTTTAGCTTTGCTTCTCTCCATTTTGTTGAGATACCACATTTTATGTAATCTGCTCCAAACCCTACAGCATAGTCAGCTAATGCATTGTCCAAAGTTTCTCCAGACCTGTGCGAGAAAACAGTTTTTATCTTATTTTTTTTACAGATATTGAAAATTTCTTTAAGTTGTAGAAGAGAACCATTCTGGTTTGGCTTAATAATTATTGCATTTATTGACCTTTTTTTTATTGCTCTTTTTAATCTATCTTTGTGTGTGACGGTTAAATCATCTCCTACAATTAAATTTTTCTTTTTTATACTTGAAAATCCTGAGAAATCTTCTTCGTTGAGTGGATCTTCGACATAAAATAATCCATATTTCGAGATTAATTCGTTAACGTAATCTATCTGTTCTTCTTTCGAAAGAGATTTGTCATTATAACTGTATTTCTTTTTATTGTAAAACTCTGAGGATGCTACATCAACACCGATATTTACTTTGTTCCCGAGTTTTTTCAAAATTGAAAGGATTCTCTCTTCCTCAAAAGTAGTTTCCCAAGCACCTTCATCATTAACTTTTTTTGCTTTCAATATATTCTTCAACTTTTTATGAATTCTCCTCATTATTCTAATGTTGTCTTTTGCTGATTTTCCTTTAGGTATGAGCAAAAATTCCTGAAAGACTGAATGATCTTTTATGTGTGAGTGCAAACCTCCTCCAATTACATTTCCAACTGGAATAGGTATTTTTTTTCTAGCATCTGAATTAATTACTTGCCAAAGTTGCTTTTTCTTTTCCTTAGCAAGGGCCTTCAGTATCGCAGATTCAAGCGCAAAAAGAGCATTTGCACCAAAGTGAGTAACATCTTTCAAGTCGAATTCAACTTTCAATAAAGATTCGATATATTTTAAATCTTCAAAAGAATTTATGGGTTCTGAAAAATTTAAAGAAGTTATTGCCTTAATATTCCAGTCGATATTTTTTCTATAGGGTTTTGTTTCAAATTTTCCAGTTGACTTACCCTCTGGAGCAGAAGCCTTGCACCCATTAACAATAACCTCTATAGTATCTTCGCCCCTGGAGTCAGAAATTTTCCTAGCGTAAACCTCTTTGATAAACATACATTATTTAATTTTCATTAGTTAATAAAATTAACTTAAAGCAAATAAGATTACTGCTCTTCAGGTCCGATCTCGACTGCCTCTTCATCCGCTTCATCTGGCTGGACAAGACCTAGTTCAGTAGCATCTTCCACAATTTCCTTTTCCACTTCCTGTTCCTTAGCAACTATCTCTTCATCTGAAACTTTATCTTCTCTTACAGCCTGAAGCTTATCTTTTCTTCTTCTAGGAACAGGGCGACTTACTGCGATAGGTAAAACTCCGGATTCAAGTTCTCTTTCAGCGAGTGCGATAGCGTCATATTTTAACGCCTTTAAGTCAGCTTCTGAAATTTTTATAAGTAGAGGAGCATCCATAGCTATTTGCAAAGCTCTGGCTCCTATAATTCTGGCAATTTCATATTTCGTGAACTGATTTAATAACTGTTCCATGTATAATTATTTCAGAAAAACTTTTTAAGCTTTTCGTTAACCTCATCAAACTTCTTTGGAAGAATTTCCATTATCTTTTCTATTTCTTCCTGTGTGAATGGCATCTTTCCCGATTTTTGACATGAATTAATCATGTACTGCTTATTCCACATAGAAACTGCGAAGGTTACTCTTACCTCACAAGACTCATCTTCTTCTCTTGTTGGATCAAGCAGAATCGCATTTCCCAACTTGTAAAATGTAAACGAAATTGGAGCTGTTTCCTTTGATAAAGGAAGCTTCTCCTTTGATTTCTTTTCATAATCTATTTTACCATCTTTATCGAGAGAAGGAACATAAGTTGTCTTGAGAGCAGCTACTGCTCCAATCGTTGCCGCATCTATAAGATTTCCATCGTCATTAATAGGATATATATCAATTATAACTGTCCAGACTTTTTCCTTCTCTTTAATGACCAATTTCTTCATGTCGATTATACCTGATTCTCTTATTGCCCTGTCAACAAGTCTTGGCAATTCTATCGCATAAAAACCTGGTGGGCCCATCTCGAATCTTGGCGAAGCAAGAGGAAGCATATCTCCCGAGACCATTAAATTTCCCTTGTCTGGAGAATCAGGATAAGGTTCTGCTACCTGCATTTTTACTCCTACAAGAACTTCTGTTTTTCCAATTTGGACACGAACAGAACCCTCAGCCTTGTTTGAAATATCAAATGAAATATTCATGTTTCTTAAATCTAATAACCCTCTGCCATCAAACCTCTTTCCAGATTCAAACATTTTTCTAAATGTGTCTGTTGTCAGATTGGAAGATTCCATTGAACTCATGGTGATACCACATCCTTTAGGGCTTTTTTCTGAACTTCATAAATCTTCTCACATGCTTCATTTGCAAGAGCAAAAACTTCCTTTACTCTCTCAGTAGGTATTTTTCCGTCCAATTGAAGTAATGTAAACTCATCCGTATTGGCAATCTTTGCTATGGGAAAATCAGTTGCTCCTTCCCCAGCCTCAAAATCTTCCTCATCCTTATCAAGATCAACAATAATCTCCTTATCTTGCTTTCCTAGAGCAACTGAGCAAATCAAATTTCTCATAGGAATTCCGGCATGAGCGAGAGCCATTGATGCTGCATTGATTCCTGCAGTCCTTGTACCTGCGTCGGCCTGAATTATGTAAACCTGAACATCTATTACGGTGTTCGGAAAACTTTCCAGGTCAAGAACAGGGGACAAAGCCCACTGAGTCATCTTTGAGATTTCTTGAGAACGTCTTGATGGTCCAGGTTTTTTTCTATCTGCAACTGAAAATGAAAGCAAATCATAGTTTACTCTTAATATTCCTGTCGAAGGATCTTGCAGATGTTGAGGATGGAGTTGTCTTGGTCCATAGACTGCAGCAATCGCTATTGTGTTGCCGAAAGCAAACATAGCCGAACCGTCTGCATTAGGAACAACTCCGACTTTCGCAGTCATAGGACGTAATTCGGTCAACGTTCTTCCGGATGGTCTTTTAAATTTTTCCGCCATATTAATTATCGTTAAACCACGCCTCCATTTTTTCTGTTAGACCTTCCACATAAACCTTATCAGTCACAAATTCAATTGCTTTCCTCGCTCTTATTTGTGAGTCGATATCATTACCTTTTATCCATATCCAGCCATTTTGTCCGACTGAGATATTACAGGCTGTCTTCTCTTTTATAAGATTAATCATTGAACCTTCTCTTCCAATTACTCTTGGTACTCTGTTTGGACTCACTCTGAAAATGAATCCGCCTTCGAGTTTTCCTAGACCTTTTCCTTTCAAGGTTAAATCAGTTCCCCTTTGATTGACTGACCAGATTTTTGCAGAGATAACATCTCCTATCGCCAAAAACTGATCCATCTCACTCTTATTTATAAAACGAGGCGACTCATCAATAGGCAAAAAGCCCGATGAGGCTGAGTCGATATCAAGTATCCAGCCGTTAAAGACTATGTTTGAAACTCTGCCGATTATAACATTATTGCGTCTTGGTATAAATGCACCCGTTATTGCTATAACCTTCACAACTCTCCCAGATTCCTCCGCAAGACCAAAACGAGAAGCAACGACATCTCCGCCTTCTCTTCTTGTGCCCTCTCCAGGTAGATAGTCATCACCAGAAAGTATAACTTCTCCAGGAATAACTATTCTTCTTTTTTTAGAACTATCATCGCCAAAACCATTAACGCTGACTTCTTCCGAGGCTTCTTGTGCCCTTTCTGTATTTCTTCTCATTGTAATTATAATTTAAACAAAAACAGAAGATAATTGTAATTTTCTATCTGTTTGTTTCTAATGTTTACATTATTTTTTAGAAAAACGGGTTTTTAAGCTTTTCTGTGAGCCGTCTTATCAAGTTTTTATAATGTAATTATAATTTACTCTTTATTTTAAATCTTCGCTTTGGACGGCGCCGTGAGTAATGTTATTGAGCTTTTCATAAAAATCGATTTGCATTCCAGCCGGAATATTTATTATTGCTGAGAGCGAACCATTTGCAAGCCAATCTTCGCTTTCCTTATAGTCTTTAAGCAGTCCGTAAACTGCCCCGCTATATTGAGCAGGTATTATTAATTTAATGCGCTTTTTTTCCATTTTTATTGGGAGAATGGTTGATAACTTTTCGATAAGCTGAGACATCTGCTGTTCTGCAGGGCGATTATCAAAACTGTAGTGAATTTCTTCCATTGCCCTCTTCAATCTTTCCTCCGTATATGGTCTTCCATTCTGATCAGATGCATTTTTTATAATTAGATTAATGACTTGCTTTATTTTGGATTCTTTTTCCGAGTCTCTGAATTCTTGAGTTTTTTGAACTTCGCCAGAAATAATTATTTTTTGTGCAATCTGATACGCATCATCGGTGCCAAAAGCATCTATTAAATCAGCCTTTGAAGCATGAAGACCTTTTTTAATATCTGAAAAAATGTTTGGCATGACCAATGCTGATTGTATATTTCCCTTTCCAACTTTTACCTTGAGAGCTTCATCTAAATCAACAAGAGTTTCATAGTGCTTATTTTTTATTTTTATTCTTGCTGTAACCTGAGCCATTTCATTTTCAACAAAGGAAGTTATATAAATATTGTGATGATCGAATTGAAATGAATATAATGGAATATTTTTTTGCGAGTGAAACTAATAGAGGACTGAAAAATTATATTAGTTATATGGATGAATTCTATAAGTTAGATTAGACTAGAAGAGTGGAACGGCTCAAAATTGAACTCCGGGTTGAAAGAATGAAACTTGAAAGAGAGCAGAAAGATGATGAGATAAGCAAAATAATGCACGGAAATTAACAGCATAAAGCTTAAATATCCCTGAAACTGGGAAAATATATAAATCTTAAAAGAGATTCTAAACTATGGATGTACCAACAGAAATGCAGCATCAGGCAATGGGCTATGATCGAGCAGCGACTATGTTTTCTCCCGACGGACACCTATTACAGGTCGAATATGCTGAAAAGACAGTAAAGCTAGGTAGCGCGAGCATCGGATTAGTCTGCAAAGATGGAGTTGCTATTGTATCTGATAGAAGAATAAGGGATAAACTAATAACTCCTGAATCAGCAAACAAAATATTTGAAATTGATGAACACATTCTTGCAACTGCTGCTGGCATTCTTTCAGATATAAGAGTGCTTGTTGATCAATGTCAGGTTCTAGCGCAACAAAACAGAATTACTTATGGAAGTCCTATAGAACCTATTGAGATTATAAGAAGCGTCGCTGACAGAGAACAAATGTTTACACAGTATGGTGGAGCAAGACCTTATGCGGTTGCTTTCCTCCTTGCGGGAGTGAATAAAGGCAAAGCTCATTTGTACACTTCAGATGTTACTGGAAATTTCTATGACTATAAAGCAAATGCGATAGGGGAAAATGATGAGAAAATAAAAGAAATACTTAGAAAAGATTATGAAGAAAGTATGAATATTGATGAAGGAATAAAATTTGCTCTAAAAGTATTCAAGGAGATGCTTGAAAAGAACTTTGATTTGCAAAGGTTTGATGTGGGGTATATCAAGACTGATAATTTGAAAATCGTGAGATTACACGGCGATGATCTTAAAAAGTATACTAAATAAGTTCAATAATTCTTAAATACTGGAATAATTTCTTTCTATTATGACTGACGTGTATATTTATTCTTACTTTTCTACTAGTCTTAGACCAGAAGCAATTGGAAATCTAGCAGTTATCCTTGCTATCCCTAGAAATCCTGAAAATCAGGTAATAGAAAGATATCAAAATTATCTCAAACTCAATGATGAAAAAGGATCTTTAGTTAGCCCTGATGGTTTCATAAGAAAGATGATATCATCCAAAAGAAATTCTATTGTTTTCTGTGGAGTAAGTGAAGAAAGTATAGCGAGGCTTGATGATCTCTCTCCTTATCCAAAACCTTCCTATATGGGATTTTATTCTTATAATATAGCCATGATAGAAAATGCAACTAGAATCTTCTTGGCTACTAACGTCCCAAACAATATGTGCTGCGCATTGCTTAATACTAATGCACTTTCAAAATTTTCCTGAATATTGAAGAGCATATTATGCTGAATATCAGATAGGCCCAAAACCAACTCATGAAGCCGAGAATTGGGACTGGATTTACAGTGAAATAATCATTAAACCATCTTAAAAAAAGTACGAAAGGAATTATTGTGTACATTGCCGGGCGCATTGTCATCGGCATCGCTTTCATCGTTAATTCCATTGATTTCTTTGAGAGATCCATTGATTTTTCCTGATTACCTTTCACCAACTTCATCTCCTGTTGAACTATTTTCTGCTCTTCTTTTATTGCTTTCAATAAATCTTGGTCTGTGAGATATTTTTGCAAGATCGTCGTTATAAGAGTTATAATCGCAGTGACTAGTAAAAGGCCGAGAGTTGCATTCCAATTTAACAATATGCCGACGCTAGGATCAAGAATAGCATGCACAACAACCTTTATGACAGGTATATCGCCCCAGAGAAAAGCTACCCCTAGGCTAAGAAGCATAATTACAAACATTATTCCAAATCCGCTACTTGTTTTTTCACTCATTTTTTATCTTAATATTAATTAGCTTGTGCTTATTTAATTGTTTATGCCACCATCTTTCTTAGAGCAGGGTGCATATCAACTGCGTGTTGCTGGGCAATATTCTGATATAATTGATAGGTAATCATGACTCCAAGAAGAATTGCTGTTCCAGAAGTTAGAGCCCCAAGAATGTCTGCAAAAGCAGCCAATGCTCCTACTGCCAAACCACCCATTACTGTAAGAGGGAGTATATATCTCTTTAATATTGATTCGAGAACTCTTTGATCTTTTCTAAAACCTGGAATCTGCAATCCAGATGCCATTATTTTCTTTGCTTGGCTCGCTTCATCCATCCCAGATGTCTTTACCCAGAGAACTGCAAATAATGCTGAAATAGCCATATAGAAAATTAAATGAGTAATCGCCTGGAAGAAAATTGATATTGGGACCGTGCTTAAGCCATTACTTCTTATTATTGTATCAACAATATTTGAGCTGCCAAGCCAGAAGGACAATCCTGAAACTGCCTGACCATTCTGGAAATTACCAAGTATTGTAGCATGGCCAAATGAATTCTGTAAAAGCCCTCCAAACAATTGAAGATTTGCAACAAGAGCAGCAGTAAGAATAACTGGAATGTTAGATGCATAGAAAAATGCAAGTGGCCATTTTATTCCATAACCTCTAAGGCGCTCATAACTCAAAGGAATTTCGACCTTCAAATTTTGGGCCCACACAACAGCCAAGAAAATAAATATAGTAAATATTATTGCTGCGAGAGCCGAAACCAATTCTGTCGGTGCTGGATTAATCACAGACTGTATTATAATTAATATTTTACCTGTACAAGGAGTTGTGCCTGAAGAAAAATTAACAAGACAATTCTGTCCTGATTGACCAAGAAATTGTATTAAGCCTGAAACTAGTCTCCACGCAACTCCTGCGACTATAAAAATAGAAACTCCTGAGCCAAAGCCCCACTTTGTTGTGACCTCATCCATAAACATAATTGCAAGACCTCCGAGAATCAGTTGCCCGACAACAATCAATGAATAACCTGGAACTGCTTGTAATCCACCCATTACTACATAAATAATTGCTTCAAAAAGTATAAAAAACAAGACCCCTAGCTTCTGTAATCCTTGAAAATATTTTTTCCCTTCTGAGCTGTTAGTGTCTATCTTCAGAATTCCAGAACCTACAAGTAATTGAAGAATAATAGAAGCCATAACAATTGGACCTATACCAAGACTGATTATGCTTCCAAAATCAGTGCCAAGAATTATAGCAAGATATTCAAACCTATCAAGAGAATTCTTTGCCAATCCATAAAGAGGGATATTTGCGAGAATGAAAAAAGCCACTAGAACAATAAGCGTCCACTTAAGCTTCTGATTGAAAGAAAGCTTTTTCTCAACAGGTTTTCTTACTTCCGGAAGATTGTAAAGAATATTATTCAAAGCCATATTGCATAGAAAAACAGTGAGTTTTTAAACATTAGGATTTCTCTTCAGTTTCCTTATTGTTTGTCTCGAGTATTATCTCGCTACCAGACTTCTTTATCTTTTCGAGAGCAGAAGCTGACGCCGCGGATGCCTTTATCTTTAGCTTTCCTTTAATCTCTCCATCTCCAAGAATCTTATAACCTGTTAAATTGATTATCCCTTCTTTGTTTGGCATCTTGCTTACGATTTCAGATACGTTTATTGAATCCAATTTTGGACTTACTTTCCTTCTTTGAGCTTTGTCCTTTCCGAAATAATTATTGCCACCTGTCAACTTAATAACCAAAGTTTTTTTCTGATCTGCTCTTTTTCCAGTTCCGGCCATGCCCACTCCGCCTTGATTTCCCGATCCTCTTGTCTTCTTTTTCTTTCCTCTTTTCGCCGTCTGACTTCCGCGATACCTAATTGACTTTCTTCTTTTCTTTACTCTCATTTCTTGCTCCTTAACTTTCTAGTTTTCTTTATCAATTTACTTTTCTTCACAAGAGAAACATTATCCTCGCTTGCCTCTTCTTTCATTCTTTCTTCAACTATTTCTTCTGGCATTTTGATAAAGCTATTTAATTTTCCGCATTTCTCGCATTCTTCAGGCTCTTCATCTCCATATTCAACATGACCGCAAGAACATTCCCACATAAAACCAGAACTAGCCATTACAACATTCTCCTGACAAGATCATTTATTTTGTCCTTATTATCTCCAAGAACTCCCTTCCTTATAGGGAAGTGCAGTTTGGAATCTATGCCGCCTTTTGGAGGATGTAACCTGAAAAAAGGCTTGATATCGAGGTCTGATAAGTCTTTATTTTTAAGTTGCTCAATAACTGATTTTACATCTATCTTTTTCTTTCCTATTGACTGGGCTCTTTTCTGAATAAGTAAAGCGAGGGTCTCGTCATTTATATTCCCATATGCGATAAAACTTCTTACTTTCTGTAATAATTTAATATTTTCAGGCGTTTCTCTAAGCAAAACTGCAGAATATTTTCTACGCAACCTGATTCTTGAAAGTGTTTCATTTATTCCGCTGTCAACTTCAACTAAACCAGATATTCTTATCACTACTATCATTTCAACACCTCAGTATTTGTCTTTTTAAGAGCATCTATTATTGCTTTTGCAACATTAAATGTTGTTCTGGTCTGTCCTCTCGTGACAGCATAAACATCCTGAATTCCGGCCAATCTCAAAACTTTTTTTCCCTCATCACCTATTACAAGACCTGTTCCTCTTGGAGCAGGAAGCAATTTTATCCTTATCGAACCACATTTTCCCTCAACGACAAAGGGCACAGTATGAGGATCGTTTCCCTTTTGCTCTTGAGTTTCAAATCCTTTCGTGACTTTTATTATATTCAATCTCGCATTGCGTAGAGCTTTCGATCTTGATGGAAGTGTTTCCTTTGCCTTTCCAAAGCCGATTCCAACATGACCTTTTTTATCCCCAATAACTGCCATACAGGAAAAAGTTACAACATTTCCTTCCATTGTTTTCTTCTGAGTCTGGCGCCAAGCTCTTCTTTTTCCGCCACCAAACTTGCCTTTTGATTGACCGACAAGAAGTAAGTCTGATTCAAGATTAAGTAATGAATCCGTTATTTGTGCTTCCAGAATTTTTCTATTTGCATCAAGAATCTCATCAATATTTTTTATCTTACCCTCTTTAACTTCTCTGCCAAGTTTTGTCTTTGGAACCCATGATGCTAGAGAATTTCTGGCTTCCTCATCTTCTCTGTTTCCTCTTCTTCTTTCTGGTGAAACAACAATAGCAACTGCTGTGGATGCTTCCGGAGTATCTACATGCTGCAATTCTATTTTTGATAATTCTTCCGGAACGGCTTCAATCAAGTCCTTTGGTTTGTTTTTCGTTTCTTTTTCTGCCATTTTATATTTTATCCTTCAATTTGTTGAATATGGGAGCAAGAGACTCATTTCGGATTATTTCCTCAGTATTTGGGAGAGATTTCTCGCTATGCGGAACTTTCAAGCCTGCATCAACAACGCCCTTTAAAACAGAATAAATCCTTGACTTTTGAATGTTTCTATTCATACCAAGATCAAGAATGGCCTCACTTATTTTTCCTTTGGCCTTTCTCCCAAGAAGCATCCCAGTAAGATAACAAGCAGGAAGACTCTTTAGGCTACCTATTTTTTCCTTTGGCCAGCCATTTTGAAGTAAATCTTTTGAAGTTACTCCTACAAGAATTTTATCTTGAGCTATACTACTCTCAACAATCTGAGCAATCATATATCTATTTGTTTTTCTTACAACAAGCCTAGGTCTACCTGATTTAAGCAAAGCTAGTCTTGCTTTATAGTCTGTTTTTGCATCGAGTCTTCTTTGTCTTATTGATCTTGCCATATTATTTCTGCTCCAAAATTTCCTTTAAGTGAGCCTTGCTCCTGAAAATTGATGCTCTTATCTGCTTTCTTATTTTCTGATATTGTTCTTCTGTAATCTGCTCTTGATTTCTTAATTCATTAATATAAGCGCGCAATTTTCTCGTAAGTATGACATAGTCTTTTTTACTTCTGTTAACTTTTTTCTTTATACTGCCTGCCCTTCTTCTCGTAGTTCTTCTTACAACTGTCTTTCTTCCAATTATCGGCTTTATTGATATTGCACCCGATGAATATAAGTCTTTTATATCCTGTCTTGTGATAGCTTCCTTTATTTCATCTAACCTTTCATTGTTGAAAGTTATTCTTTCTCTCCCTACATTAAAAGTATTTGCAGCCAAGATTCTTTTTTTACCAAGATTCATTTCTTTCCTCCAGCATTTGCTATTTTTATATTCAAATCTGATGCTTTCTTAAGCAACTCAACTTTCTTCTTTGCTCCGAGAGTTCTTGAAACTATAGCTATGTTGTTTTTCCCCAGATTCTGTAATTCAGAAATATTGTTCACAACGACTGGAACAAGTCCATTTATCTTTCCTGCTGATGATCTTGGGCTGCCAAAACCTATTTCTGGTTGAACTGGGTAACTGAATCTTTTCAATCTTGTCTTATTGTGCTTACCCGTCGGCTTTCTCCACTTTTGTAACTTTTTCCTGCCTTTCCCGAGCCTTGAGTATCTATTTGTATCAACTCTTACAAATCTTTTTTTCATATTGCCTCCCTCTGTGGTTTCTCAACTATGAAAATTCCATCCTGAAAAACTCTTCTGTCTCGGTTCCTTATCTTTGTAGCTTTTTCTATATTTGTAGCAGTTTCCCCTGCAGATTCTTTATCATGAGAAGAAACTACAATCTTTGCACCCTTTATATCAACATCGACATTTGGAAGAACTTTCGCCTTTCTTGGTACTTTTTCTCCGAGAAAATTATTTATCACGAGACTTCCCTGTTCAATCTTCAATGTCATAGGAAAATGAACATTGCAGGCCTCAAGCCTATAAATGTATTTTTTATCAAGACCAGAAAAAACATTTTTTATGTGGGCAAGAGTTGACTTTATAAATTTAAATTCATTCTTGTTGCCTTTCTTAGCCGAAAGAACTATTTTGTTTCCTTTTATTTCGAAGGATATTGAAGGTAAATCTATTATTCTTTTTAACGATACAGATCCTTTTGACGCACTGAAAACTTTTCCATCAAAAGTACATGAAACTCCAGAAGGTATCTCAATCTCTTCCTGCATTTTATTTTTCATTAGTATAAGTAAGCAACAAGGCTTCCTCCAGTATTTTTATCCTGAGCAGTTTGATGGGTCATCAATCCCTGAGAAGTTGATATAATAATGATTCCAAGGTTCTTAGCGGGCAGATATCTGCTTACATACTTATCAATCTCACCTACCTTTACAAAGAATCTTGGCTTTATAGCCCGACAACCATTAATATTTCCAATTTCAACTCTTAATATTTTCTCTTCAACTTTATAACTTTTGATATATCCCTTAAGTTTAGCTATTGCGAGAATTGAAAGAAGAAGAGTTGAATATTTTACAATGCTGATGCTATCTATTCCTGCTCTCTTGGCATTCAATATTTTATTCAGCGCATCCGATACTACATCTTGGCTCATTTTAACTGTATTTCTTAAAACCTATCTCCTCCGCTATTTCTCTGAAACACTGCCTACATAAATTCAGATTATACTGGCTTAAATGCGCCCCGAATCTTCCGCAGCGTTCGCATTTCTTTGAAGCAATTCCAGTTTTCCTGTCTTTCGGCCTATTATTCTTCACGAATTTCTGCAGAACTGCCGGCTTGCTTCTCAATTGCTTTGCTACTTTATTCCAATCACTTGCTGTCATTTTAGCTGAAACTTGTTTTAAAAACCTCCTGCATATAATTTATTATTTCTTCCATAGTAATGTGCTGTCTTTTTGGGAATTTTCCAGACTTTATTTTCTTTAATCTTACTCTGGAACCTGGTCTCGAGAAAACAACTGTAACATTCAATCCCCTTATGCCTATTTCTCTGTGATATTCCATTCCAGGAATCTCTATATATTCCTCTACACCGAAAGAGAAATGATTATCACTTACCTGTTTTTTTCTTAGCTTGTTGTCTATTGAGCCAAGAAGCCTTTTCAACAAATCAATTGCAGCCTTACCTCTTGATGTAACTCTAGTTCCTACTTCCAAACCTGGCCTAACACCAAAGTCAGGGATCCTTTTCCTAGATGCAATGACTTGAGCTTTGCCGCCCGAAATCAATTCGAGCAATTTCTTTGCTTTCACAAGATCATCGCCGGTTGCTCCCGAGCTGAGAACAACTTTCTCAATATAAATTGAACGCATAGGATTATTTTTTTCCTTGACAGACTTTTGGACTAATTGCTGTTTCATAATACAACGACTGCGCTTTTTTCAAGCTGCGCATTGCCTCCATTAACTTTTACGATAATTTTTCCATCTTTGATATCACTCATTTTGACTTTCTGGCCAACATATCTTCCAGAGATAATAAAAACTTCCTTATCTTTTGAAAAAGGAACGTGTCTTTTTATTTTACCATCAAGATCAAGATAAACGGAATCCCCTACATTAATTTTATCCTTTGTTAGAATATTTGTGCCGTCATGAAGATTAATTTGCACCGCGCCCTTTGAAACAAGCCTCTTGTTTATGACTTTGCATAATCTTTCAGCTCTTCCTTTCAAAGGGATAAGAACGAATTTACCAGTCGGCAAGATTGACAATTCATACATCTTATCTGCTTCCAATATGTGAAAAAGAAGAATGCTCTGTCCATAATCCTTAACGGTCTTGCCATTTATCTTAAGTAGCTTGTTCTGTATCATCTTTCGCACTTCTGATGCCGTTCTTGCAAGTTTGAGCATATCCCTCACTGCAATGACGACTGGCACGGAATCGTTTATGTGAGAAGATGCACGAGCTATATATTTAGTTCCTTTCCTTTCAATCGGTAGTTTTGTTGATGATTCCTTTCTTGTTAGGTGCATTTACTTTGCCTCTGACTTTTCAGCCTTTACTTGATTCTGAATTTTCTGAGTTTTTGGAGTTGCTTTTCTTGAGGCAGCGATTGAACGCTCTTTATCATCAAGATTAAGAGATTGTATCTGCAAAATATTCGCTCTGAAAGGTACATTTACTTTCGTGCCGTCTTTCTTTGAGCGTTGAATACCTTCGAGATATATCTTAAGATTCTTCAAATCCACAGAACTTACTTTGGCTTTCTTCTTTTTGAATGAGCCACGCATAACAAGCACTTCATCCCCTGTCCTGAGGGGAAGATTCCTCTTGCCATACTTTTTCCTTAAATCCTTTGACAAATTAGTGCTTAAAAACTTATGCTTTACATGCAGTGGAGCTTCATGAATATATTTATGCTGCTTTCTTCTTTGCACGCTGCTCTTCCATGACGTTGAAAATTGCTGTTTCATAATACAAAATCCGCAATCTTGGATACCTCCTTCCATCTTTCCAACACTTCACGGGCAACAGGACCCTTTATCTGAGTACCTTTTGGATTTCCTTTTTCATCCTTTAACAATGCCACAGCATTATCCTCAAAACATACTCTTTCTCCGGTTCTTCTAAGATAAGGTTTCTTCTGACGAATGACTACTGCATCGAAAACCTGGCCAATCATATCAGGTTTTCCTGCACGCACAGAAATTTTAACCCAATCAGCAACTTTTGCATATTGTTGCCTTCCTTTCTTTGACTTTCCATGTTTTACTCCGATTATCTTTACTATTCTTGCTCCAGAATTATCTGCCGCATGAACTTTTGCTCCAAGATTCAATGCTCTTGTTACTGTTGCACTTACTGCTTTCATGCTTCTATTACCCCCATAAGCGATTCATCTTCTGAGAATCTTGCTGTTAAATCTTTTCTTAAATTCTCTACTTGTGTTGTTAATGTAAAAGTATATTGGGCAATTTCATCAGTCTCCTGAGAATTGTGATTAAGATATTCTCGTGCTGCCTTCTTGAATTCGTTAAGGAACTCTTGAGCTGAACCGTAAAGCCATTTTGCAAGAGTAGGCTTATGTAACCAGCTTTCTTTTGAGTCATCTTTATCATCTAAAGCCGCTGCACTAACGTGATATATATTGCCAGATATAACTTCGAATTTACTATGTAATTCTTCACGCGTAATTATTGTCATTTTTTCTCCTCCGCAGATCTTATCTTAGCAATAACAACGTGATGAATTATTTTACTCAGAGGTCTACACTCCTGAACTTTGATATAATCACCTATGTTTACATCCATTCCTACTGGAAGCCTTGCATGAATTCTTGACTTCTTTTTGTAAAATCTTTCATACTTTTGGACTTTTACTGTTCTTTCATATTCAATCACGATACGATTTGGAAACTTTTTGGTTACAAAACCCTCAAAAGTTCTACCTCTGGTGCCTACTAGTGAAACAATTTTAGATTGCTGCTTTTCTTGTGTTTTATCTTTCTTTTCTGCCATGTTGTTGATTAGTTGGATATTGAATCTTCGGCGAACCCCATCTCAATCAAGGCATCTTTAGCCTGCCTTTTATGGTTCCCCTGTAACTCGATGACGCCATCTTTGACTGTGCCCCCACACGCAAATTTTTCCTTGAGGTGCTTCGCAGTCCCTTTGATATCAAAGTTCTTGTCAAAGCCCGAAACAAGAGTGATTATCTTACCGTATCTTCTTGATACAGTTGATATAGTTATCTTCTGTTCACTCTTGGCTATCTCCTCAAATGCTTTTGCATCATTTGGTAAGCCAAATCTTGGGTCAATGTCCATTTATTTGTTTTTAACCTCCCCAGTTTTGTTGCTGAATGTAATGAGGCGCGCAATTGCCTTTTTAATCTCTTTTGTTTTTGCGTTCTGCTTGTTTGCAGTTACTGACGCTCTTATTAATTCCATTTTTAAATCTTTTAGCTTTGTCTTCCTCTCGTCCGCACTCATTTTCGGAATTTCTTTATATCTTAAAATAGCCATTATTCACTTCCCCCAGATTTTTTCTTTGACTTTGATTTTTTAGGCTTATCCTCTATCTTCTCTTCAACTTTCAATTCCCCATCCGATAATTTAAGCTTTGAAAGAAGAACTGCGTCAACCACTATTCTGTCATGTATCACTGCATCAGGCGCGAGAATACTTACTTTTATTCCGACAACTCCAGGCATAGTTTTAGCCTGTGACATTGCTCTATCAACAACTTTCGCAGTGTCACCTGTCTTCTTCAAATATCCTTCTGCAAATCTCCACGATCTGGCACGCTCACTAGGCAATTTTCCTGACAAAACTATTTCAGCGCCCAATGCTCCTGAACGAATTATTGCCTGTAACATCTTATATGCAATAACTTTGAACTTGAGAGATCCAAGATTCTCCAGAGAAACTGCAATTTCATCTGCGACTAGTTGTGCATCTAACAATGGTTGCATTATTTCTCTTATCTCGATATGAGGATTATCAAACCTAAATCTTTTCTTGATGACTCTCGTAAGTTCGTCTATTTTTTCTCCTCTTCGGCCTATTACTATTCCTGGTTTTGAAGTTGCAATTATTATTTTCTCACCAACAGGTGTATATTCAATAGATACGTTTGATATTTTTCCCTTACCAAGAGCACGCTTAACATATTCCTTAACTCTTAGTTCTTCTTTCTTGAATCCTACAAATTTTTTCTCTTCCATTTATTTCTTTGCCTCCTGATTTTTCTGATTATCAAATTCTTTCGCCTTTAAAAGAACGAAAGCTCTTTTAAATCTCGTGCCGCCTCTTCTACCTGGCCTTGAGGCCCATGTTGCAGAAGCATAAGATATTCTTACCTTGCTAATATCAAGTCCATTTACTATTGAATTTCCTTTTAATGCCTTGAGAAGATAAACAAACTGTGTTGCAGCGTTTATAGGATATCTGCCCGACATAATTCCAGGAGCAGAGCGGTGAGGTATCTCACCTTTCATAGGGATTACTCTCTTGTAAGCAATTACTTCATGCATTTCTTTTATTGCCTGGTCGATGGATTTATTCTTGATGAATGAGCATATATACATGCAGTGCTTCTTTGAGGCAGACATGTTTGTTGACTTTGCTATCGCTTCTTCTTTCTTTGGCTTTTTGATTTCTTTCTTAATATCTTTTTTACTTTCTTGCACAGATTTATTATCCGATACTGTAACAGCTTTGTTGGTATCTTGCTTTTGCTCTTTCAATTCTACTTTATTTTCTTCTTTTTTATCTATCATGTTATTCTGTTTCTCATTTTTATTCTCTTTAGACTTTGCTTCTTTTTTCTGTTGCTTTGCCAGTTTATTTTCTTCCGCCATTATTTCTTATCTCCTGCCGAACTCTTTGTCGCGCCTATTCCTGGAGCACCGTGTGAGACCTTCTGTCTTGTATAAGCAAATTCTCCAAGTCTGTGACCAATCATACGATGTGTTATATGAATATCAGAAAAGGTCTTACCGTTATAAACGCCTATTGTTAAACCAACCAATTTTGGAACAATTACTATATCTCTCAAATGAGTCCTTATTTTCTTATTGCTTGCAACAGAAGCTTCGCATCTTTTGATGAATTTCTCGATAACGTCAAAATGGCGCAATACTGAACGCCTACTTCTTGAAGGAAGATATTTTGCTGATTCTCTAACATCAAGCTTTTTCAAATCTTCAAGTTCTTTTCCTCGGTAATATGCATCTTTTGATCTAATTATTACTTCTTCTGCCATCTTAGTCCGACCCCCTACCAAGTAATTCATCATCCACTATAAATTCAATAACCAAATATCCAGCATCTGTAATTGCCCCTTTAAACTGGAATGGATCATAGCTTGAACCGTTGAATTGCAAATTGGCTAATAGAACTCTTTCTACATCGCCTGTTTTTTGTGAGAGCAGCGTTTCCCTCTTTGTCAAAGAGATATTCCCAACACATAATTTTGCAGATGATACTATCTGTTGGAGCGAATTAACATCTATTTCCCTCATAGGCAAATCATTTTTTCTTCCAACAATTACTCCATAAGTCTCCATCATTTACTTGCTCCTCCCCGTTCTTCTTGGACGTACATGACCCACTCTTGCTCCAGCAGGGGCGTTACGCTTCGCAATCTTTGGTTTAATCCTCTTTCCTCTGCCCGAGCCAAATGGATGATCGATTGCGTTCATCTTTACTGCTGATGAGCGAGGCCATAGTTTATTTCTGGCTTTCATCTTATAGAATTTCTTTCCTGCCTTAATAAATGGTTTTAACATTCTACCATCACCAGCAATTATTCCAACGGTTGCCCTACAGTCTCCGCTTAAAATTGTCTCTTTCTTGTTTTGCATTAATATTGAGACTTTGTTAAAATCATTCTTCTTGAAAACGACTGAACTTGAACCTGCAGCCCTTATCATTTTGCCACCATCACCTGGATTAATTTCTATATTATAAATACGGGTTCCGGCAGGGATATTCTTAAGCATTAAAATGTTTCCGTCTTTAACTTCGGTGGTTCCTATTTTTATCTTATCTCCAACGACAGCATTATTGAAAGCAGGATTATAAAATATTTCCTTATTTGCTTTTATCTTCAAAAGAGGAGCGCTATGTCCTGCAGAGTGAATAATATTAAGTATCTCAGCCTCTCCCTCACTCATAGGATATTTTATTTTAAATTTATAAGCTGCTTTTCTTACTCTATAGCTTAATGAGCCATGCCCTCTTGCCTGTTGAATAATTCTTTTTCCCATTTTAAATCATCCCCAGTTTTGTTGCCACGTCAATCGCAGGATTGGCTCTGTTTAATTTAACATAAGCATATTTCTTATTTCCCTTTATGAATGTGCGTACATTTTCAACCTTGACTGAAAAAACAGATTCAACTTCTTTTTTTATCTCTGGTTTTTTAGCCGACATTGAAGTCTCAAACAACAAAACGTTATCTATTTCTATCATTTTGACTGCCTTTTCTGAAGTTATTGGTTTAAGCAACATTTTTCAGTTCCTCCAAAGCTTTTTGAGTATACAAGGCTAATCTTCCTAATGGGTATAGATCTCTCATTCTTAATTCTGGAATTTTTCTAACATCAAGACCAGAAACATTCACCTTTTCATCTTTTCCTATTATGACTATGATGCCTGCGTTTGACTTATATTTTCTTGCGCGCTTTTTTCCTTTACCAGAGCGAACTTGCTTTATCTTGAAAACTTTTTCAGAAGCTGCTCCAAAAATTTTCTTTGTCAAGAATAATATTTCCTTTGTTTTTGAAGGAAGGGATTCAATAACTGCCGAATTAACTGGTGAACTTAATGATGAATATCTTTTCTTTATCAAATCAGTATGCAATGTTGCCGCTAAACCTGAGGCAATTGCAAGAATTTTTTCTTTCTTGTTTGTTTTTCTTGGAGTATAAAGACCTTGAGGCGCATGAATAGATCTTCCACCTCTAGCGGATGAAACTTCAGCGCCAATCCAGTAAAACTGTGTTCCACGCCTCCACATTTTCTTTCTTGGAACTCTTGAAATTCCCTTTCCATAAGCACCTTTCCATTTGTGTCTTCTGTGTGATATAGTGCCAGAAGCAGAATGTCTCTTTCCAGCCTCGTCAAAATGAGCATAAGGTTGTCTTAACTGAAATTTTTCAGCTTCAAAATATCTCAATGCCAAATCTTCCCTTATTTTTGAATCAAAAACTGCAGGAAGAGTTACTTCTGATTTCTTTTCCCCTTTTGGAGAATATAATTGAGCTTTCACATTACCAGCTCCTGAAATTCATATTTCTTTTTTTCAGTATGTTTTGTAGGTCTAAATGATGGAGTAAGCAAAACCTGTCTCTTTGAAGGTCCTTGTACACTTCCCTTTATAAGAATATAATTTGATTTTATTTTACCATAATGTTTGAATCCGTGATTTGGATTAATATTTTTTTCAGAAACAGAGCCTGATGAGAGAACTTTGAGATTGTAATGGACACGAGTAAACATTCCAAGCTGGCCAGCCATTGGAGTAACGAAAGTGACTCTTGCGGGATGCCATGGACCTAAAGAACCTGGGCGCCGTACTCCTTTCTCTGTTTTATGCTGCTTGAGATTAATACCAAACCTCTTTACAGGACCAACCAAACCTCTTCCAGTTGTTAACGCTCTAATATCAAGCATATCATATTGCAAAAAGTCCTTGATTGATATTTCCTTACCAACAAGAGACTTAACATATTCAAGTTTGTTTTCTGCATTGACTCCAAGCTCAATTATATCAGGGGTTTTTTTCACATTTGTCTGCTTTGCGATAGAATATGCTATGACTCTTATATCATCATATTCTTTAGGTATTTGAGAATCAAGTGGCTTGAGTTCTTTTGGTAGTCTAATGACTTTCTTAAGCTCTTTATCGCTTGAAACTATAACGTCTTTAGTAACTTTTCCATTTTTGTAGAATCTTACAGAACAAATCTTCATATTTGGAGATTCAAGAATTGTAACAGGAAGAATTACCTTCTTTCCTTTAGTCATTGAATCAGATGTATTATCCTTGACAATTGCAGTTCCCATCCCAACTTTATAAGCAATAAATCCTAAAACTCCAGAACTTTTCTCCTTGCCTTTTACAACACGCCAGTTAGCACTAGGCAGTATCTTTTCAGCCCTCTTGCGGGGCCAGAACTGCAAGCTTCCATGATGCGGATTTGATAATTTCGGCATTTTCTATTCTCACTGATATATTATATTTTTGTAATTTCATTAGATTCAACTCCAATCATCAATCAGTCATTCCTTCAATGACTTACCGTTCTTTCGTGAACACTCACTGACATTCTCAGCATATTTGGGTTAGCAGACCTTCACATGCCTAATTAGATTCTAAAATGGTGAGAAAATGAGGGTATATAAATGTTTTTGGAGGTTAATCTTCCTGTTCAACCCTTGGAGCTAGAACAAAGGAAAGCATAACATTTCCAGTTGGAAAATCAATTCTCATCGGATGATTGTCTGAAAATGATATTGTAACTCTTGAGGATATCTTGGCCCCTTTTATGAATTTGTTTAAATATTCCAGAGAGAACCTCGCTGTGCTGTTATCTGAATAGAGTTCAACTTCATCTGTACTAAACTCTGCTCTAGCTGAATTAAGTCCGTGGGCTTCAATAACAAAACTTTTCGGAGATGAAATAAATGTACATGCATCTGAAACGACAAGGCAGTCCTCAACAACGTCTGATAATACTTGCGAGTCCATCTTTACGACAGACTTGAATTCCCATTTTGGCATTTCCTTTTCCTCGGACTCAACATCGATTAATGCTAGAGTGAAGTCTCTTTTTATTTTGTCCTGTATGCTTATTCTTAGTAGATTGTCTTCTTTTTGCATTGTCAAAGAGCTACCAAGACCGCATCTTCTTAAAACAGATTTCAAGTTTTCAAGGTTTATTCCTAAAACCTCATCTTTGTCAACCTGGAACTGTGAAAATAATTCTACAGGTACCTTGAAATAAACCATCGCAATGTTTGCAGGATCTATTGCTGTGAGGGATAGACCGTCCTTAGTTACTTTTAAGCGCACTTCAGTCACTAATTCAGATATTATTGAAACTATGTCTGAGAGCAACTTCGGACTGTCAAGTTTTAATAGCATTCACTTATGAAGATTTGGGGCTTTTAAGGATTATGGTACTCCGGCAGATTATTGGTTATAACAAACAATATAAAACCTTCAAGCGCTCAATTTTATTATGGCAGAAGAGGAAAAAAGCAGCAAAGAGAAGAGGATAAGAGCGATAACAAATCTTTATTATTCAAACCCAAAGGTGCAGGAAGCTCTAATAAATTTTGCCTCTTACAGAGAAGTTGTTCCGAGGTATTTCGAGGGATTTGGTAAAAGACCTGATATGTTGCAATATGTTTCAGATATAACTGGACTTGCCGAAAAAGGGGCAACCTCTTTTCACTCATCCGAAGAATTATGGAATGATGTTCTTCAATTGAGCTCTGAAATTACGAAAGAAAAAATGGATGAATTAAGAAAAAGCTGGGATCTATTGATTGATATCGATTCACCTTATCTTGATTGTTCAAAAATAGCTGCGAGATTAATAGTTGCGGCTCTTGAACATCACGGAATAAAAAAATATGGTATAAAATTCTCTGGAAGCAAGGGATTTCATATAATTGTGTCATCAAAAGCTTTTCCTAGAGAATATAAGGGAAATGATACGAAAAAAATGTTTCCTGAATGGCCAAGAGCTATATCTGAATATCTTATGAATTATATAAAAAAAGATTATAATAAACAAGCCTCAGAAATATTGACGAATTTCGATGCTATTGAAAAAAGAACAAATGTTTCAAAAGAGGAGTTGCAAGGAACATATTGTATGCAATGCGGCAAAGCGGCTCTTAAGGGTGCACTGATAAAACTAAAATGTCCGGTTTGCGGATTGAAAATGGAAAGGCGAGATCCAAAAATAACAAAGAGAAGACTAAGATGTATTAACAATGGTTGTGCAGGAGTTCTTGAGATTGAAGATGAAGATGAATATTTCTTCTGCGAGAACTGTAAAGACCCAAAGAATGAAAAGATGGCTCTCAGCTCAGATAGATATCCTGAAATGTTTGAAAAAGTGCAAGGAGTAAGCGCTGAAAAAGTTGCGGCTCTTGACCTTGTCTTAGTGGCTCCAAGACACTTATTTAGAATGCCTTATTCTTTACATGAAAAGACATCTCTTGCAAGTGTCGTATTGAAAAAAGATGATATCGACTCCTTTAGTCCTAGAGATGCAGACCCGATGAAGGTAAAGATAATCAATTTCCTACCTGACAATGAGGATGGTGAAGCAAAGAAGCTACTAGCTGCGGCTCTTGACTGGAAGATGAATGAACAGGCAAGAGATGAAAAAATAACTAATGAAAAATACCATAAATATTCAAACAGGGAATTTGAAAAGATTGACATTTCAAATGTGACAGAAGAAATTTTCCCTCAACCTATAAAAAAATTACTGAAGGGCCTAAAAGACGGCAAAAAAAGAGGGTTATTTATTTTGATTACTTTCCTTAGATCGATAAACTATTCTGCAGAACAGATAAATTCTAGAATAAGAGAATGGAATAAACTTAATGAACCTCCATTGAGAGAAGGATATGTAAAAAGCCAGATAGATTGGCATCTCAGACAAAAGAGGAAAATATTACCTCCTAATTACGATAATCCCGCATTTTACAAAGATCTTGGTCTACTTGACAAAAAGCAGGAAGCTAAGAACCCTATATCAGAAATAGCGAGAGAAATAAGAAAACGAAGATAGCAAGATAAAATGTTCTTGAGAACATTTTTAAACAATAAGAACATTAGTTTTAAATGAAAAAGAGCATATTTTTAAGAGAGCTTTTTACCTCTATCATTATAGCCATATTTATTATAACAGCATTTGCAATTGCTGACACAAACTCAACCAATACTAGCTACACTCCGGCTAATGATTCTGTATTTTCAAGTAGTCAGACTCTTACCACGACTAACCTTGGAACTTCAACTAACCAACAGACATCAGTAAACAATGCTTACCAATGCCTTCAAAATCAAATTAACAACAAAACAACAGATACTCTTTCTCTGCAGGAGGCAGTTTTTGGGATGCTTGCTCTTGGAAGTCAGAGTGTCTTACAAAACAAGATAAGTAATGAACAAGATAATTCAAATAATTGCTGGCCCACTGGAGCATGTACCATAAGAGACACTGCTCAAGTAATGCTGGCTTATCAAAGAACAGGACAAAGCACAAGCAACATCCAAAATTGGCTTTTGTCTCAAAATGGAACATCAACGGACTTGAATTGGTATCTCGAAATGGATATTTCAAATGCAAACTCATCACAATGCACGATCAGATATGACACTTCTCAATATACTATAAGCGTAAAAAATGATATGACTATCTCGGGAAATGCAGGCAGCTGTTTCAGCGTCTCACAGGGAGGATATTGGCTCTTATTTAATCCAAGCTGTTATGGAAAGCAGATACAAATATCATGCGATCAGGATTTCATAACGACTCTTTTATACCAAAAGAAAGCTGGCACGACAGTTTATGTCCTACCAAATACCCATTCAGCAGCTTCTTCGGGAACAACGACTGAAGAGGTAAACGCCCAGTGTTTCAAATCTGCTGGAATTTGTAATTATGAAGGAAGCTTATGGGCAACTCTTGCTTTGCAAAAGGCGGGAGTAAATGTTGATTCATTTATTCCATATCTTCTTGCGATGTCGGATAACTACCAACAATATTTCCCGAGTGCATTCTTATACTCGTTAACTGCAGCGGACGACCAATATTCAGATATAGTCCAGAGTCAGCAGCAGTCAAGATTCTGGAAGATGGTAGGGACGCCATACAATCAA
>CAYWEK010000006.1:0-26837 GCA_964457475.1 Candidatus Woesearchaeota archaeon
GTTTATTCATTTGCCCCCTGCTTTCAGTAGTGTTAGAATCATCCAAAAGATAAACGGTAGTTCCTCCTTTCCAATTAACTTTTGAGCAAGCCAGCAAAGTTCGCTCAACAATATCATAAGGCTCATTATAAACTGGGACAAGAATCGCAACACGTGTGGAACTTCGCTTTGGTAAAAGAGAAGGTTTGGGAAAGCGATGCACATCAGTCAATAAATTATAAATGAAATACAAAGCAAAAAGAAATGAAAAAAGTTCAGCCGGAAAGATAATTATTGTAAGTGGTAAATCTTTAAAAGAATTAACTGGAAACTGTCTATCGCTACTAAAATGAATTAATGTATCAGAAAGATAATACATCATTAATGAAATTCCAACAATTCCAAAAATAATATAAAATATGAAATGCTTTCTTTTCTGTGGCATTATGACTGAATCCATACTAACCACCACGCACTTTACGATTATTACTAATATATCTTTCTAAAAGGAAAGATCCACTAATTAGCGCAGTAATCAGAATTGCAACAATAGTAAGTATAAATGGACTTTTACTTAAATTTGAGAAGTTCTCCCCAATAACACTTCCCGTAATGCCTGCATTATTTTCAACAGGGAAAGGAAGTGCGCTGGTAGCATATACTGTTCTATCATTAATGGTCTGAACTCTGGTGCTATTAAAGTTTGAAAGGGTAACTTCTGTTATTTTATACGTCGTATCTCCATCAGTAACTTCAAATAAACCCTGCCAAGTACCATATGTTCTCTTTCCAGATATTAGTTTAAGCGGAATTGTGAATGAAGTGGTCTTACTTCCGTGAATTTTATCAATTGTAGCATTTATACTCTGAACACCATCAATATCTCTAGCATCAAGTTTTAGAGTAACATTTGATATTTGGTCTACACTTGATTTGTCAAGTAAGGTATAAACAACTTGAAGATGCTCACTTGAATCAACTGAATCTCCAACAACGTAAAATGAACGATCAGTTATAGGAAAATCCTGACTGTTACCCAAGCTATGCGCAGAAATTGTTTTAAGCGTATACAATCCTAGTGAAAGGCTATTGCCAGTAATATTTGCCTGCCAAGTACCATAATAATTAGTTCCAGAGATCTTTTTTAGTGTGGCTGTAAATGTTGTTCCATCAGGAGCTGAAAATAGGGCCTCAGCACTAGATATGCCCTGATCACTCCTTAAGTCCATAGTAATACCCTCTGTTTCATTTTGATTTATAAAATCTTTACCAAGAAGAACATAAATTAGTGATAGGCTATTACCTGTGGAACTACTGGATGAACCACCACCTCCACCGTTTCCTCCAGAGTTGCTTCCTCCAGAATTAGCAGGTGATGGACAATCTTTCACAAAACCTCTAGAATCTGAGGGAAGAGTTTCATTATAATTATGAAGATTATCCAAACTAATAGCACTTACAACTTGGAGGTCATTGTTACCGCAAGCAAATTCGCTGTCTGCCAAGAATAAGCTCCATTGTGTTTCATTATTTGGAACAGACATGTTTTGAAGATTGTATTGCTTGTTGTTAATTTGTACACTTACTGATCTAAATATACTTTTTTTATCATTTGTAAAGACAAATATAATTGTCCCGCTACTGCTTTCAACTGGAGAGAAAAATGGGTTCAAAGTGTTATAAACATCTACGGTCCAGGAAGTACTTGCACTCCCCGTTGTTGCAGTGATAAGAAACTCTTGTACATTAGATGTTGTAAGTATATTTGGTCTCCATGAAATTGAATGTTCTGTTCCAGTTTGAGTGGTATTATATGCTATTCCACCAATACTCCAGTTTACAGATGCATTTCCAGAAAGAGTTACATTGAAGTAAGCAGTATCTGCTTCAAACATCTCATAGAGCGCACCAGTACTTGAATTTAATGCAAAAGGAAGAGATGTGGTAGATGAAACAATTGTTATATTTGTAACATTTGAAGTAACTGCATTAAGAGAATAAGTTTTACTTAATGTTTGATTAGATATAATATTCACAATATCGCTTATGTTTGAATACCCATTTTTTGTTAAAATGATATTATAGTTTCCCTGAACAAGCGAGATAGAACTAGGAGTTACAAAACTTGATCCATTAATAAAAATCGAGGCTCCTTGTGGTAAAGAATCTACAAATAAGGTACCATTTGTATTTGTTATATCGGTATTGTTTATTACTGTTAAATTATATGTTATATTTAAGGTCTGGTTAGTTATAACAGTTATACTATCGCTTAAATTTAGATATCCGCTCTTGCTTATGACTAAGTTGTAAATTCCCGGGGTAATAGCACTATTATAAGGAGTAATACCTTTGTAATTCCCATTAATATACAATGAGGCTGAAACTGGATAGGATGTTATAGATAAAGTGCTGTTTACAATAGTGGTTGTATTTGTATTATTTATTGGACCAGTCGAAAACGTAATTGGGATATGGCTAGGTTGGTTATTATACTGCGCGTCGGCATATGCAAAATATTCAATAGCAGTAGAAACTATCTCATTTGTAGACTCAGTATATTCATAGGCGTTTCTATCATCATTATATACCCATATTGTATCATTTAGGTTAGCCGGATTAGCAAAGGCACCATTTATCCATCCAGGAATATTTGTTTTTCCGTTAGAGAACGTTTGGTTGCTCCAAAGTGTTACTGGTTTTTCATTATGATAACTATTGCCTGGAGCACCATATACGCTGCCTAGAATATTAAATGTTCCATCTAAATAAACATAGTCCGTTCCATTGAAGAATTCCTTACCACTCCCCCTCACTCCAACAACCTGTCCTAAAGGATTTGAAGCAGTAGCAGCCGTAAAGCCCGTATTAATTAGGTAACGAGAATGGAATTCAAGAGGATTGATTGATTGACCAATGCCGAAAATAAAACTATAGGATCGGGTTGAAGAATTGAGAGCAACACCATTTAGAACAGAATTCATACCAGTAATCCAAGCAAGTTGATCATCAGAGATTATCTTATCAAAACTCTGCGCCACAGGATCTAAACCCTCTGTTTTAGTTGCGATCAGACCCATAGTTAAAATATATCTGCTGGATTGAAACTGTATTCTCTGATTAGGGTCCTTTGAATACTGGTTATCGAACTGGAATACTCTTTCTCCGCTTTGGGATATGGAATTAGGTAGCCTATCTTTCCACGCCTGCCAGAGTGCACCTTGATATACTAACTCTTCAGGAGAATTGTTTAAATAATTATATTGAAGCCCAGCTTGATTAATAGCGTTTTTATTAAGAATATATTCTTGCCAATAGAACTCATTCCCATGTGTAGCATCTGAAACAAGAGCTGTGTCTACCTTTGTTCTCATAGCATAAGCTGCCTGTAAATAAGATACATTTCCAGTATAATCATATAACAAAAATTCAGATGCTCCCAAATACCCAGTTCCTTGAGAATCAGAAGTTGCGTTTTGCCAGTATGTCGAGTCATGTCTTTGGATATATTGGTAAGTTGCAACGCTCTGACTAAAAATTTGTTGTGCATAAACAGGGTCAGCATCATTTAATGCTGGAAGAGCCTCTAGAAAACCAAGCAACGTTGAAGCAGTATTTTTAGGATCTTCATTGGCTAAAAACATAAAACAAGGGTCAGTTTTATTATTCCAATTTCCAGTCTGCAAATTTGAATCATCAAAACACCCGAATTCCTGTGCTACACTCCATCCAACAGCAACGCCATAATTTCCAGTTGTTGCATAGTTTGCAGTAACTTTTCCTGTTTGTTCATCATAAGTAGCATTTACGCATGGTTCATCTATCTGACATTTAAAATAATTAGCAGCATAGTCAATACAGGCTTTCCATGTTTTATTGCTTGCAACTCCGGCTCCACATAGAGAAGTTACAGGAAGATTAGGATCAGATACTGCTCCGGGAGAAGAATACACGTTCATTGAACTAATGTTTCCAGGCACCGGTCCAGGATAAAATATATTATTAATTTTTACCAACGCATTAAGTCTAAACCCGCTTTGATAACCTGGGTCACTCGGGCTCATATTCTGAATAGTGAGTCCTTGCAATGATGCTAAATAACTTACATATGACTTTATCACTGCTTGGTCTTGAGTACCTAAAAACAATGAAGGATCTCTATTATAAGCACTCCCAAGACGTATAAGCGACACGCTTGCTTGATCAGATTGCATAATTGGGCTTCCGTCAGCGATTGCCACAAATAATGGATTATATCCTGAGTGAAAGTCAGCATGGTAACTAGAATTCTGCTGCTGTTCAGCATTAAAGAACTCGAAAAAAACTGGAATATTATTTTTGTATATATCCTTACTAATTATGAAAGGAGGACTGTTCGCGCCACCTGAAACATTTATAGTATAGCTACCAGGAGTTGTAAAACCACTAAAATCTCCAACCAAACAAGATTGATTTCCTTGGCATGAAACATTAGCACCAAAAGCATCTTTGGGAATTAATAATTGCCCATTAAAGACTGATACTCCAGAATTTAAAATATTAAAGGTGCCCTGCGTCTGATTTGTATAAACTACTACTTGTTTTGTTGAATTAGGATGATATCCCAATTGTGAAACTGCAACAAGAGAAGTAGAGGGAACTAATAATGATATAAATGAGGAATTTGAAGAAAGGTTTGAGTTTATGCTAATACTGTCAGAAATATTTGGCTGAACTATTAAAGTATCATTAGTATAATTAACGAAGCTGTCATTAAGATAACTAATTAATGGAACCGAGATATTAGTTGAATTAAATTCTGTATAGTTTACAAGCGAGTCATTTGAATAATTAGATTGAGTAATGGAGATGTTACCTGAACTGTCATTAAGATAACTCCCATTGATATATAAAGCGACTACTGTAGAACTTGTTAAAAAAAGAAAAGTAAGTAGAGTCAGTAGCACTAGCCTAACTTGTGGATTAACTCCAAATTTATGCGGCGTTAATGGTTGGACAACATATTGAACTGGTCTTGAATCTTTGATGCTCTGAGTTAATACAATCTTTTCAGAGACTGCAACTTTTTTCCATGTAAATCTGATATTCAAGAAATAATTTGCAACACTCATTATTCCTATTGCAATAAAGTTCCATATTAGCAAACTAGCTTTACCAAAGAATGAGGTAAGAAGAAAAAGAATAACAACTGTTCCGATGATAGTACTCATACTTATTAGTTGAAACTGGAAAAATTTAACATGAGCCTTTTTACCTTTATGTGATCTAAAAGTGACTGTATTGTTACCAAAGAAATTAAATATTATTGCAATCTCAGTAGCAATGATACTTGATAGGAGATAGTATAGTCCTAGGAAAGTTGTTAGAAGATACAAAAACAAAGTGTTAATAAGAGCTCCTGATGCTCCAACTAATCCGAATAGGAGTAAAGACCTTAACGAAAAGGACGAAGAGACTTTTTTCATCTTCTGTCCTCACCTAACCATTCCATAAACCTTTTTTTTCTTATTTTATATATAAGAGCAAAACCTTCCATCATATCTGAGAATCTTAATTTACTATTTCCAGCGTTACGATTATTAAAGAAAATTGGTACTTCCACAACTTTGAATTCTTCATGCACTGCTGCTTCGAGTAATGCTGCCTGAAATGCATAGCCTTTTACTTCCAGATAATTCAAATCAATTTTATGTAAAACTTCTCTTCGAATAGCACGATATCCTCCAGAGCAATCTTTAATAGCACCTAGGCTTAAGCCAGTACGAGTAATAGATCTCGCAAGGCTACTCATGATATATCTATGTATGCCCCATCCTTTTTCAATTCCTGCCCCCGAAATATATCTTGAACCAATTACAAAATCGGCTCCCTCTTCTATGGCAGCAATCATGGGATATATTTCTTTAGGATCATGAGAATGGTCTGCATCCATTTCAAAAATAATATCTGGATTTATCGTTTTTAATGCATATTTCATACCTGCAATATAAGCCATTCCCAGTCCCTGCTTCTGTTTTCTTATTAATATGTGCACCTTGGAATTATTCTTTTGATAAGTCATAACCATTTTAGCAGTTCCATCTGGTGAATTGTCATCTACCACAAGGACTTTAAGAGAAAATCCGTATTTATTGCGATTCTTCCTCTCAAATACGAATATCTTTTTTAAGAGAGGTATTATATTCTCCGACTCATTATAAGTAGGCATAACTATACAAGCTGTGCGAATCTGATTATTATTATTTTTCATGAGCGAGAATTAATTCAAAAAAAGTTAATTATTCTCCCGTTCGTGTTATTGTGCATATCAGTCTGAGACAAAAATGTTATATATACGTGCGCTGTATGAGGATGTACTCTCTGTATGATTAAGTACGACTATTCAGAATTTAGAATCATTTAAACGAAACAAAGCCGCTTCCAGAACTTACACAAGACGATCCAACACAAATAGAAGCATACGATGTTCCTGAAAGGAAATACATTTCATATTTATCCGTCTTTGGGCAAATAAGGGCTTCTATCCATCCTTCAGAACTGTTAAATTGAACTTTACGACAGCTGCCCTCTATATAATCTCCCACTTTACTTCCGGATGGAGTAACACTTACTGAGAGCGAAGAAACATTTAGGATAGGAGATGTTGATTGTATAACAGACTGTGTTGCATTGAGTTGAAATCTAACAAAGCCATTACTGTTTGAAACACACCCATTTGCAAAACAGAATTGATAATTTCCCGAGGGTGCCTGCTGAAGATATAGCTCAATCCATCCATTTCCTTTGTCACATCCAAGCACTTTTATATCGCCTCCAGATGAACTAGAAACAACTGTTCGACAAGAACCGCTAGTTATATCTGTTTTGGTGGAACAAACTTGTCCATTAACATTACAAGAAATAGGAATCTTGTCTATCGAAAGATTTACAGGAGAAACAACAGAAGTTGTAGAATTAACTAAAACAAAACCAGTAATTTCATTGATACATGAAGAAGCTAAACAGGCACTAAAATTAATATTTACAGGATAGCTGTTTCTATAAACTTCAATACCGGTAGATTTATTGCAAGCAAGCAAATTAATCAGACCAGAAGACGTTGAAAAATAGATTGAACGACAATCTCCAGAAATAGAATCATTTATTTTAGAACATGGAACATTTCCGCCATAGATGCACGAAGCAACCAAACTGTTCAACAAAGAAGAATTTGGTGCTGCTACAGGTAAGATTGATTTTGTTTGATCAAATATATTCCAAATTGGAAGGTTAGTTCCATTTGATGCTACTATGCCAAATCCATCAGACGAAGGTTCTTGATATGCGAAAATGTATGCAACCGGAGAGGATGTTTGCTGAATTGCCGACCACCTTTGACTAATTTCATTGTATTGCCAGTTTTGACTCATCAACGTTGAACCATTATATTGGTTCTGGCCCCATTCTCCAATATACCCATTTCTGGCAAAACTTGAATTAAGCTCTTGAAGATTAAATTTGAAGCTATCAATGTTTTCATACATATTAAAGTAAATTATGCCCGTATAATTTTTCCAGTAATCTTTTTCATACCAAAATGCCTCGTATGAAACATTGCCTTTAAAGTAAGTTTTGCATGAATTTATTAAAGATAGAATTCTTGACTGAATAACTGGCTGGGACAAAGTAGTATGTAATGATATTTCATTGCCCACTAAAAGAGTATCAGCTTTACCAGAAAGATTCTGACATGCAGTCAAAACATTCAGTACATAACTGTTCCAATTGGTATCGGAAAGAATTCTATCATCAACATTCATAGCAACAGCAACATTCATGCTTTTCTGCTTTGCAAGGGTTGCCAGAGAATTGACCCATCCAAGATTACCTTGCACAAAAGGATTCATATAAAACTTCACATACGGAGTTATGGTTTTAATATTATTGAAATCTAAACCAGCCTGAGTCAAATTAACCACTATATAAGCTTGTTTCGATTGATCGCTCATCATACTTTCGTGATAATAGTTTACCCCTACCTGAACTGCACTGCCCAAAGGCACCAAACATAATACAGCAAGTAAAGCAAAAACTAAGACTCCTCTTCTTAGATGCATGGGATTGGTTAAGGCAGGGGGTATATAAACCTGCTGTATCAAACCATACAGCTAATTTGAAGGCTTAGATTCTACGAGTCTCAAACCATTTCTTAATATCTCTAGAAGGAACCCCTACGTATATGGAAGCATTGTCCCTCCGTATTCTTGTCTCTATCACTTTTTTAACAGAGGAAAAGATATTATCTTTTTGCTTAACAATTTGAATGTCATCATTATCTACCGGCCAGTCTATTTCCTTAAAAACTATAAATTTATTCTTCGTATCTATCATTCTTATTTAGAATTTTTGATCTCCGCAAAAGTATAATCTTTCATTTACTATCTTATCATCTTTCCAGTGTTGGACATTTACTCGATAAATTATTTTCTTTTCGCCATCACTATTTTCGATACCTATAGCCCATTCAGTCATTGAAACATTATCTTCCTGCCCACCAAAAGTAACGGACTTTATCTCAGCACTATCTAATTTTTCTATTTCCTGAAGGAATATCAACTCTCTTCTTCTATTTTGTTCCTTTCCAAGTACAGGAGAATTCCCGTTCACTTGTATAACTACATCCTCTCCATAATACTTTTCAAATGCTTCCAGAACCTTACCTTCTTTTATCAAAGCATTCAATTTCTCTACTGTGTTCTTTAATTTTATCATTTTTGATTTTATTTACCGATTAATTTAATTAAGTTGGGATGAGCCATCTGGAATAAAAGATAAAATATCTATCTACTCCAGATACTCACCCCTAAGCGTTTCTTATTTTTTCGTCTCGTTCTTTATCGGATCCAGTTATTATAGATGTTATTTTATCTATTTTGACATGGAATCCTTTTTCTTTTAATAGCGCGTAGTTATTCTTTATTTTTACCATATCCTTTTAGATAGAAGTAAATAAGACTACGACTGCCAAAACCATTAACGTCACTAAAATCACTGCCAAATCTCTACTTAGATTCTCATCTTTTATCTCCCTTCTGTTGGCAGTTAATTCATCATTTTTCAATCTTTTTTCTCGCGTCATATCATCTGCTTCAAATCTTCTCTCCATGGTCAGTTCATCATTTCTAATTCGATTATCTCTTAAAACCTTATCCGCCTTATCTCGTTTATCTACCGTTGCAATATCACTCTCCATTCTTTGTGTATTTGTCATTTTATCTTGCCTCCATTGTAATAGACTATAGCCAACGGAGTATATATGTTGGCGCAGTAGCCAAGCATAATTGTTGTATAAGAATAGACTTTATCTCATAAAAAATTAAACGACTTTTTGAGAGTGATCCCAAAGAATATTATAAAAATCAACATATTCTTTTGCAATAATATCGCTTTCTATTACAATTGTATGAATCGGATGAATCCAGAGAGTAATATAAACGAAACCACCACATACTATTTGCGTTATTTGAGAGACTTTAGATTGCTGATTTTTCGGTAAGAGCCTCGCTTCCGTAAATTTCAGATTGCTGAGTGTTTTAACCTCTTCATTAGGTAGCTTATAAAAAAGCAATTTAAGTTCAATATGCTTTTTTATTCTTTCAATATGAAAAGAATGCAATAACTTATCATTAAGGACATTAATTATGTTTTCATTTTCTGCAAGACCATATATCCAAACATCTGATTTCTTTTCCAAAAGACCGAATAAAATACTTTTTACAGCACTTAATCCTTCAAGAGTATAAACTTTTGGGTTTTGGCCAGAGACATAAGTTGTTTTTATATAATCCATTGCTAATTTCAAGTCTTCCAATTTATCTTTCTCTGCATTAATAATCAAATCCGTTGATAAAGCAGCAAACACCTGTTTTCCATCCTTATTTGATATATACACAAGATTTCTTTCTTTGAGCTTTGATAATGTATCATATACATTAGCTCTATGCATCCTAGTTCTTTTTGAAACCTGTGTTGCAGTAGATTCTTTATTTTTTAGAAGATCTAAGTAAACAATGGTTTGCATTTTAGGTATGCCTGCTGATTCAAAAGCCTTTAATACGAGTTCATCTGTCACTATAATCAGAGGGTAACTGATTATATAGTTCTATGCATTTTGGAGTTATAAGAGAAGGTGTTTTAAATATGCTGGCTTTATTTAAACGGTGATCCGACGACAAGCTAACTATTATATAAGAATAAGTTTAGGGATACTTCTTCTGGTAATCAGTGTTTTAGCATTTTTCAATGCATTCTATTATCACAGCCCATCTATTATTTTTTGGTTTTGTTATCTAAGTGTGCCCCTAGCAGGCATAGGTATACTAACTAATAATGCTACTCTTGTTAAAAGTCAATTATATATCTTAGCGATTCCTGATTTAATCTGGACTATAGATTTTGTTTACTATTTAATTAATGGACACTCCCTTTTAGGAATAGTAGATTATCTTTTTGCAGCAGAGTCTATTTTGCCAAAGATTGTTACCATGCAGCATATGATAACAATACCTATTATATTTTACTCATTGGTATTATTAAAAAATAAAGAAGGCAGTAGCTGGAAAATCAGCGTATGTCAACTAGCTATTGTCTATTTGCTTACTCGCATTTTTACTGCACCAGAGGCAAATATTAATTGTGCCTATAACTTGTGCGGTCACTTTTCTCTTAATTTAGGAATATCATATGTTGTGCTTTGGTTTGCAATATCTTTTCTAATGGTTTACATATCAAGAAAGATATTTATTAAAGCACATTGGCTTTTCAGAAGATTATTTAATATAATTACCTAACTCGCCTGCATCAAACCAGAAAAATGAGTTTGCTTATATTCAAGAATCATTCTATTAAGACTTTCTAAAGCACCCAAAGCATTCTGCCTGAAATCTTCATGCAACCGCTCATATCGAATTCTTGCTTTATTAATAATGTCTCTTTCTATTACTCCAATATCTTGTAATCTTTCCTGAGCACTTCCCTTTAATTCACCTACTTTACTGCAAAAACTCTCATACAGACTTTTTGTATGTTCAGTATATTTTCTTACTTCAACAGTATTCTCAGTCATAATTCTAAAATGTCTCAACTTTGCAGCGTGGGCAACTGCCTCAGCGATTCTTGAAGGTTTTTTTATGGCAACTCCTACCAAGTACTTAAAAAATTCAATGTCTGGTCGCTTAACCGAATTCTCATAGAGAAGTTTGCCAAAAGCAGAGATTCCTTCTTTATCAATCCTGTTTATTGTATGATATTCGCCCCTTCGAGAATCAAGAACTCTACAGCGATCATAATAGTTTTTTGAATCAAACAATCTTTGCAAAAGACCAACATATCCATCAACAAGAAATTTTTCATCAAGTTGAGTCTTGAAATTAAAGTTTAAACTATGAGTATTATTACCAGTTGTATCTCCAAGTAATCTTCCTTCAGATTCAAGACGCCTGTATAAGTCAGTACCTCGCAAAGCAGTCAGTAAGCCAGCCATAGGTACAACAACTCCTGATTCCTGGATAAAATTAAAAAGATGTTCAAAAACATCTGGCTTTTCCTTATCACTCCCAATAATAAATCCCCCAGTAACTTCAAATCCTGCTTCCTGTAATACTTTTATTTTTTCCCCAGGACTTGTGGCCCCCATAAGGTTTTGTCCCTTATGCATATTTTTAAGAACCTCGGGATCTGGAGATTCAATTCCAAGAAAAACGCTGTCAAAACCTGCATCAATCATACCATCACGAATATCTTTATTTGCAGGGATGGCTAAGTCCATACTCGCCTCCGTGAAAAGAGTATATGGATAATTATGATCTTTTTGCCATTGGGCTAAAGCTGGAAGTAATTTCCTGACTTCTGCCCTATTACCTATAAAATTATCATCAACTACGAAAATAGAACCTCTCCAACCAGTTTGGTAAATTGCCTGAATCTCATTAATCATTTGCTCCGGAGTCTTAGTACGAGAATCTCTTCCAAAAAGATTAGTAATGTCACAGAAATCACAATTAAATGGGCATCCTCTTGAATACTGGACTGCAAGCGATGAATATTGATTCAATTTAAGCAAATCCCATCTAGGGATCGGTGTTTTTGTCAATAGTGGCTTTCCTCCTTTGCTCAGAGCAATATTTGCTCTTCTTTGGAGTGAACTCTTAGCATCATAGACATGGTTCGGATTACCATTGAGTAAATCCTCAAGAAAAGGCTGCAAAGTCACTTCTGCTTCATCCAAAACAAGATGATCAGCGGAAACTTCATCAGGATAAGAAGTAGGATAAGGTCCTCCTGCAACAACTTTCTTTCCTAAAAAGTGTGCTCTATCAATAATCTCTTCTAATGAATCTCTTTGCACTATCATTGCTGAAGCAAAAATAATGTCAGACTCTTTTATATGCTCATCAGTCAAAGGCTCAACATTTAAGTCCACCACAGGCATAACTTCAAAATCTCCCGGAGGCAGCATAGCACTTACAGTAGCCAATCCAGTGGGAGGCATAGTTGCTTTTTTCTTTATGAGTTCAACAGTATAGCGGTAGCTCCAAAAAGATAGGGGAAAGGATGGGAAAACCGGTAAAACCTTCATTAATATTCAAGGCAAAACATACTTAAATAGTTGCCCATTTTTATTTGAAATAATAAGTAAAACTATGACTGAAATAAAGAGAATATATTTTCCAACAAAAGAAAAATGGAGAACTTGGCTTGAAAAGAATCACCTAAAAGAAAATAAAATTGCAGTTGTTAGATACAAGAAGCACACAGGTAAACCTTCTCCAAGCCATGGAGAATTAATGCATGAAGCCATATGTTTCGGGTGGATAGATACCACAATAAAAAGGATCGATACTGAAAAATATATAATTAATTTCTCAAAGAGAAACGATAAGAGTAAATGGAGCGATAATACTCTAAGATATGCTAAAGAACTTATTAGCAAGAGTAAAATGTCTCCTGAAGGAATGAAACATTACCTGGCTGGATTAAAAAGACCAACCCATGATGCAGGCATACCTAAAAACCCAGATGTCCCGGAATATTTGAAAGAAGTGCTAAGTAAAAACAATATTGCAAAAGAAAATTTTAGTAAATTTAGCCCATCTTACAAAAGAACGATTCTGAGGTGGTTACTCAGAGCTAAATTACCTGAAACAAGAGAGAAAAGAGTAAATGCAATTTTAAAAATGGCTCTTGAGAACAAAAAGATACTATAACAACCTGTTAATCTTAAATACAATAATACTTAAAAACGATTGATCATACGGCTGAACATGGTTAAATTGGGAGTAATAGGACATACTGGAAGATTGGGAAAACCTCTGATTGAACTTCTCAATTCTCATCCAGAAGCGCAGATAATTTATACTGAAAGCAGAAAAGAAGGGGGAAATGGAAAAATAGATGAAGCAGAATTTATGTTTCTTGCGTTGCCAAAAGGTGAATCAGAACCATATTTAACTAAATGTGAAGGCAAAAGAATAATTGACCTTAGTGAAGATCATCGTGGAGTAAATGGATGGGTTTATGGTTTATCTGAGATTAACAGGTCTGAAATAAGAAACGCGCAAAAAGTCGCAAATCCAGGCTGCTATGCAACTTCAATCATACTCGGATTACTACCCATCAAAAGGATGATCAGCAATGTATCTATTTCTGCTACAAGCGGAATTTCTGGAGCAGGGAAAGAGGTAATCGAGGAAGACCAATTCTTAATATATAAAGAGGGAAATGTACATTCTCACTTGAAAGAAATAAAAGCAGCTCTCGAATATCAAGATGATTTATCTGGAGAGATATTATTCGTTCCGCAAAGGATTGACAACACTGACAGAGGGATTATATCAACAATATTTGCAAATTACCACGGGTCAAAACCTGCTCAGGAACTATATGAAGCATTCTACCAAGGAAATGGTTTTGTAAAGATGATGAGTGATAAAGAAACTATAGAAACTAGAGTTGTAAATAGAACGAATAACTGTCATATCAAAGTAATGCAATTTAATGATCGAAGGACCCATGGGGACAGGCTTATCATTCTTTCCACACTTGACAATATTGTAAAGGGTGGATCTGGACAGGCAGTGCAAAACTTTAATATCATGAATGGATTTGAAGATACTTTGGGTTTACCAAACTGATTAAGCAAGCGGCTTTACCCTAAAAACATTATCTGTATTATTAAAAGATTTTTGATTATTCTGCTTTTTTCTTGGCTTTCCTAACACAATAAACATGATTGCAATCAAAATTGCCAAATTAACCAATAGGAACAAAATAAGCCATAATAGCCAGTTTGTGCTACTCGTTTGAAGCTTTGCCGGACCTATGGGATTATCTTCTTGCGGAGTAGGAATTGATATATTAGTAGCTCCGACAGGAGATGTGAATGTGCGAGGATGAAGACCCGATCCACCATTTCCTCCGCCGCCCCCGCCAGGGTTGTTGGATGGATTTGACAAGGTAGTTTCCGTATCACTTACATTGGTATAATTAACATTTCCACTAAAATCCTCTGTATTTATTGTTATATTATAAGATGTGCTTGATTGTAATCCTTGAGCATTATAGTAGTTGTTACTCGTATTTTCCACATTTATTCCATTAATGTAAACAATCGCAAGCGAAAAATCAGAATCATTAGGATTATTCCATACCCAATCAAGGAAGCTTGTGCCTGCTAAAAATAAATGAAGATTAGTGATTGAAGCAGGAGGAGTTGTATCAGTGTTATTGCTCTGATTATCTGTTATTTCCGTATCGCTTACATTACTAAAGTTTATATTTCCAGAAAAGTCTTTAGTATTTATTGTTATGGTGTGATTTGAATCTGGTTGTAAACTAATAGCACCATAAAAGTTATTGCTCGTGTTTGCAACATTTATCCCATCCAAATAAATAATTGCCTCTGAGAAATCAGAATCTGTTGGGTTTGTCCACCCCCAATTAATATATGACATGCCTTTTGATATTAAATGAAGATTAGTGATTGAAGCAGGAGGAGTTGTATCTGTCTGATTTGTCTGATTTCCAAGGGATGAGGTGTTAACAAAAAATGTCACAGAGGCTATAGCAGTTGTCAGATTGTTTATTGCATAGGCATAAAGAGTGTTTTTGCCTTCACTAAAATTAGCATAAACTGGGGCCGTATAACTGACGTTTGTTCCATTCCAATTGTAGAGAACAGAAGTTGCGTTTACACTGTGCAATTGAACAAGAATTGTGCTATTAGTATAATTTATAGGTTGAGGACTCAAAATCGATATTAAAGGTAATGTTCCATTTGTAAGGTTTCCTGAAATAAGTAAGTTACTACTTAACATAGTAGGTATCGAGTTTATACATTTACTGTCATTCGTGTTTGATTCAGCCTGAATAGTATATTGCCCAGCGGCAAGATTTGTTGAAGCGAAGACTTCTCTGCTTTCAGAGGCAGGCAAACTGACATTTTCGCTGATACTAATATTTTTTGGGCCTATGAAGCTGAAATTTACTATTGAATTTACCGCATAAAGATAAGCAATTGAGTTAGGAGTATAATTTAGAGGTCCTGCATTTTGTACAGGTGAAGAAACTCCTGAATCAAGAGTTACGCTAACACTGACATTTGTTCCATTAGTAGATATAATAAGGTGATTTATTGGAACTTGACAATCAACCTTCTTTGTGAGATATCTTATTCCTGCTGTGACTGATCCTGTTCCGGACCAATTTGATTTTACTTCATATGGGAAATATCCATCTTTGTAGAAAAACACTCCATAACCATCCTGCTCCAAATTGGTTGGATAAATGAGATTTATCTGTGAATTTGACCCAGAATTCAATGCAGCACCATTCCATAATGTTCCAGTAACATTACTACAGTCATTGTTTCCACAAATAAATCCGATTACGTTAAAGTTTGTAATTGGTGTATTCGTAGTTATCAAAGAACCATCATCAGCAATTGTTCCATAATATATATTATTAGTTTGTGTTACTTCAGCACTAACTATTGCAATAGCCAATAAGGATATAATCGCGATCATGACTAAAACAAAATTATTTTTCATTTTACTGTACTCCAGGACCACCGGTCTCGCCCCCACTAACTCCACCATTAACTCTTGTTTCATCACCACCGAGAGCATTATCTATACCATATCCCAATAGTGCTCCGTCTCCCAAAAATTCCAATACTACGCCTGTATTTCCTTTCTCTCTAACAGACCTTCGCATGTGTTCAGCATTACTATATCCTTCTATTTCCGCTACATTTGACACATATTCAGGAGGAACAAGTGTAAACCAATCCAATACCTTGTTAGAATCTTTTCTGAAGTTTCCTCTAGTTACTTCAAACGGCAATCTTGTGACATTTAATGCAGATTGTCCAAGATGTTTACCAGATTCAAGAAAATCGTTTCCGCTCCAAAGAGCAGGCACAGTAACATTATTTCCAAGTCCAAAAGTCAAGGTGTTAGCTCCATTTCCAGCAAAATCAACAAGACCTATAATATTTCTTCCGAAATAGTTCACTGTTCCGGTCATAGGATTTAATCCCTTATACGCTTTTCTATCAAAAACTGGTCCCGTCAATCTTTTAAGTTCATTTCCAAAGCTTCTTAGAAACTTTCTTCCAGGTTTCATAATGCTAAGATCATCTTTTCTCAATCCAGTAAATCTTTCTGTTCCATAACTTAATGTTGCTGCACTAAAAAAATCATATCCTGCATTTTCAGCACTTTCCTCAGACATTTTAAGACTAGTCAAAGAACTTCTTGAGCCTTGAGTTAAAGCATATTTCCTATATTGATCAACATCAGAGCCTATCTTTTGCAAAAGATTCGTCTTCGAAGTGCGAACTGCATCAGCATTATATGTCGATATAGAAAGAGAGACATTTGTGTTCCCGGTTGGAACTTTTTCTTGATTGGCTTTTATTTTCAGTGAATTCAATTCTTTTATAAGATTTGAATTCTGCTCGATAAGAGATTTTTCTTCTGATGAAATGAGTTCAACAGCGTTTGAATATGAAGATAGATCATTGTTAAGATTTGAATTCTGCGTCAATACTTCTGCAAGTTCATTGCTCTCAGAAAGATATTTTTCTTGCAGATTAGAATAGTTTGATAAATTACTGAACTGAAGTGCAAATCTCTGTGGGCTACCTTGATTTATAGTTTCAAATTTTTGGTTCTGATAAGGAGATAGAGCCGAGACGGCCAAATATGCGCCTGCAATTGCCCCAAGACCAAAAATTAAAGCTTTCTTAAAAAAAGAGGATTTTGGCTTTTGAGTCAATTTCTCAGTATATATTCCACTAAAATCTGGAGGAGTTATCATACTTTCAAGTGAACTTGAGTCTCCAGCTAAATATCTTTGGAATTCCACGCCGTCACGCCCCATTTTCAAGAAATCTGATTTGACTCTTCTAGCTCTTTGCTCAAGTCCCTTGTTTGATATATTAAATAGTTCAATAAGATATTTCCGGTCATTTTCACTTAAATGAGTACCCTTACCAGTCTCTTCAGATAAATAGCCTATAAGTCCTTCCCTTCTCTTTTGATAGCTTACACTCCTCCCTGCAAGATAAGTAGCTTTTAGGAGTAGCTGATTATTATCCTTCTTAAAATCAGAATTATGATATAACCAAAAATAGTGTCCTTTTAAAGAATACCAGTTAGTCTTACCTTCTCCAATAGATTCTAATCTTGTACTCATTACGCATTTTCCTATCGCCTCTAGTATCATTTCCGAAAGAAATAAACATATATAAACGTTTCGTTGTGTTACTCTTTTATAATTACAATAAAGTATTATTCGTATCTGAGCGCATCTACGGGCTTAAGCTTACTGGCTCTCCAGGCAGGTATCGCTCCAGATACCATTCCTATTACAACTGAAAACAACAATGAAAAGAACAAAAGACTAAAACTTAATGCGGTTGTAAAACCTCCTCTAGATCCAGGCAATCCTAAGCTGCTACCAAGCACAGCAGGTAATATTGAAGATATTCCTGCTCCAACCAATATTCCTATTGCTCCTCCTACAAAACCAAGCATTCCTGAGTTGATTAAGAATATTAAAAGTATATCACTATTTTTAGCTCCAATGGCTTTCATTATTCCTATGTCCTTAGTTTTTTCAAGAACAGAAGTAAACATCGTATTTGCAACTCCAATACTTCCGACAAGAACAGAAACTGCAGCAATTAATCCTAAAAATAGAGTTATTGTTGACGTTAATGAACTAAATGTCTGCTCAAGAGCCAAGGCAGAAGTAACCGTAAAGTCTGGTTTATTAGGATTTGAATGCCTTTCATTTATTAAAGCAGAAGTAATGCTATTGGAAGTATCATTTATCGTGTTAACATCTGCAACAGCAACTTCTATCTCTGAATACTGATTGCTTGTCAGAGTAATAGTATTTCCAAGTACATTCCTTGCATCCGTCAATGACATATATACCGCACTATCTGAACCTCCAAATCCACTACTTGAAGATAAAATGCCTATTACTCTATATATATTATTATTTATATCAAGAGTGCTTCCAACTTCCAAAGGAGTAGAGAAGAGATTACTGGCAATATGGCTTCCTATCACAACAGAACCCGTTTCACCCGTATTAAAAACTCTCCCAGAAGTCAAAGAAGTGGTAACGAAAGTACTGAAATCCGAAGTATCTACTCCAGTAATAGAAATAGAAGCATTCTGAGCGTTATGATATATCGTTGCTCTTCCGCTTAAAACTCCACTTATATAACTTATTCCTGGAACAAGTTTCAATGTTTGAATATCTTTATCCGACAATGGCAGAGTGTTTAAGCCACTGCTTCCTCCACCAAATCCTCCTCCTGCTGCTCTTGACCCTCCAGCAGTTATTGTAATAATATTTTGTCCAAGTCCGCTTATTTGGCTATTAACGCTTTGTTGCAATCCTTGTCCAATAGAAATAATAGAAACTACTGCGGCAACCCCGATAACAATACCTATAATAGTAAGCCAACTCCTAAGCTTACTATGCAAAAGCATATTGAAAGAAAGATTTAGAATTCTACTTAGCTTCATTTTTGGCGCCTTTCTTTTTCTTTCCAACAAACAATATTACTCCTGAGTAAATCAACGCGCCTAACACAAGATAAACTATTACCAAAAGAAAAGAAGGTGAAGACGATGAAGACGCTGTTGCTCTTCCATAGGTTCCATTTCTACCTGCAAACTGACTAAAGTTACCAATACCAGCACCAGTAAGTCCTAAAGAAACATTATATTGAATATTTTGTCTAACTCCAGTCGTGTCAGTATAAGAAACATCTATCGGAATGGTTGAATTTCCTGATGCAACTTGAAAACTAACTGAAGTATAATCTCCGCTGTTTAGATTTCCTACCACCGATGAGCTAGATCCTGAAACTATAATTCCTCGTTGCTGAGGAATACTGACTATTACTGCCGTGGCTGGATTTTCTCCCGTATTGGCTATAGCAAAAGATGTTCCCTGTGTTGTACTTCCCTGAGATACAACTGCAAAATCAGTTCCAGTATTAGCTATAGAAATAGGAATGTCATAATAAACTGTATTGCTAGAAGAATTATCTGAAGTCATAGCAAGCTTAACAACACTACTTCCAGATGGAGCATTATTTGCCACATGAACTCTAAATTCCATAATTACCTGATTGACTTCTGGCTGACTATCACCAAGAAGCTGTTGATACTTATATGCATCCGAACTTCCTGCGATCACTCCAAAATTCCTAACTGGAGAATCAATAGAATCAAAAGGATAATTTGAAATCAACTGAAATTGGGCACTTGGCGCATTATTAGTTCCTACATTTTGAACCCGTATCCAAATATTAAACCATTGCCCTGCTTGAACTGGATAGGGATCATAGCTTAATGATTGAACAATCAATTGTGGACTTTGAGTAGGGCCATATCCTTGTGCAATAGTATAATTTGAATTGTTAGTCTGGTAGCTTGTATCTGCTCCAACCAACGATAAACTAATCAAAGCAAATACCGGCAATAATAAAACTAATGTGATTAAACTTGTTTTCTTCATTTTCTGCTCCTTAAAACCTGTCCATCGGAAAGAGTAATAACCCTCTCGGCATACTTAACTAACTTAAGATCGTGGGTTATTAAAATTATAGTTTTTCCCTTTTCATGCAAATCCTCAAAAATAGCCATTATCTCTTTTCCTGTTTTGCTGTCAAGATTACCAGTAGGCTCATCAGCAAGAATTACTTCTGGATCATTAACCAATGCTCTGGCAATTGCAACTCTCTGCTGCTGTCCACCGGAAAGCTCTTTTGGCTTATGATTAACTCTATCCTTTAGCCCAACAAGATCCAATACTTTAAGTGCCCTTTCTTTCGCATTGCTTCCATTCTGAAATTCAATTGGGAGCATAACATTCTCAAGGGCAGTTAGGTTATTAATGAGATTAAACTGCTGAAAGACAAATCCTATCTTTTTACCTCTTATCTGAGCTAAAATTGATTCGCTCATTTTTGAAACATTTTTATTATCAAGGTATATATCCCCCCTAGTTGGCAAATCAAGAGCCCCCACCAGATACATCATTGTACTCTTCCCAGATCCAGATGCCCCAGTTATTGAAAGAAATTCACCAATTTTTACATCAAATGATATACCCTTTAATGCCTGAACTTCTATATCACCTATCTCATAAGTTTTCCATACCTCATCAAGCTGAATTATTGTTTTCTGTACTCTACTTTTCATTTAATAAAATCGAATATCTTCTTTATAAACGGTATGGAAGATGAGTCCACTAAATTCAAAAAGATTAAAAATATCCTATCTTAGGTAATAATATGATAGACCCTTTGCTATTTGTAAGATATGGATTTTTGATTCAGATTATATCCTCACTAATAATAACAATATCTTGTTTTCTTATCTATCTCAAAACGAGAGAACTATATGAACTTACATCATATAAAGGAATAAAATATTTCAGAAACACGTTTCTTTTCTTTGGTATAACTCAAGTAATCAGATTTTTCCTTGATTTGATAAGACCTCTAGGATTTTTATTTGTCTTTGAAAGACCGGAATGGTATTTCATGTTTGAAGTAGCTCTGTTTATAAGCATATATGCAAGCAGTATGGCTCTGATTTATCTTCTGCTAAGTATTTTCTGGAAAAAAATAAAAAATAAACTTTCTGAAAATATTTATCTTCTGCACGTAATTGCCCTAGTAATCGCTTTAATAAGCCTAGTTGGAGAAACTGGAAGATTGCTATTGATAATATTCCAAATATGCCTCTTCTTTATGTTAATAGTAATAAGCTTGATAAAATATGGCGAAACAAAACATAAGGATGATCTATCATCTCTTTATCTTTTGTATCTAATTATATTCGCCCTGTGGATAGGGGCTGGCATTCTTGAGTTGCTAACCTATTTTTCACCATTGGCAGGATTTCTAATATACCTTCTTTCATTGGTAATATTTTTAGCAGTCTTGTTTAAGGTTCTCAAGAAACTGGACAAATAAGATGGAAAAGAAACGAGGTAGACTTGAAGTCATCTATGATATACTCTATATTGTCAAAAAAAACAAAAACTCTGTAAAAACAACGCCGCTCCTAAGAAAATCAAATCTTTCATCTGAAAGATTCCAAAGATACCTGTCAGAACTTATTGAAAAAGGATTCATCAGAGAAATTCAGGATGAAAATGGAAGGTCAGTTACTCTAACTGATAAAGGTTTCAGGTATCTTGACACTTATAAAAATATAATCTCATTCATAGATGAATTTGACTTATAAAAAAATAATCAGGGGCTTTGCCCCTGAGAAAAAGAGGGTTCATTTAATTTCTATGGCATCACCTCCGTCACAGCGATGTTGATTTACTTACTAACTGAAAGAAAATGCTATATAAATCACTTGAGAAAAAAGAATCAAGAAGGAAGATATAGAGTAGCAATTCATAAGTTTTAAAAAGCATTTTTCAGTCTACTCTCATGGAAAAAAGCTTGGAGAAAGCAGCTTTTGCCGCTGGTTGCTTTTGGGGTGTTGAATATGTATTCTCAAAATTTCCAGGCATAACAAAAATAAAAGTCGGCTACATGGGCGGACACACAAAATATCCTTCATATCAAGAAGTTTGTACAGGAATAACAGGACATGCTGAGACAACTTATCTTGAATTTGATTCTAAAAAAATAAGCTATAAGAAATTGCTTGATATTTTCTTCAAATGTCATAATCCAACAACTATGAACCGCCAAGGCCCAGATGTAGGCTCTCAATATCGCTCAGTCATTTTTTATTACACAGAAAAGCAGAAAAAAGATGCAGAAAATTCGAAGAAAAAATATGAGAAAATTTTAGGTAAGAAAGTAGTTACCGAAATAGTTGCTGCCCCAGAGTTTTATGAAGCAGAGGAATATCACCAAAAATATTATGAAAAGAAAGGCTCAGAACCATACTGCCATATCGTCCCAAAAATATGATCTAAATATTATCTCCAAAATACATTAACATCATCTGTTCTTTCTCTCGGACTTATATCGATGCTTTCAATCTTTTTTCCTGCTCCTGCTTTATACATCATTTCACCAGTAAAAGCTATCATTCCCGCATTATCAGTAAGAAGAGATTTTTCAGGACAGAAAAACTTAGCACCCCTTTCCTTACACATTATTCTACACATTTCCTGAAGTCGAGAATTACATGCAACTCCCCCTCCTAAAACAAGCTCTTTCTTTCCCGTATGTGCCAGTGCTCTTTCAGCTGCCTCAACAAGCATTGCAAACGCAGTTTCTTGCAGAGAAAATGCAAGATTCTCAATTTTCTCACCTCTATCAAAAAGCTGCTGTAATTTTGTCTGCATTCCTGAAAATGAAACATCCATTCCTTTTATCGAATAGGGAATCTCAACATAGTTACCTTTAAGAGCGAGTTCTTCTATTCTTGGCCCACCAGGAAAAGGAATTCCGGCATGTCTAGCAAACTTATCAATGAAATTTCCTATACCAATATCGAGAGTTTCTCCAAAAACTCTATATCTCCCAGCTGCATAAGCAATAATTTGTGTATTTGCTCCGGAAGCATAGAGCAAAACAGGATCTTTAGCCCCTTCATGTCTTCCAATTTCAAGATGTGCAATACAATGATTAACAGGAACAATTGGAATATTCAATTTTAGTGCTTTTTCCTTTGCAAATTTCATTCCTGAAAGCAGGCATGGAGCGAGTCCCGGAGCATTTGACAAAGCAATAGCTTTAATTTTATTTTCACTTATATTTGCAATTTTAAGAGCTTGTTGATAAATATTTTCGGCCACTCTTTCATGATGTTTCGCACTCTCAAGAGGAATAATCCCGCCATGCAAAGGCCTATACATATCTTTCACATTCGCAATTACTTTACCTTTGTTGACAATTCCAACACCAAATGTGTGTGCAGTACACTCAATACCTAATATCATTTTAATAAGCTTAGATTAAAAGAAAAACAATGTTTAAAATTCTATCGAGAAAAAATAATTAAATTAAAAAATGAAAAGAAAAAATAACGACACGGCCCGTCGTTTAATGACTAAATATGATTACTTTTTCTTTCTTCTTCCGCGAGCCATTTTAGCTTCACATACGTTTCCCTTTCCATCAACATAGTAAAGATATCCAGGCTTTCTTTTAACAACGTTTTTTACAAGAACTGTTCCCATTTATTTACCTCCTTTTTTTTAAAGTATTTATTTATGTATATATTTACCAGTTTTTATATTTAAACCTTTCCTTCCGACGAATAATTCAATAATTTTACTATTTTCACGGTTAAGGGGTACTTCAATCAACTTTCTAAATTTTTCTTGAGGTAATACATAGAACAAAAACGGAGGAACAACCTTAAACTCAACTACTCTATTACGAGAGTCAAGCCAGATTGCTAAGAAAGGAAAGAAGACAAAGAGTGAATGGATTGAAATGCTGACTTCACGATTGAAATCAAAAAGAAGATTCTTTGTTTTCATTGATCTAAACATAAGCCCTGTAAATTTTCCAAGATCATTAAGCTTCTTTAGATTACTAATAATGACTTTCTTCTTACCATAATTAATCGCTAAAAAACTTTTTTCCTTCTTTTTCATGCATAAGTAAATATCATTCTGTATAAAAATCTATCAATAAGTTTAAAAACAGTCAAAAAATAGAATACTATGGCAAGGTTAGATGTCGCATCCTTACAAAAGCTTAAAGCGATTAAAGGAAGGGAGATGGCTGAGGGAAGAAAAGCTTTGTCAAAATACCACTACTTAGCCTGCGTTCATCATTTTACAAATACCTCTGACCTTAAACACCAATTAGTTGAGTATTTTCCAGAAATATCTGCCCAAATTTTTTATCATTTTGATGACCGAGAACTCGGAGGTTTAATTGTACAAGATTATTCAACACATAAAGATGGAGAGTTAAGAAATTTAGCCAATGGAGTTAAGAATGTCTTACATGCAAGAGTTTCTTCTAATAATCAATTAGATAATATTCTAGGAGTAACATCACTTCCAGTTAAAGAGATTGAGGATTATAATCCGATAGTTGATGGAATTATTGATAACAGTGAAAGAGCTATTGCATACGAGTTCTATACTGGATAATCTAAATCCAATCCGACAACAGATTTTTATAGTATATTTTCCAATAGTTAATATAAAAAGATGGAAGAGATTATAGGAAAGGATTTTGAGGGCGGATCTGGGACCACTTACCTGTCTGAAATAGACAAAATAGAAACAAGTGATCAGTCTCCAGAGGTAAAAATTGAACTTCTTGACATATTGATAAAGTCTTACCTAAGAAAAAGATACCATCTGAAAAGAAATATGGAATATGAGGAAATGATTGAATTTTTTATGGAAAAAAGCAAGCCAAATGTCGCTGCTTTCTGCCATGAGATGATTCTTGGCCTTTATTCTGGAGAAATGATAAACATGAACAACGTTTCGGTTTTACTTGAAGATGGAAAAACAATGATAGAAAAAGAAGAAAGTTCTGAGAGAACCGGTGGCATCGAAAAAAAGGCTTCTGGCTTCCTTGGTAGGTTTTCCAGATCAAAGAAAGAAGACAAAAATGATATTAGTCAGAATAATGTAGGTAAACAGACAAAAAAAATTATAGACAAATATCTTGACAGTAACAGCAAAGTCATAGAAGAAATAAAAAAAACATCGGTCCTTGACGAAACGCAAAAGGACAAATCACTAATGTATGACCTAAATCCTGCACTTGTTCCAAATCAAGATAATCTGGAAGAAATTCCTGATATAGAATCAGTCAGTAATATTGATGATCTCGAGAGAATAAAGAAAAAGATAAGACAAAGGAAGATAATTGTAAGCAAAGATAAAAAATAAATCTAAGGAAAACTACCAAATCTTGTATTTGAAAGAAGATAATCGATTACAAAAAGAAGTATTGCTGCGATTAATAAAGGAGATGACAAATCATAAGTTAGAATTCCTTGCTTAAGTTGAAGTATGCTATTGAACGCACCTTCAAGAGAAGCACTATTTTCCGCTCTTTGATATGCTCCACCAGTATTTGAAGAAAGAGTCTGTAAAGACTGTTCATCTAAAGTTGACAAACCTCCATAGGTAGTATTTCCTCCCCGAGGTGTCGCAATTCCTATCGTATTCACAACAATATTATTCTGTATCGAATAACTTATTGCATCCTGCAAATTACCGGTGTTTATCTGTCCATCACTAAGAAGTATAATGGCCTTATTTTTCTCATTCAAAAGCAGAGTACCTGCAGTTGCTAATGCATTATAAACATCAGTCCCGCCTATTTGTGTAAAATTAACTCCACCTATTGAATCTTTCAAAGTCTGCTTGTCGCTGGTAATTGTCTGTTCAATTATACCATTTCCTGAAAATGAAATAACACCTATTCTTGTTCCAGCAGGCACCAAATTGACAAAATCTATTGCTGTCTGCTTTGCGGCTTCAATTCTTGATGGAGAAAAATCATTTGCACTCATACTCTGCGAAGAATCTATTGCTATAACAAATGAAAAAGAACTTACATTACCATTAGTCCTCACTGTGGCTCCTGCGAGTGAGAATATTAGTAAAAACAAAATTATACAACTTATTCCTAGAACAACAAGGTTTTTTGAATAAAGGTCAACTCCCTTTATCCTTGCTATTGAATCAAAATTCGCAAATTTCAATGCATAACTTCTCCTAAACTTTATTGAGAAAAAATGCAACAGAAAAATGACTGGCACAAAAAAAAGAAGAGTTAAATAACCTGGATGTGAGAAGACAATATCCATTTAACCAAAACTCCTGCCATGTGCCCTTTCTTTAAGAAAATTGGAAACTTTCAACGCCCAGGGTTCAGTTGTCAACATATCAAGAAAATCAATCGAATTACCTTTGAACGATTCTTTCACAAAAGACTCCTGCTTTAAAGAGTATATTTCATAACTTTTCCTCGCCAGACTTGGTTCAACAAGTATTTGCTGTCCAGACTTTGGATCTTCAACCATAAATTCCCCCCTAACATCAGGCAATTGTCTATCCAGAGGGTCTTTTACAATAAATGCAAAAGTTTCAAATTTATTTGAAATCAGATCAAGAGAATGCTTCATATTTCTCTTATTCAAACCTATAAAATCGGAGACTAATATAACTGATGAGAGCGAAGCATCAAAATTATTTAACGCGAAGTCAAGCGCTAGATTCAGCTGCGAACTCCCACCGTATGTTTCCGGGTTAGAAAGCAAGTCAGAAAGCACATAGAACCCGTTAAATCCTGCAAAAGGTATCGAATACTCTTTTATCTTGTC
>CAYWEK010000007.1:0-25112 GCA_964457475.1 Candidatus Woesearchaeota archaeon
GAATGTCCTGGAACAGCAAGTCTGTTTGCTAATCTTTCAACAATATTGACTTTGGCTATTGCAAGCTTATCTTTTCTTCTTCCTTGGGATTTCAAAAGAAGTTTTGGATCCACATTAACATATGGCTTAAGAGCAGGATCTTTTGGCTCTATGCCAGAGACATCATAAATGTCAAATATCTTAAAATTCATTTGATCTGCCATTATTGTGCTCCTCCAAAATAATTCAATCCAGAAGATTGTAATTCCAATCTAGCATTTTTAATGAAAGCAGGATCAAATGCCCTCAATTCTAACATGAGTGGCTGGTCATAATCTAGTTGAGTTAGTTTTGCAAATGCGACAGGAAAAGCCTGACTATGGTCTTTGATTTTAAAAGCTCTTAGAGGTCCAGCAAGACCTGGAACATTAACTTCAGACACAAAGTAATCTTGGGAAATCTTTCCCGATAGTATATCTAAATTGACTGGTATGGCAAGATTCGATCTAAAAACAGCAACATTTGGCATTTGTTCCCAGTCCGAGAGTCTTAAATATCTTACACCCATTTTATCTTCTACCCTTCTCTATCTTGCCTTTCCACAAAAGATGTAGTGGCTGATCATTTACTTTTATTACCATGAATCTTATTCCAGGAATATCTCCCTTTTGTCTTCCGCTTCTACCACCTATTCTCTGAATCATTACTTCATCGTGCTCATCAATGAATTTCTGTGCTAAGTTACCAGGAATAAATGCTCCAACGCTGATTCCGTTCTTGATAAGTTGGACTTTGCAGCACTTTCTCATAGCTGAGTTTGGCTGTCTTGCTTCCTTTTGGAACTTTGAGATGACAATTCCTTTTGCCTGATTTGCTCCCTCAAGAGGATCGGCCTTTTCTTTTAGATGTAGAACTCTCTTCTTGTAGGCTTTCTGGTGCCACCTAAACTTTCTCTGCCTTTTCATCATTTTTCTAGCGCTCATTAATCCCATTTTGTCTTTAATATCTAATATAAATTTAGATAATTTCTTAATTGAAAACAGCTTTTTAAATCTTTAGATTCCTATGAAAAAGTTCATACAAATCTTTTTTAGCCAAATCTTCTATTTGAACGATAATGTACGTCAAAAAAGTTTGAGTTTTCTTTAAGCATGCCTTTAGCTATTTTGGTAACCTCTTCTTCCCAAGCGCCTTTTATGTAAGTTTCAAGTTTGTATTGCGGCTCTGGGGTAGGAGGAAGTCTTTGCCCATTATGAGACCAATATACATTAGAAGGAGCAAGTCTTCCATGAGGTCTATCATGTCTCCATAAAAAGGTCAATCCAGTTCTTTCTTCATTTTCACCAATTTGACAAGCATGAAATACTAATTTTCTATCTTGGGGAGTCCAAACCTTGAATTGCTGAGCATCATTGAGTTCTGAATCTGCTCTATACTTTAATATTTCTAAGCTTGGAGATTTATAACTTTCATAATCTACAAGCCCAATTAACGAACCATCAGGACCAGTAAGAGTTCCAATTCCTCTAGCTCCTGAATCAACTAAAAATAAAAGTTTAGTAAGAAGTTTGCTATTTTGAATATGTTTTAAATCATCTGGAGTCCAGAGCCGAGAATCTAAATTTTCAACTAATGCAACCATTAATTTGATGATAAAAGCTGATTTTTAAAGATTTATGTATTTGCGAACAATTATTTATTATTCCTACAGTCCAACTTTAAGGATAAGATATTTAAGTCCTTATTATGTTAACATGATATGGAATATAATCATAACGGAAAAGAAAGTGTTAAAGTAAGGCAGGATAATGCCTTTAGAGAATTAAAAATAAATCCTGAAGAATTGGACCGCAGGAATTATTCGGCGAGGGCTTTTGCATATGCTAGAGCCGGAGATTTGCTTAAAAAAAAGGGAGATCATTTAGCCGCAGGCCGATCTTATTTACATGCTGCCAGATATGGTCGAGATGCAAAATTTATTAAGGGCTCTCCCGGAGGCGCTCCCAACGATGAAACAATAGCTGAATGGAGAGAAGAAGGAGATAGAGAATTATTCAGGTCAGGCTCATTTATTGATAAAGACGGTTTATCTCGCAGATTATTAGTTTCTGTTGCATTGATTGGTCTCCTTGGAACAACTGCTTTCTTATTCCAGAATTTCACAGGAAATGTAATAGGTGCTAATTCCAATTCAAACGTATTTGGAGCAATTTTCTTTGTTATAGGTATTACAGGTGCTTTTCTCTATTTCAGAAAGAGATAAATTTAAAGAATTTTTAAATCAAGATTGAAAGTATCTTTGATAATATGTTGCAATTCTGCTTCTCTTCTTCTGTTTCTTCCTATAAGAGCAGCTTTACTCTGACTTCCTGCAGTTAATATAAAGACTCCATTAACAATCTCAGATGATCCAAATCTTACCGGAGCAACAATATCCTTGATGAATCTTTCTGCATCTTCATTTCCATTTGCTTCTGCAATAATTTTTACTCTTTTGTCAAGCTTTTCCTGAATCTTATGTATGTTTGAAGCATTTGGACCGATAGCTCTTGAAATCATATCTCTTGGCACTGCGAAAAATATGGTATTATTATAGGTAAAGCATTTACTTGTCTTAACCCTTGACATACTATCAAGCAAATTAATATATCGTATTGTCTGCAAGTCTAAAACGGTCATTTTATTTTTTATTCCTTCTTCCCAAGCTTTTTATCAATCAGCGGCCCGGTTATCTTGACCAATAGACCTGGAAGGCCTGTTCCGACGGGAATCGGTTGGTTAAGAAGTATATTTTCAATCACAGAACTCAATTCATCTCTTGCTCCTTGGATTGTTGCATTGACAAACTGCTTGTCAGGTGTCTCGAATGTTGCTCTTGCAAGAACAGATGCCTTATCAGAAATTATTCCCATTCTTGTTACTCCCTTTACAACTCCAGATGAAGTCATTGCGTCAGCAACGAGTTTTAAGTGTCTTTCATTGATATCAAGACCTTGTGATTCAAGAACAGCTTTGATTTCATTTATTATGGTTTGTCTCGCAGCCTCTATTCCAAGCACAGAAGAGACGTCATGTATATCATTTGATCTTGTCTTTACGGTGTCAACTCCCTTAACTTCAATAACTTCCTTAAGGTTTGAGCCGAGTGCAAGTATTACATAATCTTTTCCTCTGTTTGAAACAACTACTTGTGCAATATCTTTTACTCCAGATATAATTGTATCTTTCAATTTTTCCTTAAGCTTGTATATCATCTTGAAATCAAGTTCAGAGACATTGAGACTCATCTTCATATCTGATGTGCGGACTTTGAATCCCTTTTCTTGCAATCTTTCAGCTATTTTTTCAGTTCCTATATGAACATTCTTCAAACTCTTAGGATCAAGAGTTATTTCGATCTTCTTGTTCGCAAAGTCAATCTTTATTTCAGATAATATTTCTATTAATTTGACTTCCTTTATTTTTTCAGCCAGTATTTTTGATTCTTTCTCATTGTTATGATCTTTGTCGAGGTAAATTTCCATCAAAGGTGTTGAAGGCTTCTTTCTTGCATCAAGAATTTCAATTAATCTTGGAAGTCCTTGGGTAATCTGCATTTGCGCAACTCCCGCGTGGTGGAATACGTTAAGAACCATTTGCGTTGAAGCTTCACCAAAACTCTGAGCAGTTACAACTCCGACTGCTTCTCCTGCAGCTATCTTGTTATCCTTAAGGTGTAATTTAGCAACATCTTTGCCATCATCACCATATGCGAATTCAACAATGTTTTCAGAAGCATCTCTTACTGTGCCATCATATTCAACCTTAAGGTCTTGCAATGCAGAAACTAATCTTCTGTAAAGATATCCAGACTTTGGCGTTCTCAATGCGAGGTCCATTAATGAGTCTCTTCCAGTAATTGCTCCAAAGAAGAATTCACTTGGATTAAGACCTTCAAAGAAAGATGACTTTATGAAACCACGAGGAGCAGAACTTATATCTCCTTCCCTGAAGAATGATAATGTTCTGTCAGTATATCCCAGACTGATTCTCTTGTTCCATAATGATTGTTGTCCAACGGAACAAGCGATTTGAGTTATATTTAACATGCTTCCTACAGCTTTTGCATTAATCATTTTACTTACATTTGCATCTACAGGGAAGTTTTTCTGTACAATGTCACCCATTTCCGTTCTTACTTCATTCAAAATCTGAGCTATTCTTATTTCTCTTGTTTCATCAAGATTTTTACCAGGCATAAGACTTATTTTACCATCTTCAATATCTTTGAGAACTTCTCTGGTCTTTTTCTCAGCTGTTGAAATTATATCATCAGTCATTTTCTTTACGCTTTCAGAAACGTTGAGATCTTGCACAGAAAGAGTAAATCCTTTTCTTGCGATATAAATTGCGCCAAGTATGAATGCTTTGTTTATGGTATCAATGGTCGCTTTTCTTCCAAATTCTCTGTCTATCGATTTTATCATGACTCCCTCTTCAGTTCCGAATGAGTTGCTTCCTATAATTTCACTAGGGATTTTTATGCTTGAACCCTTTGGAATTATTTGGGCAAAGACATCTTTACCGTCTATTTCCTTTGTTTTGATAGTATTCATTACATTTGCAGCAAATAATGTCTGATCAGCTTCTTTTTTGCTCAATGTTTCTTTTCCAAGAAGATAATTTCCTGTTATTGAGTCCGCTATTGTTCCCACAAGATTAATGTTGTTTTTAGAAGAGATTATATTATTACTTACATCAAGAAGGATTTTTGCTTCTGCTCTTGCTTCTTCTGTCTGCGGACTGTGAATGTTCATTTCGTCCCCGTCATAGTCTGCGTTATAAGGCGCTGCGGCCGCTGGATGTAATCTGAATGTTCTGTTAGGTAAGACTCTTACATAATGAGCCATAAGACTTTGCTTGTGTAATGAAGGGTGTCTGTTGAATAATACTATATCTCCATCCCTCAAATGTCTTTCAACCTTATATCCAGGCACAATTTCAGCACAAATCTCTTCTTTGAGATCTTCTGTGATTCTCTTTTTCTTTCCATCAGGTCTTATTACATAATTAGCACCAGGATATTTGTCGCCGTTTCTTATCAAATCTTTTAATGAATCTATATTTAATGTGGTAACCGTTTCTGCAACCGTTATTACTCTTGCAATTTCAAATGGAACTCCAACTTCATTTATATCTATGAATGGATCTGGTGAAACTACCGTTCTCGATGAATAATTAACTCTTTTTCCAGCTAGGTTGTGTCTTATTCTTCCCTCTTTTCCTTTTATTCTTTCAGTTATAGTCTTCAAAGGCTGTCCTGAACGATGTCTTGCTGGTGGAATTCTTGAAACATTGTTGTCAAAGAAAGTTGTTACGTGATATTGCAATAGATCCCATAGGTCTTCAATAATTACTTCAGGAGCTCCAGCATTTAGGTTTTCCCATAATCTTTGGTTCGATCTAATTATATCTGAAAGTTTGTGAGTCAAGTCGTCTTCGCTTCTTTCTCCAGATTCCAATGTGATTGAAGGTCTTACTGTTACAGAAGGAACAAGTAATAATGAAAGCACAGCCCACTCAGGTCTGCATGTTTTTGCATTTATTCCTATTTTCTTCAATTCATCATCAGGTATTCTTACAATTCTGTCTCTGACATCAATTGAATTAAATCTTTTCTTGCCGATGAAGAATGTACTTGGTTTTTCTAGCTTAACTCTTTCAATACTTTCTGAGCAGTGAGGGCATCTCTTCGCGTCTCTTGCTTTCTTTGCTCTCAAGCTTGGACTCAATTCCTTTTGTTTCTCGTCGCTTAATGTAAGTTTTCCGCACTTAGGGCAGAAACTTCTCAAACATAACTCAATCAAAGGAATATATTTTATATGGAATACTGGTCTGGCAAGTTCAATACTTCCAGGATGTCCTGGACATTCTTTTACTCTCTTACCACATGTTCTACATCTTACTCCTGGATCTATTGCTCCAAGACGAAGGTCCATTAAACCTCCATCAACAGGGAAACCATCAATATCATACAATTCAGGGGTAACTATTTTGGCAGAGCTTAATTTCTTTATCTTGTCAGGACTAATTAAGCTGAATTTCAATGCTCTTACCTGCTTTCTGAAATATAGTTCGTTCATTTTATTGCTCGTATTTATTCTTTAATTCGAATGATGTTTGCACTCCAAGACCAAGCAGCTCGTCAACAAGCAGCTTGAATGCGTATGATATTTCTATTGGTTCTGATTCATTGCCTCCACATATTGGGCAGGATATTTTATTTCTTATGACATCTTCATAAGTCATCTCACCACAGTCTTTGCAGATATAAACCACAGTCTTATCAGAATCATATCTTTCTTTTAGCAAAAGAGATGCTCCATGTCCAGCCAATGCTTGCTGCTCCATTTCTCCAAGTCTTAATGCTCCGCCTCTTGCTCTTCCCTCTATAGGCTGTCTTGTAAGAAGAGTTACTTTTCCAGATGCTCTGGCGTGTATCTTGTTCTTTACCATATATCTTAGTTTCAAGTAATACATGTTTCCTATGAATATTTTGACCTGCATTTTCTTTCCAGTTATTCCATCATACATACTTTCCTTTCCATCGTATGAAAAACCAAGTTCTCCCAATCTCGCTTCAAGCTCTGCAACACTATCTCCTGTAAATGATGTTCCGTCAATTATTTTTCCTGAAACAGCTCCGGTCTTTCCAGCAAGCATTTCTATAAGATATCCGACCGTCATTCTGCTTGGTATTCCGTGAGGATTGAATATTAAGTCAGGCTTTACTCCTATTGAAGTAAATGGAACGTCTTCTGCAGCTGCAATCATTCCAACTACTCCTTTTTGTCCGTGAGGATTTGAGAATTTATCTCCAGGCTCAGGTAATCTTGAGTCACGAGTTCTAACTTGTGCTATCTTATTTCCTTCCTGATCAACGCTTATGAAAACCGCATCAACAGTTCCTCTTTCTTCTTGTCTTACAGCAACGCTGGCTTCTTTCTTTGCTTGTATGCTAAGATCTTTTGCTTCACTAAGGAATTTAGGAGGAGTTATTTTTCCTATTAACACTTCGCCTTCATTCATGTCTGCTTCAGGATATGAAACGCCATCATCTTCAAGGAATCTGTAGGATGATTCTGTTCTGTATCCAGAGACATCTTTATCAGGCACAACTATTTCATCGGCTAATCCACCAGCATATTGTAATTCTGTTGCAGAATAAGGTCTGAAATAAGTGCTTCTGCCCATTCCTCTTTCAATGCTTGCCTTATTGAGTACAACTGCGTCCTCAAGATTATATCCTTCAAAAGGCATTACCGCAACAACAAGATTCTGTCCTGCAGGATAAACTTCAAGAGTGTCGTAAACGAAGCTTCTTACAAGAGGTCTTTGTGGATAGTGAAGTATGGAAACATCCGTGTCAAGTCTTACCAAATAATTGGATGCATAAATTCCAAGACTCTGCGTGTATGTCTTGCTTCCTCTGATAAGTTTTGATGATGGATCATGATTTCCGAAAGGAACTAAGCTAGTTATTAATCCAAATAAGTCGATAGGATGTATTTCAAGATGAGTATTTTCTTGTGTTAATTCTTTTTCATCAAGAGCAACAAGAGCATTGTCCTCTTCTGCAGCATCAATATATTCAATTATTCCCTCAGTGATAAGATCAACCCATTTCATTTTTCCGTTTTCAAGTAGTACAAGATGTTCGTCCTTTAGTTTGCTTACCCCATTTTCAACAATTATTATTGGTCTCAATACTCTTCCAACTTCGGTTGACATTATTATTAATCCAAGCTCTTTGTCATGTCTTATGCTCATTTCTCTAGGGAAAATACCTGCCCTTCTCGTATTTCTAGCTTTTTTGACAAATTCATTTACATTTTCCACAAGACCGATGAATCTTCCATTGAAGAATACATCATGTCCATTTTCTTTGTTCATGCCAAATTCAGTGAATTTCTTTAATATTGCATTCTCATCAAATGTGATAGAAGTTGAAATCCTGCTTAAGATTGCAAGATTTTTTCTAAGTCCAATTTCAGTTCCTTCAGGGGTTTCAATAGGGCAGAACCTTCCATAATGCGTCGGATGCAAAGTTCTCGCCATGAAATTTTCCTGCTCTCCAGGAAGCATCGAAGAAACTCTCTGTAATTGGGAAAGCATTTCAAGATAATTTGTCTTCTTCATGTTTTGCGTGACGCCAGATCTTTCACCTATCCAGCTTCCAGTTGCAATTGCACTTTCAACTCTCTGTGTGAATAATGTTGACTTCGCAATACTCTTTATTGAATAGAATTTCTTTCTCTTTGCAACTTTCTGAAGTGAATATTGTATGTCTCTTACTAAAATTCCAAGATTAACTCTAAACAAGTCAGCCATCAAATCTCCAGAAAGTTTTACTCTTTTGTTTGCATAATGGTCTTTGTCCGTTCTTATTTTATCATTTTCCTTCGCTTTCAAGTATGTTCTTATCAATCTGCTTAATGTAGCTGCCTTTTCAGCTCTGGCATTTTTTTCAAGACCTATATGAGGAAGGAAGAATGAATCAATTCTTTGCTTGACTCTGTCAAGAATTTCTTTTTTTGTTCCTTGGATTCCAGATTTCTCAGCAATGTAAATCATAGCATCTTCAGCGCTCTGGATTTTTGCAAATTCATAAAGATTGACGATCAAGCAGTCATTTTCATGATTAATATGTTTGGCAATCTCGGCTTCTTTTATCAAACCAAGAGCTTTTAGCATTACTATCGCAGGTATGTTCTTTAGTCTGCTGAATGTGACTTCAAGTATTCCATCATTTGTCTCAGAAATTGTTGTAGGTATTCTGTATGATCCTCTTTGTGAAAATACTCTTAATGTTAATCCAAGTCTTCCTTCTTCTATGAATGGCTGATTGGCTGCCAAGTCTTCAGACATCACCATTACTCTTTCATTGCCGTTGATTATGAAATATCCTCCAGGGTCAAGTGGATCCATATAAAGTTCTCTCAATTGATCTCTGCTCATTCCATATGTATTACATCCAAGGCTTCTTACCATGACAGGTATTCTTCCTATTTCGACTTCAGAACTATCACTTTGTCCACCATAATTTATCGTTAATTCAACGAAAACTGGAGCAGAGTAAGTAAGATTTCTAAGTCTCGCAATTGTTGGAGTTACTAGAGAACTACTTCCATCAGATTCAATTATATTAGGTTTCTCAACTCTTACTTTCCCAAGCTTTATCTCAACCTCTTCATTGTTGATGTTATCATTAAGTTCAGATACAATCTGCTGCATCTTATTCTGCATGAAATCATTGAATGAAAGAAGGTTTGACTCGACAAGAGAGTGCTGTTCAAGATATTTCTCAACTAATATATTCTTTTTTCTTTTCTCCATTTTTAAGCCACGACTCTGAAATAAGTATTTATTTTGTCTTCATCCTTTCTTTCTATCTTTATGACTTCACCGACATTACATCCTTCAGGAATTGAAGGATCATCATGTTTTATTTTTGGTAATTGTGAAAGAGAAATATTATATTTTGTAATTAGGTTTTTCACCTCTTCAGGTTTCAATTTTGTGTGTTTCGGCTGTAGGATATGCATGGAAATATATGGCTGAAATTTGGACTTATTGTTTGTACATTAGTGAATATATAATAAGGCCATTTAAAAAAATTACAAAACTGGCTTTTTAAACTTTTCTAAAATCAGGTGCAACCAAATATTCCTAAAAAACCGGTAATTTCAGCCAGCAAAAGCTAATATTTTACCCTTTTTGAGGTTCAATATGATAAATATAAGACTAACTTATATATAAACATTGTTGAGAAAGAGATTGTGTAATAATTATTTCTATTGTTAATTGAGTAAATATTCAACATCTTTCTTATCTACTCTGCGAAGCAACTTATTTTTATATTTGATTAGCTCGGATTTTCTTACAACTAACAAGTTTTCTCCCATAAAATTTATCTTACTAGAATAATTAAAATAAGGTTTAAAAGGCAGCCACTTTTTTGCTGATTTATCAAAGATTTTCGTATCTTCTACACTAATAATATCTATTTCTTGTCCTAAATAATTTATGGTAGTAACCATTGCATCCCAATTTTTATCCTTATATCTTTTCAGGTCTCGTACACAATACTTGCCTACTTCATTATTTATTTTAATAAGATCTCTACCTCTTATTGCTATGTCAATGTCTGCTAACTCTCTAGCAGAGCCATATATTTTCGCAGCAAAACCGCCAAATATTATAGATTTAATATGTCTTTTTCTGAGAAGATTATTAATCCAATGAAGTGCTTTTTTAGTTTGCCTCATTTTATTTGTATGGCCTCGACGGGATTTGAACCCGCGGCACCTGGATTAAAAGTCCAGTACTCTAACCGGGCTGAGCTACGAGGCCTTGTAGCTAAATGCTTTTGAGCGTTTTTAAATGTTTATTTATCAATTGCAAAGAACTATTAATTTTCAACGAAAAGTGTTGTCAATTGTTTCTAAAATCTGATTTTTATTCATTGCTCCAACAGAAGCTTGTACTACTTCTCCATTTTCCAATAATAATGTTGTGGGAATGCTCATAACTTCAAACTTATTCGCAAGCTCATAATTTTCATCAACGTTTACTTTGCCAAAATTAACTTTGCCATGCAATTCTTTTGCCACGGCATCAAATTGAGGAGCCATTATTTTGCATGGCCCGCACCATGAAGCCCAGAAATCAATAACCCATTTGCCTTTTTTAGTCTCTTTCTCAAAATTCTTTTCAGTTAATTCAACAGTATTTTCACCCATATTTACTAAACCTCTTTGTTTATACTTTCTAACTTAAATCTTAACTTAATAAACCTTATTGTTAATCCAAAAGTGATACAATTTTCTCGACGTTAAAAATCAGAAATGTTTCTCTGGTTTTTCAATTCAGAAATATTATTTTTCATGAAATCAAAAACGGGAGTAAGTATATATCCTTCTTTCATAGAACCAAGAATAGCACATTTCTCTGGATTTTTCCACTAGTAATATGCTATATATGCGCAGAAAACGCCATCAAGAGTGTCCTCAAAATCTTTCAATGATTGTGCTCTTAATTCCCGTATGTTTTTTTTCAATATTGAATCAGGCAGAATTAGTTTAGTCTCAGATTTTTCAAGGTTTTTTAAGTTATCAACATATTTTTCGAACTCTTTGTATCTAAATTCATAATCTCTTTTTGGCTTTGCCTTATATTGAAGTATTTTATTTAAATTAAATAATACGACTATGGAAGGATGAGGATAAACTTCAAAGAAAGATCTGATTTCTTCAAACTTTTTTATCTCTGGCTGATGTAAAAATCCTTCTTTCTCAAGAACTTTCGAGATTTCCTCGCCCCTTATACTCCCAGTCCATGAAGAAAGTCTTTTTCTGTTTGCTGGATGTGCTCCTGCGTTATATTTCCTAAATAATTTACCAACTTCAGCCTCGGCGAGTCTTCTTCCTTCCTCATTTGGAACAATAAGAGGAGCATCAATAGCAATGAGTGCAGTATTATTGCCAACTTCCTCTTTTATGAAGTTCATAATTTCATCGTCGGAATATTTTATCTCACTTTTTATTAATTCTGCCTTAGACTTGTCGCCCTTCAGAATAGAAACTCCAGAACCATTTTTAGTGCTCCATGCAAGATCAATGCCAACGAAATACATAGAACTGATTGCAAAACAATCTTTTAATAGTTATTCCCCGCAGCCAGAACGAGTTGTTTGTTTGCAACTCGTGCAATATATTGAACAGTTTCCCATTCTCTTTGCTGGTCCACCGCAATGTGGACATGTAAGACCTTCATCACTGAATTCTGTGATTGATTTTTGCTCTTCATCCTTGATCATTGTTGATGGTTCAAGAGTTTTTATCTCAAATTCAAGTCTACCATCTCCAGATCCGGGTCCAAAATTGTTCAGCATGAATTGTGCGACATAGTCAACAATTGATGAGGCAGTTCTTATGATTGGGGCATGTTCATCAAGCTCTCCAGGTCTCGAATTTCTAACGAATCCTGAAGGCTCAAATTTCTGATGTCTGAATTTACCAAATAAAGTTTCAACCGGAGCACCATATTGTAAATTAAGAGACACCGAAGTAGCCCACGCATCCATTAATCCTCTTATTGTTGATCCTTGTTTATGCATTGTAATGAATATCTCCCCAGGTTTTCCATCATCATAAAGACCAACCGTAATATATCCTTCATGTCCAGCAATATCAAACTTATGAGTTACTGATTTATGGGTTTGAGGCAACTTTTTCCTCTGCATAATTATTTCGCCTATGATTCCTTTCTTCTCAATCATTTCTCCTTTTGTCTTTTGCGTATTAAGTGGCTGGCTTCTCTTTGAATTTTCTCTGTAGATAGCAACCGCTTTCAATCCCTGTTCCCAGGCATAAGTATATGCTTCGGCAATTTCAGAAACAGTGGATTGCTCAGGCATATTAATTGTCTTGCTTATGGCTCCTGAGATAAATGGTTGTGTTACAGCCATCATTTTTATGTGTCCTTTATAATGTATTGAGCGTCTTCCTTTTGCAGGCTTGAATGCACAGTCAAAAACTGCCAGATGCTCATCCTTCATCCATGGAGCTCCTTCTATCATGTCATTCTTGTCAATATAATCAATCACATCCTGAATTTGCGTCTCGCTATATCCAAGATTACGCAATGCAAGAGGAACAGCTCGGTTTACTATTTTCAACATTCCTCCTCCTGAAAGAACTTTATATTTTACAAGAGCGATATCTGGCTCAATTCCAGTGGTATCACAGTCCATCATGAAAGCTATTGTTCCTGTTGGGGCAAGCACAGTTCCCTGAGAATTTCTAAATCCATATTTCTCTCCTATCTCAATTGCCTCGCTCCATGAATCCCACGCATCATTCACAAGATTCTTCAAATTAGAAGGCATTTTTACGACATCGATTTTCTTGACATTTTCTCTATGTAGGTTCATTACGTTAAGCATTGAATCTCTGTTTTTGCTATATCCTTGGAAAGGTCCAACCAATGCAGCTATTTCGGCAGATGCCTTATAGGCTTCTCCGCACATTATTGCAGTTATTGCCGCAGCGACTGCTCTTCCTTCATCAGAGTCATAAGGTAGTCCATAACTCATCAGCAATGCTCCTAGGTTGGCATATCCTAGACCAAGTGGTCTGTAGTCATGAGAATTTCTTGTTATCTGGGCTGTAGGATAACTACTCCCATCAACTGCGAGTTCCATTGCAATTATCATTGTTCTTACAACTCTCCTGAATGACTCCACATCAAATCCACCATCAGCAGATCTGAACTTTATGAGATTTATTGATGCAAGATTACATGCCGAGTCATCAAGGAACATATATTCGCTGCATGGGTTTGAGGCATTTATTCTTCCGGAATTCTTACAAGTATGATATTTATTTATTATTGAATCAAACTGCATTCCCGGATCTCCGCAAATCCAAGTTCCCTCAGCCATCTTGTTGATAATATCTTTTGCTTTAAGAGTTTCACATAAAGCACCGCCTTTTACAAACTTTGTTTGCCATTCTCCTTCTTTTTTGACAGATTCCATGAATTCATCAGGCACTCTTACAGACATATTGCAATTTTGGAACTGAACGCTTCCATAAGCATCTCCATTCATTCCACCAGCATATCCCTGCTCTATTAAGGCCCAAGCCTTTTTCTCTTCGTTTTGCTTCGCCATGATGAAATCCATAATATCTGGATGATCAACGTTAAGTATTTCCATTTTCGCGGCTCTTCTTGTTTTTCCTCCAGACTTGATTATATTCGCATAGGCATCATATCCTTTCATGAAACTTACTGGTCCAGATGCTCTTCCGCCACCAGTAATTTTCTCTTTCGAACTTCTTAGTGGCGAACGATTCGAGCCTGTCCCACTTCCAGCCTTAAAAAGAACTGCTTCAGATGTCTGCAGAGCAAGAATAGCTTCCATATCATCTTTAACACTCTGAATAAAGCATGCAGAGCATTGCGGGCGATCATCGTTCTTCAAAACTGGTACTATTGAATCATTTCCAGATTCCCATTTATATGCTGAGACTCCACCAGCTTCCTGATTATATTCCCATATTCCAGCATTAAACCAGACCGGAGAATTAAATATTGCCAATTGGTTAAGGCAGATCGCTGAAAGTTCATCCCTTAGCATATTTGCTTGTTCTTCATTGAAATATCCTTGTTTTAATGCTTGTCTGGCAAAAAATCTGGCTACTCTTCCTACAAGCATCTCTGCAGAATTTTCTCTTTCTCCTTTAGCCTGATCGCCCCAGAAATATTTGCTGGCTACAACTTTTATGGCCAAAGGACTCCAGAAATCAGGTCTTCTTACGCTAGGCTGGACAAAAACTACTTTACCAGCATCATCTGTAACCTTAACTTCTTCGGCTACCCAATTAATCGGATTTCCAAAAATATCATATTCAAAAGGATTCTTACCATGTTTAGTGAAGTATCTTCCAACTTCCATTTTTTTCAGACCAAGTTCTTGTAATCTTTCAGGCGTCATTTTCTAACCAACTCTTTTATCTCATTCTTAAAATCAGAAATATCAGTAAAGTCATGATAAACAGAAGCAAATCTTATGTAGGCAACCTTGTCGGCTTTTTTCAACTCTTTGGAAACAATCTCTCCAATGACCGTTGTTTTGACCTCTTTTCCCATTTTTCTTATTTTATCTTCAATTTTTGCCACCATATTATCAATCTTCTCAGAGCTTATGGGCCTCTTTTCGCATGCCCTTATTATTCCTCTCTTGATTTTCTCACGATCAAAGCCTTCCCTTCGACCGTCTTTCTTTATGACTCTGAGGTTTATTTCCTCAAGCGCCTCTATGGTGTTAAAGCGCTTCTTGCATTTCTCGCATTCTCTCCTGCGTTTTGTCAAGCCCCCACTATCTCTCTTGTCAACGACCCTAGTTTCCTGGGATAGACAATATGGGCATATCATTATTTCACCACAACAGGTTGTGTTTTTTTCATTGAAAAGACACAACTCGTTGTATTTACTAACTCCCGAGCTAAAAATAGTATTTAAACATTTCTGTGATAAAATTTTTTTCCTCGACAAAATAGGAGAAATTTTTCGTTCTCTTTTTTGAGTGATAAAATTTTTTTAAATTAAAAATTTTTAAATAAATTTATAAACATCTCTTTCCTGCATAGAATATGGTATCTGCTACTGATTTTATTTCTTCCCAGCTTGGAATTCCTCTTTGGCTTTTTGGTGTTATGGTAGTTTGGACAATAATTTGGAAAGGTTTTGCTCTCTGGAAGTCTGCTAGGTTAAGACAGCCAATCTGGTTTGTTGCCCTTTTGATAGTTAATACTCTTGGAATCCTAGAAATTTTGTATCTTTTTGTTTTTTCAAGGTTATCTGGAAGAAAAAACAATCCCAGAAGAAGAAAATAGGGGGAGAAAATGAACACAATCTTCAGAAGGAACGACAAAGTGGTGCTTCTTAATGACCCAGATCCCGAATATGTAGAGTATCATAATGAAGATGAACCTGGTTTTGAAGAAATTCCGATAAAAAAGGGCATGATTGGATGCATTAATATTATTCTCCCAAATGGAAGATATCATGTGGAAATTTTGAACAGCAAAGGTGAAACTTTGGCTTATGTCCCGATGGATGAAGAAGATTTGAGAAAGATTGAATAATTCTCAATTATTTTCTAACTCTTTGATAACATAATCGATATCCTTTTTTGTGGTAAATTCATTTAAAGAGAACCTTAATGCTCCATTAATTTCATCCTTTTTCAGTTTAATTGATTTTAAAATTCGGTTTTCTTTCTTCTGTTTGCTTGTGCATGCACTCTTTGTGGAGCACATTATACCTTTCTCTGATAATTTGACCAAGAGCATTTCATTATCTATATTTGGGAGAGAAACATTAACATTATTGTAAATCCTTTTCTTAACGGAACCATTTATTTTTCCATGTATTTTTTCAAGCTCCGAAATGAAATAATCTCTTAGTTCTTTTACCTTATTTTTATCTACCTTTTTATTTATTTCAACGGCTTTTGCAAATCCCATTATAGCCGTAACATTTTGCGTTCCAGGTCTTAATCCTCTTTCCTGACTTCCACCAATGGTGATGGATTCAATTTTAACGCCATCTTTAACATAAAGAAATCCTACTCCCTTGGAAGCCCCTATTTTGTGTCCGCTGGCACTCAACAAGTCAACTTTCATTAGGTTAACATCAATTTTTTCCTTGCAGAAACTTTGCACGGCATCGGTATGAAATAAAACGCCTTTTTCTCTGCAGATTTTTCCTATTTTTGCAATATCTTGTAGTACGCCAATCTCATTGTTGGCATGCATAATAGACACAACAAGAGTGTTAGAATCAATTTCTTTCTCAAGAATATTAAAATCAATAAATCCTTCCTTATTAACTGGAATTTCAACTATTTTGTATCCGTATTTTTTCATTTCATTGCCTAATTCATATATAGAAGAATGCTCTATGGCAGAAATAATTATTTTCTTCTTAGAATTTGTCTTAGAAAGGCCTTGCAATGCAAGATTATTGGATTCTGTTCCTCCCGAAGTGAATATTATCTCCCAAGGTTTTGCCCCTATTTCGGAAGCGATAACTTTTTTCGCATTTTCAATTGCTCTTTGAGCATTCTCACCCATAAAATGAATGGATGATGGATTTCCATATTCTTCAAGCATATATTTTTCCATCTCAATCACAACTTCTTTGTACACTGGAGTTGTGGATGCATTGTCAAGGTAAATTATGTTATTCATAATCACAAAAGAACAGCAGGGCTTTTAACGCTTACGGTATATTTTAGGATTTTTATAGAAGAACGAGATTAGTTATAACTTTAGCTACTTCTCTTGGATTATTTGAATAGGTAAAAATTGCTCTATCTGATGCATCTCTGTAAAGAGGATCTCTTGTTTTTACCATAGAAAGAAAACTTTCATATGTTTCAACTTTGCCATTTAATTCTGGCCGACTATTTTTATTTACACCATCTTTTTCCAATCTATTAAATAGTATTTTTGCACTTTCATCTAGATTAGCCCAAGGCAGTAAATAGCAGATTGTTCCTAACTTTCTTAGTAAACTAACATTTTTCAATCTGAGTTTTTCATCTTTGTCATGTGCAATAGCACCGCCGCCAGTAGATAATATTACATCACGACCATAATGTGTGGAGCATATATCTTCTAGGATATATGATTCAAGTTTACGAAATTCTAGCCAGTCATTTCTCCTGACAAATTCATTTATTGGACCATAACGTCTTGTGAATTCAGTATCTGCATCAATAAAAGGACGATTAAGTAGAATAGCCAATTCTATGGCCGTTGACGTTTTGCCTGAACCTCTAAGCCCGACAAGACTAATTGAAACCATAAAAATTCAGAATTTAGCACTTATTTAAAGATTTATATTATTCATCTTCAATATCCAATCTCTGCAGATGTTTAGGTATTTCCTGTTCAATTAAAGTAACTAAAGTTAATTCAGGTGTTTTTTGATAGAAAGGGTTTATCTTTGCGCCCCTATAGGCATAGTCAATCATTGGAATTGTTTCGATATAGTATCTAGCCGCCCCAATAAACACTGGTTTTATCATTTCTGATCTTTCTTCGCATCCAAGAGGAAAACGTCTGCTCCTTGCATATTTAGCCAGTGGAGTATATCCCTCTGACTTTGCCAGCGCTAAGCAACTATTTGAGGTGAGTCCAAATTCTTTTCTCTTTAAAGATTCCTGCACCCAGTCAAGTATCATTCTTTCCGCAACATCGCTTATAGTAAAGCCCATAATTTCAGTATCAAGTAAAATCCTTAATTTCTCAAAAGTTTCATATTTCAAAGGAATTTCAAAAGTTCTAGGATAATTTTTAGGAATATCTTTTCTTATAGTTACCATACAGCATATAATTAACAAAGACTATTAATTCTTTTCTGATTTTTATTTGGCTGGCTCTTCGGAAGGTTCTGGCAGATCTTCCGCAATAGGAACTTTAACTATTCCGGCTAATTTATCTCCTTCTTTTAGATGCACAATACGCACTCCTTGAGTTGCTCTTCCCATTACTCTTATATCCTTCATGTTTACTCTTATGACTATTCCCTTTGAAGTTGTTGCGATGATTGAATCTTTTCCAGAAACAGATAAAGCAGTTAATACATCTCCAGTTTTATCAGTTGTATCTAGAGTTATTACTCCTTTCGTGCCTCTGCTTGTTTTTCTGTATTCTTCAAGCTCTGTTCTCTTTCCATATCCTTTGACTGTTGCAGTCAATATGGTAGTCTTTCCATCCTTTGGCATGGCCTCAAGAGCAACTATCTCATCATTCTTTCCTAGATCAGCTCCAGTTACTCCATAGCTTGCTCTTCCCATAGCTCTTACTTCGTCTGAACTGAATCTAATAGCTTGCCCTTTCTTTGTGATGAGTAATACTTCTTGTCCGTCTTCAACTCTTCTTACATTAACAACAGTATCACTTCCGTCCATCGGTAAGTTAATTACTCTCACTCCAGTGTTTCTTGGCTTTGAAACATCTTTCAAAGGAAGTTTTTTCATCATTCCTTTCTTCGTTGCAAACATTAAATACCCAGATTCAAAATCCTTAATTGCCATAACGTTACTTATTATTTCGTCTCTTAAGTCAAGGACATTTATCAACGCCTTTCCTTTTCCTTGTCTTTCAGACGCAGGCACGTCATTAGCTTTGAGCCAATATACTCTTCCTCTTGAGGTAAAGAATAACAAATAGTCATGTGTTGAGCAAGTTAATAATTTGGTTACAAAATCTTCTTCTTTCAAATCAGCCCCTGAAACTCCAGCCCCGCCTCTTCTTTGTTCCCTGTAATCTTTGACGTCAACTCTCTTTATGTAACCCCCAGAGGTAATCATGACAGCAACATCTTTCTTCTCAATAAGATCCTTTTCAGTTATTTCTTCAACTCTCTTTAATATTCTTGTTCTTCTTTCATCGCCATATTTGTTCTTTATATCAGTTAGTTCTTTCTTTATCACTTTCAATATCTCTTTTTCATCACCCAATATTTTCTTAAGCTCTGAAATTTGCTCTTTCAACTTCTTTTCTTCATCCTTTAGCTTTCCAGCTTCAAGATGAGTCAATTGCTGCAATCTTATTTCAAGAACAGCCTTCGCCTGTCTGTCAGTCAATCCAAACTTTTTCATTAGGCCTGAATGCGCTTCGGTCGCATTTGCGCTCTTCTTAATGAATTCAACAACTTTGTCAATATCTCTAAGTGCAATTAAAAGTCCATCAACAATCTCAAGCCTATCTTCAGCTTTCTTTAATTCAAACTTGCTTCTATTCCTTACTACTAATTGTCTATATTTTAGATATTCACTAATAATGTCTTTTAGATTCATGACTCTTGGCTGTTTCCGACAAGAGCAAGTAAATTTGCGTCAAACGATGTTTCAACATTGGTTAATGTGTAAAGTTTATTTAGCGTGAACTTTGGATCGACATCTTTCTTTAATTCAATAACAATCCTTACTTTGCCTTTGGCAGATTCATCTCTTAAATCATAAATATCTGGCAATTTTTTCTCAGTTGCAAGTTTAGCAATTGTTTTTACTAACTCTGCCTTGTTTACCATATAAGGTATTTCAGTTATGATGATCGAGTTTCTTCCTTTCTTGTCTTCTTCAATCTCAGTTCTAGCTCTGATGACTATTTTTCCTTTCCCAGTCCTATACATATCTTTGATTCCGCCAGAAATTAATCCACCAGTAGGAAAATCAGGACCTTTAACTATTTCAGAAAGTTCATCAATAGTTACATTTGGTTTGTTAATATATTCAATTACTGCTTCGCAAACTTCAGTTAAATTATGAGGAGGTATGTTTGTTGCCATTCCAACTGCAATTCCAGTCGCTCCATTAAGAAGAAGATTAGGTAATGCTGCAGGCAATGTCTCCGGTTCTTGTAAATCGTTTGAGAAATTAGGCCTCATCTTAACAGTTTCTTTCTCAATATCTGTAAGCAGTTCGTCAGCGATCTTGCTTAGCTTCGCTTCAGTATATCTATCAGCCGCTGCGCTGTCTCCGTCCATACTTCCAAAGTTTCCTTGGCCATGGACTAGTGGATATCTTAATGAAAAGTCCTGCGCCATTCTGACTAATGCATCATAAATCGCGATATTTCCATGAGGGTGATAATTACCCATGGTTTCACCAACAATTTTTGCAGATTTCATTGTTTGTTTGGAACTATCAAGACCCAGAGTGTGCATAGCATAGAGGATTCTTCTATGAACCGGCTTCAATCCATCTTCAACACTTGGTAGCGCTCTATCAACAATAACCGACATTGCATAGTCAATGAATGCCTGTTCCATTTCCTCGACGATTTCGGTCGCAGCCACACCTTTCTCATTTCCTATTTGTTCTTTCTCTCTTCTCTTATCTTCCTCAGCGCTAATCTCCTTTTCAGCGTTGCCTTCCCCGTTTCCGTTTTCTTCTTTTGCCATTTTTAACTTTCACTTTTTTTGGTTTTAGTTGTAGTTACCTTTTCAGGAAAATTAATATCTCTGTAACCACAATCTTTACAGACCATTGCTCCAGCGGACACTTCAATAAGTGCGCCATCAATTGCAACATTCTCGCTCTTGCAATTCGGGCAGAACTTTATAGTTGCCATTTTAGATGTCAATTTGCGCCTCCTGCGCTCTTTCAGCAATAAATAATCTTCTTGGTTCAACATCATCACCCATTAATTTTGAAAATGTTTCATCCGCTTTGACAGCATCTTCGATATTTACCTTATTAAGTAGACGTTTCTTTGGATCCATGGTAGTTTCCCAAAGTTGTTCTGGATTCATTTCTCCAAGACCTTTAAATCTTTGGACATTTACATTTCCTCCAAGCTTCGCGACAATTTTCTTTAGTTCTTCATCGCTGTAAACATAATGGTCAGTCTTTTTTCTTACTTTGTATAATGGTGAAACAGCAATGTAAATATGGCCATTTTCAATTAGTTTAGGTATAAATCTAAAGAAGAAAGTCAATAGCAAAGTTTTGATGTGTGCTCCATCTACGTCTGCATCAGTCATAATTATTATTTTTCCGTATCTTAACTTTTCTAAGTCAAATTGGTCAGTAATTCCTGTTCCAATGGCAGTAATAATGTTGGCAATTTCATCATTTGACAAAACTTTGACTGCATTTGCTTTCTCTACATTAAGAGGTTTACCTTTCAATGGAAGAATGGCCTGATGCTCTTTATTTCTTGCCATCTTTGCACTGCCACCGGCAGAATCTCCTTCCACAATGAATAATTCTGATTCTTCTTTCTTACTGCTTGAGCAGTCAGCAAGTTTTCCTGGCAATCCTCCGACGGCGAAAGCATTCTTCCTTCTCACAAGCTCTTTTGCTTTTTTGGCGGCATTTCTTGCCTTTTGCGCCTCACTTGCTTTATCAACAATACGTCGCGCAATGGCTGGATTTTCTTCAAAGAATTCAGTAAGAGATTTCATGGCGATTCCATCAACTATTCCTTTTATCTCGCTGTTTCCAAGCTTCGTTTTTGTTTGTCCTTCAAATTGTGGTTCGGGAACTTTGACAGATATGATTGCTGTAAGGCCTTCACGAACGTCATCGCCTGTTAAATTTTCTCCTTTATTGAGCTTATTCTTGTTTGCATAATCATTTATCGCTCTTGTTAAGGCAGTTTTGAATCCTGCTTCATGTGTTCCGCCTTCAACCGTATTAATTGTGTTGACAAAACTTAATACAGTCTCCTGATAGCCAGAATTATATTGCACGGCACATTCAACCACAACCTTGTTTTCTTCTTTCATAAAATAAACAGGCTTGGCATGAATTACTTCTTTTGTTTTGTTAACCCATTTTACAAATTCAATCAATCCACCTTCGTAATGATAGGTATCACTCTTTCCGGTTGTTTCGTCTTTAAGTTTTATCTTAACACCCTTGTTCAGGAATGCAATTTCCCTAAATCTTGTTTCAAGGATTGAGAATTCAAATTTTGTTGTTGAAAATATTGTTTCATCCGGAAAGAAAACCACTTCTGTTCCAGTGTCTTTTTTCTCAACTTCACCAACAACTTTAACATCGTATAATGGCTTACCTATTTTATACTCCTGTTGATATATTTTACCTCCCACTTTTACTTTTACTTTCATTAATTTTGATAAAGCAGCAACAACGCTTATTCCAACTCCATGTAATCCGCCAGAAACAGCATAGCTTTGCTTGTCAAATTTTCCTCCAGCATGAAGTTTTGTTACAACAATTTCAAGAGCAGGTTTTTTATAGATGGGATGCATCCCAACAGGAATACCTCTTCCATTATCTTTGACAGTTACGCTGCCATCTTTGTTTAGAATAACTTCAATGGTGTCGCAATATCCAGCCATTGCTTCATCCACAGCATTATCAACAATTTCCCATACCAAATGATGTAGGCCTGTTTTACTTGTGCTTCCAATATACATTGCAGGTCTTAGTCTGACACCTTCAAGCCCCTCAAGGACTTTTATCTTCTCCGCGCCATAATCCTTGGCGCCTTTTTCAGAATCTTTTTTATCAGCCATAAATATGATAGAGCTCTTTGTTCTCTAAAAAGTTAAACTCTCTTTAAAAACCTTTCTGTTAATTTTTTAATTTTATCGTCGGTAAATCAGTTTTTCTTGTCTTTCTTGTCAGAAACAGCTTCCTTTTCCTCTTCAGCTTTCTTTCTTTCTGTTTCAGTCTTTTTTGCTTCTTTTGCAATCGTTTTTACTCTTTCTTCTCTGTGTGCAACAGTCCATTTCAGTTTTCTTCTATCTCTTTTTAATTTAAGAGCATTTTTTCTGCACTTACTTGAACAGTAATAGCTTACGCTACCATCATTCCCAATTAGATGAATTCCTCTAAAATACGGTTCTTCTTTTCCGCAGAAAACACATTTAACCATTTTTGGCCGCCTTGAAATTGCTTCTTATACGGCGCGCCTCAATTTCAGTTTCTCTCAGAGTTAGTAAATCGCCGATTCTGACTGTACCTTTGACATTTCTTCTCATAATTTTCCCACTATTTTTTCCATCAAGGATTTTGCACATTACCTGAGTTACTTCGCCTCTTGCTCCCGTCCTACCCACTAGTTCTTGTACTATTGCATTAACAGGTGCATCATTACTTATTCTTTCAACCTTAATATTTGCAGAACCTTCAGAAGTTTTATCCTTTACTCTTTGTTGCTTTGCCATGTTCGCTCTTTAACTGGATTTTGTCTTTAATTGAGCGATATCCTTGTCAGCTTCTCCCGGATTTACAACAGCAACAGCAGTAGTATTAACATTAATTCCAACAGCAAGTCCAAGTTTCTTTTTTGAGTCAACTTCAAAGCATAAAATATTTTTTTCTTTACACAGAGCAGGTATGTGTGCGATTATTTCCTTAGGTTCAACATCAGCTGCATAAAGAACAAGTTTTGCAACTCCAAGTTCAACTGCCTTGGTAACTTCATTTGCTCCCTTATCGACTTTTCCTGTTTTCTTTGCTTTTTCAACGATTGAATAGAAGTCCATGATTGGCCTCCGTATTTACTTACCTCATCGGTTGTTTATAACTCAAAAAGATAGTTTATAAACCTTATTATCTCTTAATTTTTTATGCGGGGGTAGCGAAGTGGTCAAACGCGACAGACTCAAGATCTGTTGGCTCAGTGCCTTCGGAGGTTCGAATCCTCTCTCCCGCATTTTCTCAATATATAATTTCTGCAAAAATTTTAGATATCAGAAATATAAATCAATTAGTCGAAAAGAAATCAGAAGTTTTATGCCTATAATTATAACTATCCCAAATTTTATTTGTTTCTCTAGTAACTTCATCAACATCTAGACCGGATTTTGGTAAATAAACATTCATAATAGCTCTAAGAGTTATATCTGCATCATTCCATTCGTCATTGTCCATTAATATCTTAGCCTTTTCAAGTGATTTCTGAGTTGCCCAAGTATATCCTAATCTTGATATTTCTGCATACCTTAGACTAAATTCTTTTCTCAATTTAGGAAATCTATGAAACTCTCGATCAACTCTTGAAAGAGAGATATGTTGCATTTTCATGACTTCTAAATTATTTGCATAACTTTCCGCCTCTTGAAGAGCACTCACACAATCCTGTCTGGATTTTTGCAGTTCACTAATATCCTTCATAAACTCCTCATAATTTTACCATATTTAAAACTTGTTATAAAGTAATATAATAGTGGCTAAAATATGTCTTTTAAAAACACAACGCTTTAAAAATAAGGATTTCTATAATATAATATGATAAAAAAGGAGCTTGAAATAAATGAAAAAAGATTGCTATATCTTATTTTAATTGTATCTTTATTGACATTTCTTCTCATTCTTCAAAATATAAACGGCTTATTTTTCTCCTCACTTGACAGTAATGTTAATCTCTCTATGCAGAAAATGCAAACTCCATTCTTAATCGAAATATCAAAGATAATTAATTATACTTTCGAGCCAGGAGTTTTTGTCGTATACTTTTTGATTGTAATAGGTATTCTTTTCTACAAGAAGAGAATTATGGAAGCGACTGGACTTGCTATTTTCACTCTAATTTCCGCCGGGTTGCTTGACTTAATTAAGATATTGGTACAAAGGCCGAGACCGTTTGATTCTCTTATCTTAGAAACAGATCCTTCTTTCCCAAGCGGCCATGCATTAATGGCTGTAGTATTTTTTGGAACTCTTATTTATTTATTTGAGCATCATGTAAAATCAGTAAGAACTAAAATATGGCTAACTGTTCTGTCAGTCTTAATAGTTATAATAATAGGTGCATCAAGAATTTATCTGAATATTCATTGGTTCTCAGATGTTCTTGCTTCCTATGCATTAGGAACTTTTCTTCTAATTTCTTTCGTTCTAATTGTGCATAAAGTTCATCTTTTTAGAAACCGCGGATATTAATTTTAATATCTCCAGCTGTAATATCCCTGATTTGTCATCCTTGGAGAATAATAATATGGATTAGAATATGAACTGGTTCCATACGAGCTTGAGTCATATGTAGGTCCATATCTACAATAAGAACCGCCATTATAGGAAGTAGGATTAGGAG
>CAYWEK010000008.1:0-22487 GCA_964457475.1 Candidatus Woesearchaeota archaeon
CCTTGAAAAGTCAATATACTAATAATCCAAAATGAACGACCAGATACTAAGACTGATAAAGGAAAAAGGAGTGTTGCTGGAGAAAGAAGTATATGATTTATTTGATAGTATTAACGATGCAGAGGTTGCTAGAGAGCTTCTTGAAAATCTCCAAAGATTCTCAGGCCAAAAAATAATAACAAAATCTGTTCTTAGTAAGAATTTTAGCTTTGTTCGTAACTTTGTTGGAAATTTGACTGGAGAAGATAAGACTACTGTGGAGAATGTGTTTATTAAGTTTGGTTTGAGCCTTGAAATAACAAAAGAAACTTCAGTAGTGCAAAAATCAGCTGAAAATCCTGTTGAAAAACAAGGGAGTGATGAGAAAGGGTACAAGATATTTTATTCTACAACAAGAAACGATAAGAAACTTGAAGTGGCTGATTTTGTCGGGAATTTTAGAGCAAGATATCATCAATTGCAAAGAATTTTAATGCAAAGGCCAGATATGCAAAATCTTGTTTCTATAGGCAAGATTGGTGGAGAAAGAAAGAGTCAGACTGTAATAGGTATTGTAAGTGAGAAGAGAGTCACTAAAAACAAGAACCTGATAATTAAACTTGAAGATTTAACAGGTGAAATAAGTGTTTTGGTAAAACATGACCGACCGGAGGTTTTCAAGAAGGCGGAGGAAATATTATTAGATGATGTGATTGCGGTAAAGGCTTCAGGCGATAGAGATATGCTTTTTGTTCACGATGTTTATTTTCCAGATTCCTTTTTAACTGAGAAGGTAAAGTTTGAGGAGGAGATATGTGTTGCATTTTTGTCTGATATCCACGCAGGCGGTGCAAAGCATCTTCAGAAGAGCTTTGAAAATTTCCTACAATGGATAAACAGCGAAGATGAAACAGCGAAGAAAATAAAATACATCTTTATTGCAGGCGACAATGTAGATGGAGTTGGAATTTTTCCTGGTCAAGAACCTCTTTTAAAACTTAAAAGTATGAAAGAGCAGTATTCTCTTCTTGCTTCTTATTTAAGGAAAGTTCCTAAAAAGATAACTATGTTTATGTGTCCTGGGCAACACGATGCAGTAAGGGTTGCTGAACCACAGCCAATTATAGGTAGGAGATACGCAGAACCGCTTTATGAAATAGAAAATCTCATACTCGTAAGTAATCCTTCCTTTATAAAATTGTACGAGAAAGATAAAGAATTCAAAATATTAATGTATCATGGAGATAGCATACACACTTTTATCCATGAAATACCTGATCTGAGAGCTATGAAATTGCATCCTGCCAAGGCAGTTAGTCAGATGCTAAAGAGGAGACATCTTTTTCCGATTCATTCAGAAGCGATTTACATACCTGACATGGAAAATGACAATCTTGTTATTTCAGAGGTGCCGGATATCTTTTGTACCGGGGAAGTACACAGAGTCGATATAGAAAATTACAATGGTGTGCTAGCGATAACTGGGAGTTGTTGGCAAGGGCAGACTCAGTTCGAAGAAAAAGTGGGCAATGTTCCGGATCCATGTAAGCTGCCAGTCTTCAACCTAAAAACCAGGGAGTTGAAGATACTTGATTTTGGAGATGATGCGGAATTGAAGGAGTTGCATATAAAATGACTGAAGTAATACTTAACAAGGATAAAGCACATTATGTGGTTGTAACAGGGATAATTCTAAAAGACAAAAAATATCTAATCACAAAAAGAGCAGATTGGGAGACTGCCTTTCCTAGTAAGTGGACTGTTCCTGGCGGAAAATTACAGGCAAGTGATTATAAAAGTTCACCTCAAGATACGAAGTCTGGACAATGGTATAACATATGTGAAAATCTTCTTAGAAGAGAAGTCATGGAGGAGACTGGGCTAGAAATAAAGAATCTGAAATATGTTGCGAGTCTCGTTTTTGTAAGACCTGATGGGATTCCTGTGCTGGTCATTAGTATGTCTGCAGACTATGCGGCTGGAGAGGTCAAGCTATGTGATGACTTGACTGAATATGCATGGGTCTCACTGACTGAAGCAAAAAATTATGATTTAATAGATGGAATATACGAAGAGATTGAGATGGTTGAAAGCATTTCTAATGGGAAGGAAATTGGGGAGTGGGTTAAAAAATGAACATTCCAGAATATTTTAAGGAAATCGAAAGAAATGTAAAAGAAAGCTATGCGTTCGCTGGAGAAGCGAAGAAGAAGGGAATTGACCCCGTCGCAGAAGTTGAGATACCTCTTGCGAATTCTCTTGCTGAGAGAGTTGTTGGACTTGTTTCAGTTTTGTATCCGCAGGTTTTGGAGACTAAGATAGTCGCAAGGATACTTGAACTTGAAAAGAAATTCGGTCCGATTGATCCTGCTGTTGCTTTATCGATAGCGGAAGAAGTTGCAAAAGAAAAATTTTGTAAATTCAAAGATCACTTACAAGCAATGGAGGCTGGAATAAGAATAGCGATAGGATATATGACTTTAGGGTATGTTTCTTCCCCGTTAGAAGGATTTACAGAGCTAAAAATTAAAAAAACAAGAGATGGCCAAGATTTTTTAGCTCCTTATTTTTCTGGACCAATAAGATCCGCCGGTGGAACTGAAGAGGGATTTTCTTTGGTAATAACTGATTATTTGAGAGAAGTTTTTGGATATGCATTATATGATCCGACAGAGGATGAAGTGAAGAGAGGAATACAGGAGACATATGAATATCACGAAAGAATAACAAATTTACAGTACCTTCCTTCTGAACAGGAGATTGAATTTTTGATGAAGAATATTCCTGTGCAATTAACAGGAGACCCGAGCGAAGATAAAGAAGTCTTTAATTACAAAGATTTGCCTAGGATTGAAACAAATTTTATTAGAAGCGGTTTTTGTCTTGTTATGGGTGAAGGTATTGCCCAAAAAGCTCCTAAAATACTTGGAAGAATAGTTAAACTAAGACAAAAGGGGTTCAAGCTAAGTGGATGGAGCTGGCTTGACGACTTTGTTAAATTACAAAAGAAAATAAAGGAAGGTAAATCTGCTGGCGGCAGCAGAGCTGGCGCAACTTATATGCAAGATTTGGTGGCTGGAAGACCTGTTTTTGCACACCCTTCAGCATCAGGTGCGTTTAGATTAAGATATGGGCGAGCTAGAAATACGGGTTACTCAACTCTCGCTCTTAATCCCGCAACAATGGCAATAACTAAAGGATTTATTGCAATTGGTACACAATTGAAGATTGAAAAGCCTACTAAAGGATGTACTATTGCCTCTTGCGATAGCATAGAAGGTCCGATTGTTAAGTTGAAAGACGGAAGCGTGAAGAAATTAAAAAAATATGAAGATGCTGAGAACCTGTATCCTAATGTCAGTGAGATTATATATCTTGGAGACTTGCTTGTTCCATATGGAGACTTTGCAAATAGGAATCACGCGCTTGAAAAGCAAGGGTATGTTGAACAATATTGGCTTGAACAAGTTAAGAGTAAAGATGGTCAGAGTGAGTTAATACCTGATTTCGAGAGAGCAAAGGAAATTTCAAAAATTTATTCTGTGCCATTGCATCCAGAATATATCTATTTCTGGAATCAGATTTCTTACGACTCTTTTTTATCGTTATTAGACTGGTTCGCCCACGGGGAAGTCAATAATGGAATTCTCTTGCTTCCCTATTCCAGAATTGAAAAAGAAAGATTTGCAAAAGCAAAAAGGGCTCTTGAGGTGATTGGCTGCGAGCATTTAGTTTCAACCGCAAACGTAGTTTTGAGTGAGAAAGAAACTAAGTCAATTCTTTTCAATATAGGCATTAATGTTATTGAAGGAGTTAAATTAGATGACGAGATTGATAAAATAGCCTCTAAAATTAGTGAGAAACCTGTTTTGGAGGCGATTAATTCTCTTTGTCCTATTGAAGTTAGAGATAAGACTGGCACATTTATAGGAGGTAGAATGGGAAGACCTGAGAAAGCAAAGCTGAGAAAGTTAACTGGAAATCCTCATGTTCTGTTCCCAGTAGGGGAAGAGGGGGGAAGATTAAGAAGCGTGCAAAGTGCTCTTGAAATAGGAACCGTTAAAGCAGAGTTTGAGATTTTCTATTGTAATTTGTGTAAAGAGGAAAGTGTCTACCCAAAATGTAGTAAATGTGGTGAAGTCTGTACCAAAAAATATTATTGTCCAGAGTGTGACTCTCTTTATGATTCAAAATGTCCTGAACATGGAGTAGGTCGTGAATCTAGAGAAAAGAGAATTAATATTCTTGAGTATTTTGAGCAAGCAAGAAAATTATCTGGTCTAAGAAACGAGGAAATCAATTTTGTTGTTAAGGGAGTTAGAGGGACGAGCAATAAAGATCACAGCTGCGAGCATCTTGCGAAGGGAATACTTAGAGCAAAACATAATTTAAATGTTAACAAAGATGGAACGATACGATATGATATGACTGAAATGCCTATAACACATTTTAAGCCGAACGAGGTAGGTATTTCTGCAGAAAAGGTAAAATTACTTGGATATGAAAAAGATGTATATGGAAATAAGATAGAAAGAGATGATCAATTAATTGAAATATTTCCTCATGATATTATTCTTCCTTCCTGCCCCATATCTCCAGATGAAAGGGCAGATGATGTTTTTATTAATGTTGCAGGATTCATAGATGATGAGCTTGAAAATATTTACGGAGTAAGGAGATATTTCAACGCTAAGAAGAAGGAAGATCTAGTAGGAGTCTATCTTGCATGTATGGCTCCGCACACTTCATCAGCAGTTGTCGGAAGAATAATCGGGTTTTCTAAAATTCAGGCTTTACTTGCTTCACCCTATATTCATGCAGCCATGAGGAGAGATTGTGATGGAGATGAAGCAGCAGTTATGCTTCTTGTTGATCTTTTGCTTAACTTTTCAAGGAAATTTATTCCTTCTCATAGGGGTGGGACTCAAGACGCACCACTTGTTCTCAACGTGCATATAAGAGCTAATGAAGTTGATGATATGATATTCGATGTAGATGTTACAAAAAATATTCCTCTTTCACTATATGAGGCCGGAGAAAAACATTTGATGCCGAACGAGGTTAAGATGGAACAAGTTAGACAAAGAATAGGTGGGGAAAAAGAGTTCAGCGATTTGGCATTTTCTTATGAATGTTCAGATATCAACCTTGGACCATTATGTTCAAGTTATAAACTTCTACCAACAATGCAGGAAAAAGTTGATCTGATGATGGAACTTTGTGGTAAGATAAGAGCAGTAGATGTTAGTGACGTCTCCCGCCTAGTAATTGAAAGGCATTTCATTAGAGATACTCGTGGAAACTTGAGAAAATTCTCGCAGCAGGTCTTTAGATGTTCGTCATGTAATAGCAAGTACAGAAGACCTCCATTGGTAGGAAAGTGCACTCATTGTGGCGGGAAGATAATATTCACGATCTCAGAGGGAAGTATTTTGAAATACATGCAGCCAGCACTTGATTTGGCGAGAAAATATAATGCGAGTCCTTATCTTCTTGAAAGTTTAGAGCTGACTGAAATGTATATTCAAAGTATTTTTGGGAAAGAAAAAGAAAAGCAGATGAAATTGTTCTAGGATGGGAGCAGAATACTTTTCTAATTATCAGAGAATTTGTTATATATGTAGTTCTCCGATAGAAGAATCTATGGGTTTCGTTAGATCTGCAGATATGCTAAGATTCATGGAGGGTCTACAAAATTATATCCGAGAAAGCTGTAGCCTTTGTGTTGAAAGAGTCGAAGCTCTTACTAATGGTAGAATGCTTAATTCTGAACAAGAACTTGATATAATCGCGTGGCGGATTAGAGAAGAGTTAAATCTTTTCCGTTTTAGAAACATTTAAATTAAGATTCTCAAAACAAGAAAAATCACAATAATCCTTAAATACTCTTTTAGTAATGCTCTTTTATGTCGCAAAGTAGACGTATTAAATATGAGCAATTACCTGTAATTGTTCTGGATTTGCCTCCTAGAGAAAGAACCAACCCCCAATCAAGAAGGCAAAAGCTCCTCCCGCCTGGAGAAATGAATGTAAGGTCGGCCGTATTGCATTATTGGAAGCAAAGAAGAGAGTATGGGCTGCCTAATAGATATTTTCCAAGTATTTTTGGTCCTGGCGGAATATCTGGAGGATATGCGGATTCTAATTGGGTATAAATGTTGCCAAAACGATATATTTAAATTAATCTTTCTATTGCATTGCATATGGTAAAAAATGAAGCTAAAAATAAGAAGGAACTGACTATTGAGGAAAAATTTGAATTGATAAGAAGCGTGGCTGATGGTGGAGAGATAATTAACGAACAAGAGTTAAAGGAGCTGCTTAAATCTGGAAAAGAAATTGTTGCATATGATGGTTTTGAACCATCAGGTTTAGCACATATTCCATTCGGTCTTTTAAGAGCTGAAAATCTTAAAGTTATGCTGAAAGCAGGAGTTCACTTTAAGTTATGGCTTGCAGATTATTTTGCATTTATTAATAATAAGCTTGGGGGAGATATGAATAGAATAAAGAAAGCTGGCGAATATTTTATTGAGGTTTGGAAAGCTTGTGGAGTAGACACAAGTAAGGTTGAAATTATCTGGGCTTCTGAAAGAATGGATAGTTTGCAATATTGGGATAGAGTTTTAAAAATTGCCAAAGAAACGACTCTTAACAGAAGTATGCGTGCAACTACTATCATGGGCAGAAAGGAGGGCGAATTACAGTCTACTGCTCAATTGTTCTACCCAAGCATGCAAGTTTCAGATATTTTTGAACTTGATGTTGATATTTGCCAACTTGGATTAGATCAAAGGAGAGCCAATATTTTAGGAAGGGAAATGGCTGATAAATTCAAATGGAAGAAACCAGTCGTAGTATCTCACCACATGATTTTAGGGTTACAAGGAATGCAACCCGGAGTAGATAAAGAAGAAATGATTATTACAAGTAAGATGAGTAAGAGTAAGCCAGAAAGTGCAATCTTTATGCATGATACGGAAGAAGAAATAAAGAGAAAAATAGGTAAAGCTTACTGCCCTGAAAAGATAATTGAGGGTAATCCTCTTTTCGATTATCTAAGATATCTTATTTTCAAAAGATATGCAAAACTAAAGATCGAACGCCCTGCAAAGTTTGGCGGTAACTTGGAGTTAGATTATGATGGTTTGGTGAAAATTTATGAAAAAGGAGATTTGCATCCTATGGATCTGAAGAATACCGTTTCTATCTATCTTAATGAGATGATAAAACCTGTAAGAGAACATTTTGAGACTAATAAAAAAGCAAAAGCTTTATATGAAGAAGTTAAAAAGTATGCAATAACTAGATAATCAATTTGTATGAAACTCAATTGTATCTAAATCTTTTAGAGTATGCGAGAGTCCAACTTTTTGATTGGGAAATTTACTGCTTGGCCCTGTTATTCTAGTTTCTTTTACTCTGCTCGAAAAGCCTTTTAATATCGATTCTGCTGCATCTTTGACGCTAGCATTTCTTTTCAGAATCATTGGTAAATTTGACACTTTTTTCCCAGGCTCTTTTGTATAGACCCTTATCAAAGGCATGGCTGCAACTATCTTGCTCTTTAGATCATCGATTCCCTCCCCAGTTATTGCGGAAACAAGAATTGCGTTAATTTTTTTGCTTTTTATTTTATCTTTTAGTTTCCTTTTTTCTTCCTCTGATAGCAAATCTGCCTTGTTTATTGCTATCACTTGTTTTCCGTAAGATCTTAGAAGATATTGTGTTATATTTTCCAATTGCTCGATTTTTTCTATTACTATAACTATACAATCAGCAGTGTTCACTATACCTAAATCAAAGAATTCAGAACCTATACTGGGCAGATCAACTAATTGTGCCCTAAAACCATGATGTTCAAGAGCCCCTATTTCTGGTTGAAAAGTGGTAAATTGATTCCCCGATATTTTTGGTTTTGCATTTGTAAGTTTAGCAAGTAGAGAAGATTTGCCTGAATTTGTTAGCCCTATCAAGACGCATTGGAATCCTTCTTTTCTTATGGCCTTAAAAGTTGTTTTTCCTACTTTCTTTGATTTTTCTTTTTTTTCGATGAATCTTCTTAACCTATTCTTTAATTCTGCAACAAATTTTTCACTCGATTTATGTTTAGGGGCTGCGCGAATCATCTCTTCTAAAGCAGTAATCTTTTCATCTGCCGTTTTTGCTTGTAAGTACAACTTTTCTGCGTTAGCGTATTCATATCCTGCATTGACTGGCATGATTCTGCTAGAAAGAGAAGGTTTATTAATAATTTGTTTTTGAATAGAATATGAAATTTTTGAGGAAGAAACTGAAGAACGGAATAACTATTATAATGGAGAAAAGAGACCTACCAGTTGTTGCTTTGAGCATCAGTAATCCTTTCGGCGGGGCATTTGAAGATGCAAAAGTCAAAGGTGTTGCGCATTTTATAGAACACCTTCTCTTTACAGGAACTAAAACAAGAAATCATGAAGATATTTCAAGAGAAATAGAGAAAAAGGGAGGCATTCTTAATGCATTTACAGATCACGAAGTTACTTCTTACTGGTTTAAGCTGCCTTCAGAGCATATTTTTTCAGGTTTAGATATATTGACTGATATGTTAAGTAACTCTAAATTTGACACTGAAAAATTTGAGAAGGAAAAAAAGGTTATTCTTGAAGAGATAAAACTTTATCATGATGATCCGAGAAAAAGTGTTTTTGAGCAAATCGAGAAAAATATGTTTGAATCTCCATTTGGGGAGCTGATTATCGGTAATGTAAATAGTGTGCGTTCTTTGCAAAGAGATTCTGTTTTTGAGATATATAAAAATAACTATAATCCTTCTAATTATATAGTTACAATCGTGGGCGATGCAGATTTTGACAAGATATGTGCCTTCCTAGAATCTAAGTTTCTTGGTGGGAAAGGCAAGCCGACAGTAAAGAATATTAATAAAAAAAACTCACACACGAATGAAGTAAGGGCTGGAGTTGATCAGGCAAATCTTGTTTTAGCCATGCATGCTCCTTTGCCCGGAAGCAAGGACTTTTATGCCCTCGAGATACTTAATAGTTATCTTGGGGAAGGTCTCTCTTCTAAACTCTTTCTTGAAATAAGAGAAAAGAGGGGGCTTGCTTATACCGTCAGAGGCATTATTCAACCAGGAAAAAATTATTGTATTTATTCAATTTATGCAGGCACTACTAAAGAATCTGTTGATGAAGTCAAAAAACTAATCATTAAAGGATTTAAAGATATAACTAAAATGACTGAACAAGATATTAATGAGGCTAAACAGACGTTGATTGGCTCAAGAAAGATTAGTTCGGAGGAAAGTGTATCTGTAATGAATGAACTTCTCTATGCTGAACTCTTTGGAAAAGCAGAAGATTATTATAAATATGAGGAAAATATAAATAAAGTTAATTTAGAGCAGGTTAAGAGTCTTGCTTCTGAAATTATAAAAGAATACAGTACTGCTGCAATAGTTCCAAAATAAATAATTTTAAATATAAGTCTCTTCTATAGAGTATATGGCTAGGAAAGAAAGTAAAGGTTATGGGTCTGGAGGGATTGCCTTTGTTGGTTGTATACTTGTTGGTGTTGCGCTCGGTATGCTATACGGGCAGACCGCAGTAGGATCTGTTCTTGGGGTAGGCGTCGGCTTTATTGTTATGGCTCTAATAAGAGCCTCACTTGGAAGGAAGTAGTTTGTGTATGAATTGGTTAAGAAAATATAATGAGTAAAGGCAATTTGTTGTTTATAGACGTTCTGTTTGTATAATATCTTTTGGTTTACAGCATTACTTTTAAACCTTGTATTTTAGTAATGCTGGATGTTAATAGAAGACAAGAAAGAACAAACTTTGGAAGAATTTTTTCGAGATTTCTCTTTATCTTTGGCTTTTAGCATCATTTACTCGGTTAATCAGAACATTAAGCACGAAAACCGTCAACCAGAAGTAATCAATTTTTATGGTATGGAAGATGATTTTCTGATGCTAATCTCAAATCGCATTAAAAAGAATCTTGGTTTAGATAGCACTATTTATGGGAGAATTCCCATGGTCTTTAATAATTCTAATAAAGATAATTCTTATCATATTGATGTAGGATGGTTTTTTTCGATATATAATAAAAATAAAAAAGTTGAATTTTACAATCTAGCTGGACCTTATAGTCTATAATCTAAATCACAAAGGGATTTTTTAGAAGTCTGAAAGAGTGGAAGTTTTTCTATTTTTTTCTCTTTTCATTTCATCTTTCATCATACTTATGACTTTATGCATTTTCTTTTCCCTCGCACCAGAGGCATAATGATTTATCTCGTCTCTTGTATCTTTTGTAACAAGAATTACTAGCTTTCCCGGAGCTAGACGAGCAGTTCTTCCAGCTCTCTGGATCTTTCTTATGGCACTAGGAATTGGCTCATAAAAAATAACTGCATTTACTTCCGGTATATCGAGCCCTTCTTCCCCAATTGATGTTGCGACAAGAATGTTTATCTCGCCTGTTTTGAACTTTTCTATTATTTGTTTTTGCTCTTTTTGTGACAATCCGCCTGCTGCCTTTTTTGCTTGTCCTATGAATGTTGATGCTTTTATGGAATGATTTTGACTCAGAACATTTACGATTGTTGATGCTGTTTCTCTAAATTGAGTAAAAACCATAATTTTTGCGCTTGAATTTTCTCTCATTTCATTACTTATTATCTCAACTAGTTTGCCAATTTTTGGATGTTCTACTTTTTTTGCTAATAGTTGTTGTAGTGAAATGAGTGTTGCGTTAAATTCCGGAGTCTTTACTAGGTTTTGAACTGCCTTACTTTTTTTCATTTCTGCCTGCTGTAAAAGGGACTTCAAATATAAGTTGAGACCTGAAAGAGTTTGAGTTTCTAATAGCTCTATTGCGTGAGAAATCTTTATTGCTTGTGCGCAGAGAGACATACCTATCATAGCATGGAAGTTTTGCCTACTTATCTGGGATGCCAGATTTGCTTGTAATTTAAGAAGAGTTATTTTATTAATCGGATAGAGGTTAGGAAACATTTTTCTTATTTTTTCAGTTTGTTGGTCATAAATCCTTCTTAGGAGAACTCTAATTTCTATAAATTCCTTTGGGAATTCAACATCAACTTTGTTAAAATCAAGTGTTTGCAAGTATTGCTTCACATCTTCAGAATCTCTGGATCGCACCTCTATTTCTTCTATGTTGAGGTGATTACATATTTGTTTTATTTTTTCCTGCTCATGACCTGGTGATGCAGTAAGCCCCAATATTCTTTGCATTTCTGGTCTACCTTGATTCTTGTAGAAGGAAACTACCTTTGTGTAATCATAATTCTTCAGGCATCTATGCGCTTCATCTATTATCAATAAGGATACTTCATCGAGTTTATACAGATATTTTTCTAGATCATTTGCAACACATTGGGGAGTTGAAAATATAATTTCGGCAGTGTTCCAGATTTTCTGCCTTTTTTTGGCTTCAATAGCACCAGTAAACAATTGTAAATCAGCAAATAATTCAGATAAGTGTTTTTTGAAATATTCAAAATGCTGTTCAACTAAAGGTTTTGTAGGTGCTAGAAATAGAATTTTGCTTGTCGGAAAGGCTTTTTTTCTTTCCACGGCGAGCATAAGAGCAATCAGAGTCTTACCAAGACCTGTTGGAAGTACAACGAGAGTGTTATATTTCTTAGCAGTTTCATATATTTTTTCTTGGTATTCTCTTGGAGAGATATTCAATATCATTTGTTTTGGAAGAATGAACAGTGTTTAAAGTTTTGCTTAAAGCACAAACGCGTAGAAAGTAAATATTATTGTTATTACTGCGAGAATAGTATATAGTATTCTCGAACCGAAGAATATCTGAGTCCCATCTAGATTTGAAACAGGAATCATATTCCAGAATGCGTAAAATGTAGCCATTTTTGCAAGATATTCAATGTTTAGAGGAGCGAAATACGCAATAACTGAAATCAATAGTAGGACTATAATTCCTGATGCACCTATTATTCCGTTATGCCAGTCAGTCATCTCACTAAAACTATACATTCCAAATCTTTTTGCTGCTCTATACTTTAGAGCGCGGGTTTCATAGGTAAGTATTGCTGAGAATTTCAATATCCCCCAACTGAATAATGTAAACACGAGGGGGAGAATTATCCCTGCCGGAACAGGTTTGTCAAAGTGCCAACCTGGTTTCCAGCTGTATCTATAAACTCTCCATAATTCGTGTTCAACATCAGAGTCAAGCATGTATGCAACAAGTTTTTTTGTAAAAACTGCAACTATGATAATTAATACTGAGAAAAGAATGACTTGAGAGAATGAATTTAAGTCCCCACTGATAACAAATGAAAATCCGAAAACCACTGCAAGTATTATAACTGCTGCAATTATGCTTGTTACTTCGGATATTTTCATGTATTTTGCAGCACAGGGGTTTATATAAACATTATGGAAATTTTTTACCATTAATTCTTTTTTAAACGACGTATCTTCTACTTTATGAAATATATTTTTCAGAAACGTAAAGTATAAATACTGGGCAAAACAAGTTTTAATATGCTCAGAATAAAAAATATCAGCGAGGTGATCGGGAAGAAGGTGTATACTGCGGAGGGAGACTTTTTTGGATATGTTGAAGAAGTGAATCTTTACGATAATAAGATTGATGGGTGGAAAATAAGAGTGAGTTCTGGGTTTATGAGTTCCCTGGGAGGCGCAAGAGGCGTAATTATACCCCACCAATTCGTAAAAGCGATTGGTGATGTGTTTGTTATAACAAGAGCATCACTTCCTCCAAAGGAAGATAATGCTGAATTGATTGATATGGCTGGAGACGGCATGGGAAGTAGCGAAGACGAATTAATTTAACAGAGAAGATTTAAATAATATAAGAGACACACAAAGATTATGGCCTATGAATCTATTTTTTCAAGCAGTCTTGGTCAAGCGATTCTTGCTTTTCTTCTTGTCTTTACAGTAGTTTTTGCAGTTTTACAAAAGTCTGAAATTCTTGGTAAAGGGAAGAGACAGATTGATGCCCTTGTCGCGCTCGCAATAGGACTCATCGTTATTTCTGTTGGTTCTGCAATGAATTTTATACAACAGATTATACCTTTTATGGTAATTGCCCTCGTGATTCTCTTGGTTTTCATGCTTCTTCTTGGAATGCTTTTCAAGGAAGGAGCGTTTGATACTCCTGGTTGGGTCAAAATTGTTTTTGGAATTATAATATTTATTGCAGTCGTTATTGCTGTTTTAATTTTTTCAGGTGGATGGGATTTTGTTGCTGGTTGGTTTACTAGTGGCAGTAATGTGGTTTCGAATATCGTTCTTGTTGTGATTATTATACTCGCTATAATAGTCGCTTACTTTGGTGGCGGAAGTTCTGATAAGAAAAAAGAGTAAAATAAAGGTTGTTTTGATTTAACGAAACATATATAAATAATATTTTGATTGTTAAGGCATGGTTGATATAGGAACTATTCTGACACAGTGGCAGTCTGTAGGAGTGTATGAATTTGTCTTACCTTTCTTATTGGTTTTCGCGATAGTATTCGGAATATTAACTACTACAAATATTCTTGGTAAACATAAAGGTGTCCACATTATAGTCGCATTGGTTGTAGGATTGATGGCTATAGGATATAGTAGTAGTTTAGGTTACTCCCTGGGACAATTTCTACAGACTTTATTCCCTAGACTCGGAATTGGATTAGCAGTAATTGTTGCAGTATTAGTATTAGTCGGATTGTTTATTCCGGACGATCAGCAGAAGTATTGGATGTATGGATTAGGTGCTTTGGGAGCAGTAATTGCAATAGTTATCATTTCTCAGACTTTTGACGCTCTTTCATACTTTGGATTTTCATCTTATTCAGACTATGTTGGGTGGATAGTTGGTGGAGTTTTAATAGTTGGAGTAATTATTGCGGTGGCTAATTCAGGAAGTGGAAGTGGCACTGAAAATTCTGGAAAGGCAAAAAGAGCAAATTGGCAAACGGCGGAATAAAATAATATGGTACAACCAATTGATATCTCAAGTGTTATTTACATTCTGCCCATTGTTGCTTTTCTTTTAGTTGCATTTATTATCTTTGCAGTTGTTCAAAGATTAAAATTATTTGAAAACCCTTGGCCTGCTGCGTTTATTTCATTTTTTATTGCAACGTTATTTGTAACTGTTGCCGGAAGCATAGATTATGTAAGATATTTCGGCGCTTGGATAGCAATATTAATTGTTAGTTCCGTTTTTCTTCTTGCAATAATAGGGCTTTTTGGAAAAGGAGTTGAAGGATGGGGGAAAGGGATAGGAATAGCAGTCATTATAGTCGCAATTCTTATTTTTATTATTTCAGGATTAGTAGTGTATTCTAGTTCTATAACTCCATATCTTCCAGGGGGACAAGCAGTTGGATCCTATTCTATTGGGGGCTTTTTGAGTTGGTGGTTTTATTCTCCTAGAGTTCTTGGGGCAGTTGTTTTGCTAATTGTTAGCGCAATAGCTGCATGGATATTGACTAGAGCAAAGTAGTTTTATTAGTCCTTATCTTGCTGGTTCAAGAGTGATTTAAATGATTTCTGAGTTTCTATCATTTCTCTTTTTATATCTTCAACATTTGTCATATATTCTCCGACTTTCTGTAAAATTGAGAGTTGTAATCTATCAATAATTTTTTCAAGACGTTTTAGTCTTTCATCCAATGATAAAAGTCTAGCTTCAGTTGTAGTCTTAAGAGCAATTGCGTTTTCTAATTGTTTTCTTATTGAAGTAAGTTTCTCAGCCACGATTTGTTCGGCTATATCTGAGATTGCATCATTGTTCGGCTCGTAAGGATTATATTGTTGAGCATATTGTGCGCTATCTGGACTTGCGTATGCCTGCTGTTGTGCGGATTCTTGTGCTTGCGCGTATGCCTGCTGTTGTGCTTGAGCATATTGATCTTCTTGCTGTTGAGGAGGTTGTGGTTGCGTTTGTTCCTGTTCAGGTACCTCTTGTACACTTGGCTGACTTGCCATTGATTGTTGCATATCTTGTCCCCCAGAGTAAGAGCCAACCATTGAAGTATTTTCGTCTGGAGAATAATCTGAAACTGCTTGCTTTATTTTCGTCTGGGCAAGAGCATCTGAAACTTCTTTTATTCCGTAGCCTTTTTGCTGAAGAAGCAAGGTAATATCTTGGTCAGACTTACCTCCTGTTTGCATATTCTTTATTTCGTCAATTATAGCCATCTTTTTATTTTCTCATTAAGTCTATCTGTCTTTGGATTGCTGCCAGTTCTTCCTTTCTTGCGACTGAATTGAGTTGTTCAGTTACACGTTCAAGCAGTTCTTTTATCCTATCACTTTCATCTTTTATGAGCATGAGTGTTCTTTTCATTTCCTGGATTTCGGCAAAGCTTTTCTCTCTCTGCTCTACAAGACTCTGGCCAATTAATAAAACACGATCCTTTAATAAACGTTGCTTTTCTTCCATATCTCTTAGTTTAGCAGCTATATCTGGAGACTGAGAGGGTTGAGCGTAAATATCTGCCATTTTTATAATAGGCATTATGGGTTTAAAATAGTTTGCCCATATTTGGTCGCGTAGAAAGTTATTTAATCTTTAAAGAACCAGCTAAGGCAGAGGTGAAAATGGTATTTAACAATAAGGCGCCGCTTTATGCAACAGAGATAGAAAGGAGACAAGGAGAGGAGATTCTATATATCAACTTCCTAAGTGCACCCTTTGTACCAAGCATTGCTGATGATCCTAGCATTATGGGTAAGGTAGTCGATGCGCTCGCAGAAAATCCGGAAATAGCAAGAGTGGTTTTTGTGCAGCAAAGAAATTATAATTATCCCTTTGAGCAGGTGTCTTTACTTTCCGAAATAGCAAGAATATATAACTATTTAACAAAGCAGGAGTCTTTACTTTCCGCGGAAAAGCTTAGGTATTATGGGAATCTTCCTCAAATATATGAGGAGATGAGTACATTCGTCTCATTATTAAGACAAGACCCTCTTTATTGTTATGAGAAACTTAGAAGGAGAATATTTTCACTTAAACAGGAAAGTGTTAGTAATCCTCAAGTCATTAACTACCTAAGACTCCTTGAGAAATTTATTTTTCTGTTACAAGAAACTAAATTAATCAAAGAATATGGAGAGAAAATTGAACTTTTTGCTGTAAACGGAAGAGAAATTTATGACAACATTTTCAGAGCAGATATATTGCCTAACTTTACTTTTACAAGACTTGTTGCTCAGATTCCTGAGGATGCAGAACTTATTAACCAGTATGAGATTAAATCTGATGTTGAAAGTGCAACGGTTACGATTCTGAAAAAGAAGAATGAAGGCAAATTATTTTATCATGTTATGCCGCCGGAATATTCATTGAGCGAGGAACATCACATGCTTCTTAATCTTGCAAGAAACGTTTTAATAGAGCACAGACCAAAGGCGGAGGAATTTACGGATCCTGAGAAAACAAGAAATGTTTTCTTTAATGTAGCAAAAGATTTGCTTAATGAATTAAGTCAGAATAAGAGAATCGGGTTGAATTACAATGATATTAATAGGTTGGCGCGCATTCTTGTAAGATATACTATCGGGTTTGGTATTATCGAGATTTTGTTGCTGGATGATAAAATTCAGGATATTTCTCTAAATGCTCCTGTCGCGCAGAATCCTATTTTTGTTAGACATCAGGAATATGACGAGTGTGTTACAAATATTATTCCAAGTTATGAAGATGCTGACTCCTGGGCTGGAAAGTTAAGATTGCAGTCTGGACGCCCTCTTGATGAAGCCAATCCTATACTTGATACTGATTTGATTTTTGGAAATGTGAGGGCAAGAGTCGCTGCTGTCAAAGAACCTTTATCTCCACAAGGGATTGCTTATGCCTTTAGAAGACATAGGGATAATCCTTGGACACTACCTCTTTTCATAAAGAATAATATGATGAACTCACTTGCCGCTGGTTTACTTAGTTTTTTGGTTGATGGAAATAGAACTTTACTTATTGCTGGAACAAGAAGCTCGGGAAAAACTTCTCTTCTTGGAGCAGTCATGTTTGAGGTAATGCCAAAAGTCAGAGTCCTTGTCGTTGAGGATACGCTTGAATTGCCTATAGATTCAATGCGTAAAAGTGGATATGATATATTAAGGATGAAAGTCAGAAGCGCATTATTAGAAGGAACGACAGAAGTTGAAGCTTCGGAAGGAATAAGGACTTCACTTAGATTAGGAGACTCAGCCTTGATTGTTGGAGAGGTAAGGAGTTCGGAAGCAAAGGCGCTTTACGAAGCGATGAGGGTCGGTGCTCTTGCAAATGTTGTTGCAGGGACTATTCACGGAGATTCACCTTATGGTGTGTTTGATAGAGTTGTAAATGATCTTTCTGTTCCAGCGACTAGTTTCAAGGCAACTGATATTGTAATAGTTGCTAATCCTGTCAAAAGTGCTGATGGCTTGCATACGAAGAAGAGAATTGTTAGCATTACAGAAGTTAGGAAACACTGGAATCATGACCCTATGGAGGAGAAGGGATTTGTTGATTTAATGAGATATAATGTTGAAAAAGATGAGCTGGAACCGACCGATGAGTTGATAAATGGAGAATCTGAAATAATCAAAAGTATAGCAGGCAATGTAAAAGGATGGGCTGGTGATTGGGAGGCTGTTTTTGATAATATAATATTGAGATCGAAAGTAAAACAGGAAATCGTTGATGCATCAGACAAATTAAATAAACCTGCACTTCTTGAATCAAATTTTAATGTACTATCAAATAATGCTTTCCATGAGATAAGTGATCAAGTAAGAGAGGAATATGGTTTACCTACTTCTGAAAATGTTTTTCCAAGATGGCAGAAATGGCTTTATGAAGCAGCTAAGGAATTTTGATTGTAAGAACTTATTTCTAAGAACTACAATGATCTTAATGCCACTGCAGCCAATAAAGTCAAAGCCATTATTGACGCGAAAGCTGTTATGAGATAAAGATAAACTCCTCTTTTAAGATTTTTTGACAGCTCATATTTTTCTTTGAGAGGATCTTTTCCTGCGTCAATTGTTACTAGAGCCGAACTAAGAATGAATATGATTTCGACTATGTAAAGTCCTATGCTTACCTGTATAAAGTATGGAGGTATCATTTTTGTAAGGTCGAATATAGATATTATTGAGCTGAATGTTCCGGTTCCCATGCTATTTGTTAAATCGCCAGTGTTTAGGCTCGATTGGAATCCCTGTAACTTGTTTAAAATAAGAGTAATCATTGAAGCTAATCCGACGACTATTCCTGCCAAGAGAGGGGCTAGAAAAGTCATATTTGAGCTCATATCAGAAACTATTTCAGCAAGCAAATCTCTAAGTCTTTCATTTATTTTTTGGATATTTTTTACGTAATCCGAAATAGACATCAGTGAGCGGGCGGCAACTTGAAGTCCTTTTTTCACCGACTCAACAAGAACACGCATTGAAGTCGAAATTAATGCGGAAGGGTAGTAGATTATCGCCCCTCTTTGTTTATCGAATATTGCATTTTCAAGAGACATTCCTGCTTGTTGGATATTAAGGTTAACTATTGAAAAGAAATTTTGAGTTGTTTGACCTCGAGTTGCCTCAGCAACTTTTCCAAAAGCCATTTCCGAAGGCACGCCATCACCAAGTCTGTTACCAAGCTGGAAAACTGAATTTGTAAATTCTTGTTCAAGAGACTTTGTTTTTTCTCTATCTTTTATAAGGTCTTTTGTCTTTAATTTATAAGCTGTTGAAAAGAAAAGAGCTATTCCTAGAGGTATGAACAAGCTGAGCAAAACACCAAATAGACCAAAAGGTCCTACTGTTCGACCATCTATCACTTTGAAATCGAAAAGATTACTATTTGCAAGAGAACTTATAGGTATTCCAATATCGCTAAAGGTATAGTCGCTCTTTAGGCCAAGAGTTGAGGTGATGAAACCTATTTGAAAGATGAAAGGAAGAAGACCTAATATTATAAATGGGAGAGCTATGAAAGATGCTTTAACCCAGGGCTTTTTTGAAATGTATTTTGGATAATTTGGGTTTAATTCAAGAACGGAAGTTTCCCCATATCCGCCGGGTCTTTTCAGAAGAACTTCAGAAGCCATATAAAATACAAAAAAAGGAATTATTATGTTGAAAATAATGAAAACATGTTGCCATTGAATTGCGCCCTGTAAGAGAGTTGATGCTAAAGGTAATAATGCCAAGGCAAGAGTTGGAAGTATTATTCCAAGCATATAAATATTTGTCATAGGTGAACGGATTTCACGAGAATATTTCAACATTTTCTCATATACTCCATCAAGTATGACTTGTAAAGATTTTTCTAGAATTTGCACTCTCCTATTTTCAGATGGTTCGTAGAGAGATGATTCAACAAGGTGAAATGATTCTACAAATTCAGGTGAATAATCCCTCCAGGTTTCTAGATAATCATCAAGCGCTTGTTTTATTGTTGAGAATTTTCCTATTTCAACATCATAAAATATTTTTTTAAAATCAAGAGCAAGCGCTCCTTCAAGATGTTGTGATGCAAATTCAATAGCTCTTTCTAGGTTTGAGGTGTGCTTCATATAAATCACTACATAAAGAATTGCAGGAACCATTTGTGATGAGGCTTGTAATCTCCACGCATTCGCGAGTCTTTTTGGCATAGTGTACACGTAATAAAATACAAATAGACTGGCTAGAGTTCCAAGAAAGAAGAAAAGAACTTGCATTGAACCATTTATGAGGAAGAAAGCAGCAGTAATGAGGAGAGTGCCTATGAAAACAGCCAACATTGAAAATACTGAAAGAGTCATGGCTTGACTTGGAGTAACTTCAACGTGACCTGACTCAAGCTGGATCTGGATTTTTAGTCGGTCTTTCTCAGCTATTTTTATGGAAACTATATTGCCTAGGGTTCTTGCCCATTTCTCATATCTTGAAGGAATTGAAACCATTTCCTGTTTGAATTCTAGATAATCACTTGATTCCGGGGCAGAGTATGAATCAAGAGACTGCTCAATTTTCCTACTATATTTGTCCAGAATATCCTTGGTTGTTACCATCTTTTTTTGGTTATTTTTCCTTACATTTTCAGGAAAAAGCAAGTTATAAATTGTGCGGTTTTCGTGCATAAATTTAATAATATTAAAAACGTGTGCTTGTTATGATAAAAAAGAGGAAAGGTGAGATTAGTACATCAGAGATTGCCTGGTGGGTTATTGGACTCGGAGTCTTATTCTTAGGCATTGGTCTGGCTATTTATTTAAAAGGTAAGGGAATAAGTTTCATTGATTATTTTAAGAACTTAGCAGGATCTTTTGGAGGATAATATGTTTGAAAATAAAAAAGCGCAAGAGGGCGGTGCAACAGGATCAACAATGATAAGTGTTATCATTGCTGTAGCTGTGATCTTTCTTGTTTTTGCAGGTTTACTTGCTATTTATTTTTATGCGAATTCAAATGTAAGTCTATTTCCTAGCTTTGGTAACAGTACAGCCAAAGTAACTGGAGTTGAAATAATAAGGTATGATTCTTATCTCGATAAAATCCAGTATTATAATGCTAATCATGTCTGGACTGATTTTTCGGGCTCTGGGGAAGCAACTTTGGATGAAAAAACAGTTAACTATAATGATCTGCACACTACCTTCAAGAATTACTTTTATTCTACAGCCCATATTCTTATGGATAAACATATTACAATGGATACAAATTCATATGTAATTTTAGATGATAGCAACCTTGGGACCCCATATAATATGAATCCGGCAGATATAGATGCTGCTCTTTTTGTCAGTAATCCCGATGGAAGTCCATATATTGGATATTATCTTCTTACTATGAATAACAATCTACAATTCTTCCCAACTGTCGCAAAAACTGGTTTTTCAAAGTTTTTAAGCTATTTTGAATTGGCAGTCGGAGTATCTGCTCAGAAAGCAACGAATTCAGACTTGCGCGGAGCTGTTTGGTCATCTTCTAGCTTAGTCAATAATGAAGCTTCGCTGAAAGCTCAAATTATCAAGATTAGAGATTCGTCTCTACAGAAAACAATAGATATTCCTTATAAAATAGATCAAACAGGTCAATCGCAAACGATCACAGTTTGTGTCCAAAGAATAAGTGATATTTATTTGACTGTTGACTTACAGCGGGAGGTGAGTTCAGATGCTAGTTGCTCTTAAGAATATATTCAAGAATAAGAAAGCAGCAGAGAGCGTTGAAATGGAAAGTATCAATTCACTTATCCTTTGGATTGTTTTTCTTTTGATTGCTGCAGCTGCAGTTTATTATATATTTAAAAAATTATCGGGGTAGCGTAATTGTTATAAATACTCTGTTCTTGTAAATTCTATGGGATTTGAAAAAAAGGGGCAACTTGCGACTTATCAGATTGTCATAATTGTTCTGGCAATTGTAGGTCTTATTGTTGTTTTGCTTTTCTTTTTTGCTTTTAAAGATTCTGTGAATACTGGTAATGATATATGCCATTTATCAGTTTTGACAAGAGCCACTTCACCCCAAGCACTCCAATCATTCGTGCCTTTAAAATGCACAACCAATAAAATCTGTTTAACATCTAATTCGAACAGTAAGTGTGCAGATTCTTTTGCAGGAGAGCAAGGAGTTACCGTTATCAACCTCCCATCTGATTCTGAAAGTGCTGCTAGAATGATTGAGCAGACAAGCGCAGACGCAATGTATAACTGTTGGTCTGTTATGGGGCAAGGAAAATTAGATTTATTTGGAAATTTCCAAAAGTTTTCTGGATTGTGGACAGATATTAACAATATCAAACCCTACTGTACAATTTGTTCAAGAGTAGCTGTAGACAGTAGTGTTAGCACCGACGTATTAAACAATGTTAATATTTATTCATATATGAAGTCAAACATACCTAGCGGACAATCATTAACTTATCTCCAATTGTTTACTGACCAACAGTTCAATAGTTACCCAGTAGTTGATTCTAATTTATTCCAGCAAAAAATACGAACTGATTCGAGTGGAGATACGATAAGTTCAACAGGTAAACAAATTTCATTTGTATTCATGCAAATAAAAGCAAATAGCCCTGGGCAAGTATTATCTAATTTAGCTGAAGCTGGAGCAATAACTACCGGCGGAGCTTTCTTAACTGGGCCGACAAGATCGGTTGCAAGTGTTTTGCTCTTAAGCGGTGGGACATCGGCTATTCTTACTAGGATAGCTGTTGCTGGTGCGGGTGCTGTATTCGCAGGTTTGAATGCTTATTCGGGTCAAGTAATGGCTGCAGGATATTGTGGAGCATTTACCACACAAAATGGAGATAGTAGTAATGGGGGAACATCTGGCTGTTCGATTGTTGAGGCAGTTCCCTATAATGCACAGTCAATAAATCAGATTTGTGGAACAATAGAGGGCAGTCCATGATTATTAAAAACAAAAAAGGTGAGGAAATAAGTAGAGTAGGTGGGATCATTATCGGCATTTTGTGCTTATTACTTATTATTGCGGCAGTAGTAATTATTTATAAAGCAG
>CAYWEK010000009.1:0-20767 GCA_964457475.1 Candidatus Woesearchaeota archaeon
TGAGAACACATTATATTTTAGAACAAAATTACCAAGAATCTGACTAATAGTTTCATAGCAAGACTTAAAAATCTTTTACTCTACTAATTTTCGTGCTCGCTTAGTTTAGTTGCAATAAACTACCATAAATATCCAAATATCACAGACAGGTTTTTTTAGACCTAGGAACCAGTATAAACAACTCTTTGTTCAAGTAAAATAATTATATGAGAATCTTAAGTAAGCTAATTCAAAAGCCTACAGGTCATATTATAACTGAATGAATTCTGTCTATGCAAAGAATCTAAGCATGAAACATTGAGTGAACCTTTAATGTTAGAATCCACTTGCCCTGACAAGAAAGTCCCAGGTAAATTGCTTGGGAAGGTAAAAGTCCCTTCTGAATTATTAAGCGAGAAGTAGAATGGGTTCACACCATTCTGGTTGCTTTCAGAGCTAACATAAACTGAATCTTCCCCATCATTTGAGAAAAACGTTGCTGAACATCCGCTAGCTATTGCTCGGTCATTGATATTTCCATTAACATTGATAAGTATGAGCTTGCCAGGAACTGGATGTCGGCCGTCTTGATAGACAGTATTAATAACTGTACAGCTCGAATCCATCATTGCTATTTTTGGTTTTGATCTGTTCAAATCAAATCCATTCAAATAGTGTTTTAGATTATTATCTTCCATCTGATTAAGACTTGTTCTATTTATATTTGTGTTAAAAGATTTGGCACTAACTGAGATAGATACAAAAACTAAAAGTAGGGAAAACACCAAGATTATGGGAAGAATTAATCTACTCGTCATGTTTTTACTTATTTAACAAAGAATATAAAGCAATGCAGTATCACCTGATACAACAAAGATATTCTCTTTTTCACTTTCTGTGAACTTTTCCCATATTTTCAACTGCGGGATATTATCTTGGAGTAGGTGTAACAGATTTTTTTCTTGATAATTCGGACGTTTGACTTTAATTTCTGTTAAGTGTGATGAAAAAGATTTAAAAACCGCCAAGGTCATTTACTTGTAAGCTCGCTTAGTTTAGTTGTAATTTTTATTAGATTTTAATGTTTTTATAAATCAGCAATAACTTGATGGGATAGCAAACGTTATTTATTGGCTATTTCAATATCTGGTACATACCTAAGAGTGTATTCTTTTATATATTCTAAAAATTCAACATCTTTAATCTTATCTGGAAATTCTTTTCTTATCTCATCAATTAAATTGTATAATCTATCGTTGTCCAAAACATTTGCTTCTATTTCTAAATCTGCCCCACCAATTACTTCATCAACATAAGTAATAACTGATTTTGAACCAACAAATCTCTTAATTCTAGAATAAAGTTCTCTAGTAACATCTTTCAAATAGAAATGTATCTTATAATACTTATAACCTAATAGATTTATATCAAGGAAGGGTCTAAAGTTTAAAATAACTTTAGATTCAACCAATTTTTTTATTCTATATCTTATCACTATCTCTGTTGTATGTAGCGCTTTAGCAATATCTATATTCTGTGCTCTTGCATTATTTGCTAAGAATCCCAATATTTTATAATCTATAGCATCAATTTTAATTTTTGATGATTTTTCTCCTAAAATAAAAGAATTTTTTGGCTCTTTATCTAAAAGCATACTTCTTGGATAATGAATTATTCTAGTCATTACTGAAAACCAGCTTTTTTGAACATAATTACCATAATTGGCATAGAATTCCTCCCAGAATTCTCTTAATTCTTCTGTTGTTTGAGCCCAAAAAAGAAAGTTTAGATCCCAATTACCTCTAACTTTAACTATCCAAGCTACTCTTGTTTTAAGAAAAGAGGTTATTTCTTCTTCTATTTTTGGACTAAGCCCCCAGAACTTAACATAAAATCTATTCCAGGTATAACCTAGTTTAGTAGTATCTATAACTGTAACAAAATATTTTATTATGCCCTCTTCTTCCATTCTTTTTATTCTATAGTTAACTACATCTTTACTAAGCCCAACTTTTTTGGCAATTTGATTATTTGACTGTCTAGCGTTAAGATCTAGTTCGTACAATATTTTCTTGTCTTTTAGGTCTAATTTTAGCATATTACTTTATTATGATAAAATAGCTTATAAATTTATCTATTTAGTGTATTTTATACTAAAAGGTTTTATTAATATGATAATTAGTAACTATATAGTGATAAAAGTCACAGGAAAAAGAAAATGACAAACGAAACACAGGATACAAGAGAAGAAGTAAAGGAAAGCAATAACCTAGAGAATCTTACATTAAAGATATTGAATGGGGGATTCGCAGGCTCTAACTTTTTTGCAGGTAGAAATGTTACTAATGTGGTTCAAGATGCGAAAGATATAGTAAACTATGCTTTGAAAATGAAATCAACAAATCCAAAGATATTTGGAGCAGTATGTGAAAAGTATCATAATTTAGCAGATAGTTATTTAAAACAAAATAAAAAACCTGGAGATGAAGAGATAGTATTAACCGCGCTTTATCAAGGAGCTTATGAAGTACTCAATGGATTAAGGAGTATTGATTCTTGGCAAGAGGACGTTGATAGAGAAGATAGGTCCATTTGGAAGGCTTGTGGTGTGGAAAGAACATATGATTCTGTTTGGGGAAAAAGAAAATGACTTGTGAAATAAAAACTAGCGGTTGTAGAATAACCTCAGAACAACGTTTTTTTAGTGATACTGCTGAAGAATGGGTCTTCGATTATCCTGGTAATTTTTACTCAGCGGGAGAATACAAGATAAATAATGCTTCGTTCAGAGAAGCTAACGCATTTATCGCTGGAACATTTTCAGTGGTTGGCGATGTTTATTTTCATAATTTACACTTAGGAAAAACTGAGATTACTCGAGCTACGTCAACTATTTATTGGCCTACTTTTGATGAATTTTATAACTTCATTGAAAAGAAAGGATTACCTGAAATACCAAAAGCAGATAAGGAAAGTTTGGAAAATTTAATATCCAAGTCTTTATTAAATTGGGGAAATCTAAGGAGAGCATACAATAAAAATAAAACTGGAATACCTTCTAATATTTATATTGAATATCAAGACAAGCAAGACTCTACTCCATTATTAAGAGTTGGATTAAAAGATTTAGCTTATTTTCCAGTGGATGAAAATAAACCGGAAGTTTTTGCTACCCCTTATTTTGAGACTGGAAAACCTAACTTCTTAGACAGAGTAGGAGCAGCATATGAAGCACTTTTGGGGAAAAACGACATTATCCTGAATAAATCAGATATAACGAGAAAAAATCTAAAGAGAGTTAATCTTTCAAAAGGGGATTATCCTGGTGAATTTATAAGAGGCTATGGGGAAGAAATGCATCAATTCAAAATCGGATCTGCATTTAGTGAGTTAACAAAATATGCTTTGACCTGCCCAACTGTTTCAAGGAATGAGGGAATAGAATAAAATGACAATTGAGACCAAGACAAAAATAGAACAATTAAGAGAGGCAATAGAAAAGGTAAACGAAGACTTTCAAAGAGAAAGTGAGCGACATAGAAGAAGGGAATACATAACCAACTCTTCTGGTGAAAGACGATATGTTGGATCAGAAGCCTCAAGCATGGTGTTTGCCGATATATGTGAAAAATATCGAAATATGGCACAACCACTTCAAAATCAACTTGATGGGCTTGAGGGTAGACCTGTTCCTCAAAGGAAAATAGAGGCTGCACAAGAAAGACTCAAAAGAGAGGAAGAGTTTAGAGACTATTCAGATTGGGTAGAAAGATTGGCTATAAATCACGGAGGATAAAATGACAAATATTTTAAGAGCTGCTAAAAACTACTGGAAAATATCTAAAGCGATAGATGCTTCCGATTCGGTTACTCCGATACTAGTTTTGCAAGATGGCTTTGGTCATCTTAATTATTGTGGTAGGTATAATGAAGATATTAAGAGAAGAGTTTCTTCTGAAGACGCAGAATTTATTGACAAGCATTACTATGTTCAAGGGCATATTCTTATTCCTCATAATATACATACTGATGAAACGGGCAGAGCAACTAAAATAAGCACGCAGTATTGTAGTAAGATTAGAGATTCAAAAATTGAAAGATGTTTTAATGAAGAAAGATTTGAAGGTTTTGCTTTTTTTCTTGGGAGATCTAATGTTTATGCTGGTTTTCAGGAGATCTTCTATGGTCTTCATAAAATAGTTAATATTGGGGAAAATAGAAAGATTGAGGAATTGGGAGGTAAGTTTATGCCTCAAGTTTGCGAATGGTATGCTAATTTTTTCAAGGAACAAAATAGAGGTTTATCTTGGGTTTTACGTAGAAGTATGGGGATAAGCAGTTAAAATGGACCCTAAACAATTCACCTTAATCAAAAGAATAGCCAAACATGGCAATCAAGCTATAATAGTAATACCTAAATTGATTGAAAGTAGCTTGAAGCCTGGAACTATTGTCGAAATCAAGATTGAAGTGTTAGAAAATAGGATAATAAAAAATTAGTAATCTAAAACTTTAAAAACCAACAAGGTCGTGTAGTGGTAAGCTCGAATAGTTTAGTGGTAATAAACGATAATAAATGTACGTATATTACAAAATGTCATTTTATAATCTTTTGTCATGATAATATGACAAAATACGATCATACATTTCTAAATAAGGTACTTTTTCATTTTCTAATAATTTTATTACTTCTAATCCTTTTCTATGATTTCTGCTAACTTGTGCAGATTTGATATTCGTTTGTACCTCTTTAATTATTGACTCTCCCAAATTCCCTACATTCAGCTCCCTAATTACTTCAGCGCAGGCAAATTGAAAGGCAAAAGCCTTAGCCTCTTCTAAGTATTCTTTTTTGATTTGTGGCTTTAATAAATGACCTAATTCATGGGTAAAATAATTGACTACTTCGACAAATCTTCCTCTTCTTAGATAAATCTCATTTTGTTCAGGTACGCAAAAAGCACCAACATGATTTGAACTCTCTCGAAATCTTTGCTGATATTGAAATTGGAATGAGGCATTGTGAAGAACCTCAGTTTGAATTGAATTATTTATAATAAGATAGTTGCAATATCTGCTAACTGAATAACTATGACCCAATCCATCTAATATTTCACTAACATAGGGTCTAAGAGTTGTTGCTCCAGTAATTTTTTTTGGATGTTTTTTAGGTAATACTTTAATATCAGGTTTGGTAACCAAAAAATCGGCAAGTGGACTCTGTTGTGCGTCTGTCATATTAATTTATCTCAGAAATAGTCTGAGGTGCTAATCACCTTTAAATTAAAGTAAATCTATAGTTTAAAAAAGTATTGATTTTGGTAAAATTTTCATAAAAATAACATTTAAAAACCAACAAGGTCGTGTAGTGGTAAGCTCGAATAGTTTAGTGGTAAAACACGTCCCTGTCGCGGATGAGTCCCGGGTCCGATCCCCGGTTCGGGCGTCTATGGGGCGTAGGCTAACCAATAGCTCAATTCACGTCCTAAAAGTGCTTTAGCGTAAAACAGGTCATATTACAGCTTTCTAAGTCCTATTATGGTAAAACGAGACTTATTCGGGCACAAAGAAAGGTATGAGAGATCTTAGAAAGGATAAATAGAAACTTGGATGAAGATATATTTATTCAGCAAAGAAGATTTGGTGCAATCTAATTTAGATTATTTTCTATTTTGTTCAGACATCCATCTAGAATCCTTGTCCATTCTTCTTTGCCACCATTGGATATTTTCTCTTTCAGATTCAGTTAGTGTTTGCAATCTGCATTTATAAAATTGAACAACATAATTTTCTTTTTTAGAGCCAAATCCTGGGTCGCTAGACCAAGTTACTAGCTTTCCACCGACTTCATAACAATCTGCATTCAATGCTGAACATCTCTTTTCAATTTCTACATACATTCCTCTTCTTACATCTTCTTCGCCTTTAAAATAACTTGTAGCATATCCTTTAGAAGAAACAAATTCAGGTTCGGAAACAGGAAAAACTTCAACTAGCTTTCCTTGTAATGTTAAATTATTATTCCTATTCCTCTTAAGTTCTCTTACTTTTGAAAAGTCCAATGCATCTCTTTCAGCCTTTGCTTTTAAATTTGAGTTCATCATTTTATTTTTTTACCGAGCTTCCTCTTTTATGAAAATCAATTCTTCTTTCAATTAATTCAACTAAACCTCTCGTATCAACATTTAACATAAGCTGGTCAGCGCATTCATTGTAATAATTTGCAAAGTCATCATATTTAGGCATAGATGTAATCTTATGAAGAACTCCTAGGTATCTAGTGAACATTTCTGGCGTGCTAAATAATGGACCACGATATTGGGGATTTCTTGATAAAATCAAATCAAGAGGAGCAGGGTTCAAATTGTCCAATCTCATTCTCTCGGCTAAGGCAATTACTTGGAAGAGAGCTTTACCTTGTCGATATGCATTAAACCCATTTTTATCAGTATAATGATACCACTCTAATCTATCAATGGTTGGATTTTCTCCCAATTTAGTAACGCCCTCTTTAGCAATTTGGATTTCTTTTTGCAGAGCTCTTTCACTGAAAGGAGCACCCAATTTCTCTGAGAATTCCGCAAAACCTTCAGTTCTCAATAATCCTAGATATTTTCTTAGTAAATTATCGGAATTTTCCTCCAGATATTTTAATGGCCTATACATTACAGCATCCCAAACTATATTCTTTGAACTAGTATAATTGATAAATTTTCTGTCTATGTGGTGACGGATTTCATGATCAGTCGTACTTTTTACTTGTTCTTCCTCTTCTTTTCTACCTTGCTCTTCAGGATAGTAAAAGGCACAAACTAAATCGTCAAGCCTATAAGTAAACTTGACATTGCCCGTTCTTCTATCAATTCCATTATACAAAGCTAGAATACCATAGTTATGTGGAGTGGTCTCTATATGAATGTCAAAACCTCTTTCTTCATCAGGAAGAAACAAACCCTTTCTTTCATTGAATAATGCTGCCATTTTTGATTGTAAATCAGACATATATGCATCAAAAGTTTCAAATTGTGGTGCCACCCATCTTGTCGGAACTACTTTATTATCAAATTTCTTTTGTGTAATATGATTTCTGCGTTGGAAGTCGAAACTACGTTTATGATTACTCCTGGTTGTAGGGTCTATATGAAAATTAATATTTTGCATTATTGTGGTAAAATATTCGTGCTTTTAAACTTTATTGTTGTTACTACCTATAAGTTACATATAAAAAGGTTTATATATTGGTTTTTATCGGTATTTCTATGGGATTATCATTAGAACTTTGTCAGTCACAGGATATTAGACTCTCTTTGCAGCAGAAACATGCCTTGCAGCTGGCGCTCTCCTTACAACAGAAGCTTTTAGCACCAGAACCAATTGAAGCGAAGAAAGGTTTGGAAGGAATGCTTACTGCAGATAAAATGCTTAAAGAAAGGAAGGGTGTAGGAGTTTTAGTTGGAAGTCTATCTTCCTATATCTGGAATAGGAATAGAACCGAAGCAGAACTCGCAAAAAAGAAGGATGTAGACGTTCTTGTGCTAAGCCCTAGTTTCAAACTCTATAAAGAATTTGAGGGAGGAATTGATTGGTGGATGCCACATGAAAGCAAGATGGAAATACAATATTACGGAAGTTCAACCTTAAAAAATCAGCAATGGTGGGAAAATGCGGCTTCATTCCCTCTTCAGTTTGAAGTTAATATGAAAGATGGAGATGAACTAAACCCTGGATTGTATATTCCTTCACAGAGATTTGTAAAGGATATGCGCTTAAAGGAAGCTAGGTCTAACATAGATTATGCCACTGTTCAAATAGAAGATGAAGATGCTTTTGATTGTGCCCTTGATACGAAGATTGAATCTAGATATAAAATGGGTAAGTTTTTACCAAAGTTCATGCAAGAAAGGTTTGAAGGGCATATTCTGGCTGAACCTTATGAAAAGGATTGGAGAAGAAAAGAAGCATTTGAAGTCAATGAGTTTAGTATCGAAATAGTAAGACAAATCAATAAAACAATAGGCAGAATGGGATAATAAAAAACTAATCTATATCTTTTGCGTGTTTCCACATAGTATCAAAATAACTTTTATATGCTTTTGCAGCCGCAACGTTTTCAATTATAATTCCTTCAGGTTCATCAGTCCAAATGATTATTGCAACTTTATCCCCATAAATATTAGTTACTGCGGGACTTTCAGCAATATTTGGCAGATATCTATGCTCAGAAAGTTTCCCATCAATCTCTTTTCTTCCTTTTCTTAATATAAGTTGGGTCTTAATGCCTTTTTCTTTCTTCATTCTATCAAATTGATAGGCAAATTCTGGCATTATTTGAGAAAATTGACCCTCAGAACCAAAAACATAGTTATCTTTTCCAGTTCTTATTATATCCAAAAATACCGTCTTAACTCCTTTAATCCCCTTAAACAGTCTTACCTGACCTTCAATCTTTTTTCTTTTATGCCTTTCCTGTAAATCTGGCAGAATGCTTTGTACTTCTTCTTCCTGCTCTTTTAGATAATCAAGAATTCTTTTTGGTCCTACCGCCTGGAACCACTTTACTTTTCCGACAAAAACATAACTAACAAATCCTTTGTCAAGAAGCATTTGAATTGCATTGTAAGCGCTGCTTCTGTCTAAATGCGCAAGCTTTGATAAACGTCCGGCTTTCATTGAACCATTATCATTTAGAGTTAGATAAACTTTAATTTCATTCTGAGATAAACCTATTTTTGAAAGTGTTTTTGTTACATCTAGCATAATATTTATTAAAAAGCATCTTGCTTTTTAAGCTTTACTTTTGTTGTAGATTTTTAGTCTACAAAAGTATTAACTAAGCCTAACCAAATCTTGCTTGCCTTCTTCGACTAATGATCGGTATCTTTCTTCGGAATCATTTTTTGCCCATTCGTATGTTTTCATTCCACCTAGCTCCTCAGTATATTTGCATAAGGGACTATATTCTATAACTTTGCTGTATGCATTTGCAAGTCTTTCTAGTAAAGGTCCATCTTTTTTCATCGTAACCATTAACATTGCATCATTTATCCAAGAGACATTGTATTTTTCGCCTTTATATTTTCCTAAATGTCCTACTGAATCGCTATGGGTGCCTAATATTAATATATCTTCTAATCCTGCTTTTCTTAAATCTCTTTCTATATTAGCTGAAGACCAGATTAACTTTCCTCTTTCATCCTTTACTAGTGTTTCGCTCATATTGTTCTAAGTCTCCTGAATTTATTTATTAAATCTAATGCCTCTTTGTAAGGAACTTTTGTTTGAGTGGAATAAGTTTTCCAATCTTCTGCCGCCAGAAGTCTAACAGATCTTTCATCCTTCCAGTTGTAAGTAGTAATTTCTGCCTGAGCTGGAGAACCTAAAGTTAGCAAGAGTCCTTTTCCAACATTATTCCATCGCATTTTAACATCTTCTAAGTTTTTTCTTATTTCTTCAGCTCTTGTTGAAGAAGTTTTAAAGAACATGAGTTCATTTTTATCTAAATTACAGTTAGAAGAGCAACCGCCGCACCAAACTCTATCACTGTAGAGGTAAAGCCCCAGATTGTTGTCATAAATATGGAGCTTGAATTCTTGGCAGATTAGTTTACTAAACTCATAACTTCCATAAATGAAGTCATCTATTCTTAACTTTGATTGTTCTGATAGAACTATTCTTCCAGTTAGTTTAGATAAAAAAGTTTCGAATCCAGATATTGCTTCTCTTGGACCCTTTGCTATTTCTTTAGCTATTATTGAGTACATTTTGTTTCTCCCGCAATTTCTTGCTTAGTATTTTTAAAGTAGTTGACAAAGAGAGAATGAACCTTAATCGCACCACCGTTGGCTATTTCATAGGGAACAACTTGCACTCCGTTTTCATGTCCAGTTATTTCAAAATATTCTGCTTTTTCTAAAATTTCTTTATCTGTTGCCATTTTAACTGTTCTTGCATAATCTTCTGGAGTATGAACCCAGTTTGAACCGCTCAGTGTAGCGCTGACTATGTATTCTATTTGTTTCTTTTCTTCCAAGCTTGTAGCTTGTTCGTTGCTTAGTTGTTCTAGTTTGTTTTCCATAATATCTTAATGAATATCTTATAGATAAATATTTGTTGTAGAATATTCTTCAACAATATTCTATATAATAAGAGTTTCTTTAGAATTTCAAAATGGAAGTAGAATCACTAAATTTAAATATCTATTTTATGATTACATTATATCAATATGGCAAAAAGAGACATTCAAATTAACCCTGAAAAAGCAGCTTCAAGAGTTGCTATAAATGCCTTTATGATAGGAAGCCTGTTTATGATTCTTACTCTTATTTGGACTTTGGGGCCGAATAAGTTTAATCCATTTATAATCTGGCAATTAGTCTTGGCAATTCCATTATTGTTTATTTCTAGCCTTGCATATGCAAAGGTAAGCTATAGAATGAATGCTCACATGTTCGATAGATATGGATGGATTTCACATACGTTAGGAAATAATATGGTCTTAAACTCTTTTGGGCTCATAGCTGCAAGTTTTTTCATGACTCTCGGAATTGTATATTTTCTTTTAGCAATCTTAACTGTTAGTCTATATTACATAATAGACAGCAAGCAGGACCGTTCGCAATCAAAAGAGAATCTACTGAAAGTTATACTAATCTTAGTTATATTCCTAGTTGGTGGAATATATCCGCTATTTATATCAATATAACCTTCTAATAGTTTGTCACGAACCTTATCCATGCCAGTCAATGCATACATTAAATCTCCACAATCTTCGCACCTCATAGTAAAGTTAATAAATATAGTGATATATTAAGTTTACGTAATGTAGTAAAGCCATTACATGACTTTACGTCCGGTAGCTATTCGCAGCGGGCGGTTTTGGAGCGTTGAAGTGATTGAACGCCCCATAGCGTCTCGGTTCGGGCGTAGTTATAGCGTCGGATACCTAAATAACCTATCTCTAGATTTTTAGAAATATTTTACACATAGAAATTAGGGTGCAAGCAATCACTTGGTTATTTTTCTGAAAAATTCTAATTTCATATATAATCTTCGCCGTTCTTCCTAATTTTAACGAAAATGTTCGGCTAATTTTTGCATTCTATATTCATGAAAAAACATGCTTTTGATTTGAACAAAATGATAGAACACCCAATCTTTTATCTCAGAATAAAGAAAAAATATTCTTAAAATAGATATTACTTTAAAGTAGTTACAATAAGATAGATTTAAATAGTTATAAGCTGATGTTATTCTATGGAACAGACATTAGTAAATAGAGAAAATGCAGCATCTGGAAATAATCTTACTCCAGAGAAACCCTATGTAATAAGTATAAACAGGCTCCCCAGTAGAATTAACTCAGTCGTAGGTGTTAGCGATCAATATTTTATTAGTATACTTATTGTAGGGTTCTCTCTTATGGGTATATTTACGATTGCATCATATCTTCTTAACTATGATTTCATTTATACTTTAACTCTGGGATTAGGGATTCTTTTATTCTTTATAGGTGCACTATTCCTTTTTCTTATACCTAAAAAAATTGTAAGGATCGAAAGTACTATTCTTAGGAATATTGCCTACCCAATGACAAGAGCAGCAATAGAACCAATTGTAATCTACGTAGATAAGCCAGTTGAAGTAGAAAAGATAGTTGAAAAGGTAGTAGAAAAACCAGTAGTTCGGTATATTGAAAGACCGACGGTAGAATACGTCTCTCAGCCAAGAAGAACTCTTAATATCATTAAATACAAATATATCGGTTCAAAGCAGACAAAGAGATTTCATAAGAAATCTTGTAGACTAAGTAAATTGATTAAGAAAAAAAATAAGATAAATTCAAATTCCATCGTCATATTCAAAAATAAAAAATTCAAGGCCTGTAAAGTTTGCCTAAAAATAAAAAGTAAGAACGCCCAGACCACTAGTTAAACCTTAGTTTTAACTTTGTTACAATTTCCTCAATTAAAAAATTTCTTAGATACCAAAGTAGCTTCTGGAAAGTAAGATAAATATGATTAAATTAGTTACTGGAAAAGCGGAGATAAACGTGTCTGATCTATTTTTGATATTCGGAAGGAAATAGTTAGTATTACATTTTTAAATCTCCTTTTCCATCTTAAATTATGGCTAGAATGAGATATGTCGGTGTAGGGAAGAATGTACCGGCAGAACAAACTAATAAGCATAGGAAACCTCACGAAGTGCTTGCAAAGGAAATAGTAAGAGTATCTGATATAATTCTTGAAGTCCTTGATGCAAGATTCATTGATGAAACTCGAAATTTAGAGATTGAATCAGATATAAAAGCCAGAGGAAAGAAGATAATTTACGTTATAAATAAATCAGACCTCGTAGATGTTAGGGAACTTATGGCTTCAGGAGTTTTGAGAAATTTAAAGCCATATGTTTTGATTTCTTGTAAGACTCATCTAGGTAGAAGCCGCTTAAGAGATCTTATAAAGATAGAAGTTAAGAGGCTCAGAAAAGAAAATTCTCTAATATTGAAGCAGTTGAACGAAGGAATGAAAATTCCTGGCAAGGAAAAAGAAATTATAATAAAAGTGGATAAAAGGGCTCATGTGGGAATAGTAGGATATCCTAACACAGGAAAAAGCACTTTGATAAATAGTTTAAGTGGTGGAGGCGCCGCAAATGCTGCTCCAGAGGCAGGATTTACAAAAGGAATACAGAAAATAAGATTCAATAGAGACATTCTCATTTTGGATAGTCCAGGAATAATTCCTGAAAGCGAAAATATAAAATTAAGTTCATTAGATTTGAAAAAACACTCTAAAATAGGAGCCAGAGCTTTCAATAAGACAAAAGAGCCTGCTTTCGTAATTTTAGATATAATAAGAGAATATCCTGGAAGACTGGAAAAATTTTATGGAATTGATGCAAATGGGGATTTGGAAATATTGCTTGAAAAGCTTGGTAAAAAATGGGGATTTTTGCTAAAAGGCGGACTTCCAAATGTTGACAAGACTGCCAGACGCATACTGGAAGACTGGCAAAACGGAAAGATACAGCGCTAACTTATTATCCTAAGTATCTCTTTCTTTTGAATTTCTACATCTCTTTTTGTATTACCCTCAACAACAAACCTAATTACTGGCTCTGTATTTGAAATCCTAATATTAAACCAGACATTTTTCTTTTCAACACTTATTCCATCCATTCCAGATATTTTTTCTTTCTTATATTTAGAATATACTGTCCTCATCAATTTTTCAGGATTATTAGTTTTAATCGAAATTTGATCTGTTTTATAATATTTTTGGTATTTTTCAATTATATCTGAAAGATTACTTTTAGATTTGGAAAGCGCAGAGATAAACTTCAAAGTCGCATAAACTGCATCATCAATAGAATGGTTACTTTTATACATAATATGTCCCGAATATTCTCCGCCAAGAATAGATTTTTTATCTTTATGAAGGACTCTTTTATAAAATGGATTTCCAACTTTCATAATTACAGGTTTAGCCCCATTACTCTTAAGTACTTCAGAAACAATTCTGCTAAATCTGAGATCAAACAGTACTTTTGGGTTTCTTATCTTACTTGTTTTTAATTCACTCAAAGCTAGAATCAAGAAAGCAATGTCCGCAGAAACGATTTTTCCTTTTTCATCTATAAAAGTGCATCTATCACAATCTCCATCAAACATCACTCCAATATCTGCTCTAATTTTCAGAACCTCTTTTTGTAATTGCCTCAGATTTTCAGGTTTTGTTTGGTCAGGGTCATGATTAGGAAAATTTCCATCAAGCTTTTCATTTATTAGAAAGACTGTAAGTCCCTTTTCTCTAAGCTCTTTCATAACAATACCTCCAGTTCCATTTGAGCAGTCAATCACAATCCTTTTTTTACCTAAATAGCCAAGATTAAATCTTTTCTTTAAATATCTGATATAACTTTGCAATGTATCTTTATGTATTAATTTGCCGGTTTTCAAAATTTTTAATCCTTTAGACTTCATAATCAATTTTTCTATTTTCTTCAATAATCTATCATAGCCAAGTTGCTGACCGTTTTCAGAAATTAGTTTTAACCCATTGTACTCTTTGGGATTGTGTGAAGCAGTTATCATTGCACCCTTGACTTTATTGGTTACGCAAAATAAGGAAAGCATTGGGCTTGTCAGAATTCCAAGGTCTATAACATTAACTCTCGACTCCATTAATCCCTTTGATAATGCTGAAAAAAGAGTGTCGGAGGAAAGTCTTGCATCTCTACCGATTGCAATTTCCCTGAAACCAAGCTCGCCCATGACTTTTCCGATATTATAAAATACAGAATCATTTATATCATTAGGATATCTACCCCTTATATCATAATTCTTGAATATTCCACTCATTTTAATTTTTCCTATTATACGATTAAATCTGTCTTTTCTCCAAATATCTTTGAATACTCATGGAGGTATCCTTTTATACTCTTTTTGAAGTAAGGCTTATTTTGTTTCTGGATATTTCCTATAAAATAATACCCAACAGCCATAAGTGCAGCATAACCTGCTTTTTTAGGCAATGGAAGGTTTAATCTTTCCCTTCCAAAAAGATTATTCTTGTATCCAAGGCCCACAAAGAGTTCCTTGTCAGATTGAACAATAGTTTTTGCATGTTTAGCCTGTTCGGGAGTAAATACTCTCACTGAAATCTTAGCTCCAAAAAGTTCATCAAACTTATTCATGAACATTTCCCTAATACTCTCAAACTCTTGCGGGATAATAATAAAGAAAGAATCGAACTTATCAAGGTTTTTTGGTATTTTTTTATCTAATTTGTTCAAAAAGTCAAGGATGAGATAGGGTTTTTCCTTTGTTTTTGCAAGAATCATCCCAAGATAAGTTGAAGTATTATATGTATACGGCTCTGGCTTTTTTGGAAATAGGTAAACTTTTTTAGAGAAAGTGCTGGCAGACGAATTTTTGTTATTAGTCAGCAACACAACCTTAATTCCTCTCCTCTTTAATTCCCGAGCAATAATTGGGGCATGCTTTTTTCCGGAAGATGAAATAAGAACTGCCCCGTCTATATCATGTGATGATCTTAATTTCTTGATGAAAGTACTTTCATCTGCAAATATAGCATCTCTATCTTCCATTATAATTTTTCCAGTCACAGCAGCATTGCCGCTTCCAACTACCAGGGGTCTTTTGAATTCATTTAAATTTAAGATTGGAACTTTATCAGCGATAAATAGATTTAAAGCATTTATAACACATTCATCCAGATTTATTATTTTATTTTCCATATTATTTTTTGAAGAGCACTTTCTCTATCTCATATGTCCCCATTCTAGGAGCATTAAGAAATCCCTCCAAAGCTCTCATAGCTAATCTACCATCAGAAAGCCATTCATCAAGCCATTCTGAGACATATCTTGGATCTTCTTGCTTCAATCCAGCGCCAATCTCAAGAAGCCATTTTTCATTCCATTCTTCATGTGCACCTACATGGGGTGCAATTATTATGGGCAGGCCAAGCGCAGAATAAAATGAAAGCTCGCTAGGCTTTGTCCATAAAACATCAGTTTCATTTAAGGCTTCGTTAAATTTAGCGAAATAATCTTTTTTTGACATCTCAGCAAGCACGAAAATATTCTTTTGGTAATATTCGGCAAGACCTTCTCTTTGAATTTCTTCTTCAAAATACTGTTTTATATCGAGGTGTGTTCCAGCTACGAGAATAAGCCGGACCATGTTATTTATTATCTTTTTCTTTAACCCCCTCATAATTTCTATACCAATCTCTTTTTGGGCTCCAGCTCCTCCAACTGCAAAAGTTATAGTTGGGGGTTGAGATTTTGCCTCAATATCGAAATCTTTTCCTAGAAGTGATTTTATTTCACCAAGACGCGATTTTAGAAAAACTTTTTTAGGATCAAGATTAATCAATCTTTTAGCTAAGGACTTTTTTGTTATCTCAGAATTTTTACCAATGCATTCCTTTGGTAATGGAAATCCAGTAAGTATTATTTTATCAACCTTAACTCCGTAAGAGATAAGTCTATTAACAGCATGTTGGCATGGCGCTAGATAGGTAATCTTGCTGGACTCCGGATTTTTAGGAACCCACATTCTATTTATGTCGGTGTCAGTTATTACGCAGTATATTTTTGGTAGATTATATATGTTGGCAGCTATTGCTGGTATGTAAAAAGTTGTTAAAAAGGGTATTTTTTTCTTCGTTACATAATTTATCAGACTTTTACCCATACCATCTTTTATTTTTTTATCCAAATATCTTACTTGATAATTCGGTTTAGTGTCTGGTTCTCTAGGGTAATATGGGTCTATCTTCTGAGCATAATTAAAAATGCTGAATATTATTTTTCCAATAACAGGCCATTCAGCAGCCCTCGATACCCATTCATAAAAAGATCTGGCCTCATTCCAAGTCCTTTTCTCAGTGTGAGAAATCATCTTATCGCTATTGGCATTTATTACCCTCTCATAAGCAATATCTTTGAAAGGATATGCGGCTCTTTGATGACCATAGCCCATATCAACTGCCACCACCCATGCCTTTTTTTCCATCTCTTATCTAAGATAATTATACTTTAAAAGAGTTGCCTTCATACACAAAAACAAGGCTCATAAATAGCAGATTTATCTTTCATCATCTTTTTAAGCACCCAATTGCTGAATAAATTATGGAAATAAAAAATAAAGTAATAATCATTACAGGTGCATCACAGGGAATAGGTCTGGCAGCGGCAAAATATCTTGCTGGAATGGGGGCCAAGGTTGTTCTTGCAGCACGATCTGAAGAAACTCTTAAAAAATTGGAAAAGGAGATCCCCAATTCATTTGCCGTAAAGACAGATATGAGGAAAGAGAAAGACGTCATATCTCTTGTAGAAAAAACGATTAATAAATATGGGAGAATAGATGTATTCGTTAATAATGCTGGTCAAGGAATATATGGTAAGATTGAGAGCATAAATATAAAAGATTACAAAGAAGTCATGGAACTAAATGTCTATGCTGTTCTTAGGGCGATGCAGGAAGTAATACCTTATATGAAAAAGCAAGGGGGAGGTCTTATAGTTAATGTGAGTTCAATGGTAGCTAAGATGTATCTTCCTAGTTTGGCTGCTTATGCATCAACAAAATATGCCTTAAATGCTATTTCATTTACAGCGAGGCAAGAACTTGAGAAAGACAATATTCGTATCTGTACTGTCAGTCCAAAGATGACTGCCACCAATTTCGGTCAGAATTCAATCGGCAGCAGACCTCAATGGTCATCATCATCAGATGGACCAAGACAGGAGATAGATTCAGCTGAAAAAGTTGCCGAGAAAATAGCTGAAGTTATTAAATCCGAGCAAGCCGAAGTGACCTTATAAATTTTCTAAATATCTTTACCTGCGAACTTGTGCAAAAGATATCTATAGGTATTTATGGCAATAAGGAATAGTGTGAATGCTACGAGCTGAGATGAAATTATTGAAGTTACAACTATCTCGCCTTCATCTAATAAGTAATGAGAAATAAAATAAACAGTTGGGTTATATACAAAAAGACCCAAAAGAAAAGCTACTGGGCTGAAATAAGTTATATCGCTGACCAACTGCCTGAAAGTGAATCGACCATTTTTCCTTCTATTATGTATATGCATGCTTAACCATAATACTGAAGCGCCAATTAGTCCTCCAATTATTGCAGAAAGAGAGATTATCGTGGCTGATTTAGTGAATTGGGATACTATATATGCTGTCAATGGAGAACTAATCCATCCAGTGATTTCCCCAGTAAATATTTCTTTGTTAAATTGAAGGAAAGTTCTTTTCATATTCACCAGGCCCTTTCCTTTTTTTTAAGTTTAATAGTTACATAAATACCTTTGAAAAAACCAATAACACATACAAAAATGAACATTGGGAAATATATTATAGCATAAGGAAATATAAGAAATATCTTTAAAGGTTCTTTTCTCAGATCATAATTTATTGCTACATATGGTATTGAAAAGACTGGATAAAGAAGGTATAGAAGCAAGATTTTAAGCAATTGCAAACCATTACCTATTTTGGCAAGCCCTATCGATGTAAAGAAAGAATAACCTGCGTCTCTAAAAGAGTCAAAAAGTAGAACTAGGTTTCTTATAAATATAATATTATTTACCAGCGAAACAACGAAGGCAATCGCAAGTAACCCATTTGTAATAAGAAAGAGTATTGCAATAGGGTTTTTCATGAAAAATTTAAAATGTACAATAAAATTTTGCATTCCTCCGCCAGACCATCTTAAAATTTGATTATACCATTCTTTCATTGTTTCTGGAACATAAGTATGGACTGGAAGAGTACTTTCCTGTGCCTTCATGCCAGATTCTCCGATTTTCAGAGCCAAATCTTGATCTTCCGTAAGAAAATGATCGCTGAACATACCTACTTTTTTGAAGACCTCTCTCTTAATTGCTATGCATGCACCCCAAAAGGCGATAGTTGAAAACGGATTATAGGAAACTTGAATCATTCCAAGCATACCATATTCAACTCTTTGCATACTGGCAAGAAATCCTTTGTTGATTGGAACATATCTTCTGCTTACACCACCAACATTCTTATCCTCAAGTCTCGCTATCGAGTCCTCAACTATATTTTTATGTAAATGAGTATCAGAATCAAGTATCCAGATTATCTCACCTTTCGTATATTTGAAAGCATTGTTTAGAGATTTTGACTTTCCAATATTTTTTTTGTTGGTTATTATATGTAGAGGATATCTTCTCTCTAATTTTTTTAGTATTTCAGAAGTATTATCTGGGCTTTTATCATTAATGATAAAAACTTCAAATCTTTTTCTGTCATATGACTTAAAAACGCTTTTCACAGTTTCCGTAAGAGAATTGGCATCATTATAAGTAGGAATCATGAAAGAGATAAACGGTCTGCTTTTTGGCTTCATTTTCTTGTTATTTTCAAAAAGGAAGATTGTTATCATAAACAGAAAAGTCAGAATAAATACTGCGAATGCAATGTCATCAAATGTTGACAAGCTTATCATGTTAATAATGAGATAAAAATCGTTTAAATATATAGCGATGACTCTGATTTAAGACCTGAATATCACAATCTTTTAAAATAGCAGTTAATTGATATGATTATATGAGCCTGCTAACTATTATACTTTCTTTTCTTTCAGTATATGGACCGCTAATATCTGTTCTGGGAGGGATATTTGGGGGAGAGGAGACGCTTATTCTTTTTTCAATATTTGCCGCTCATAATGTCATAAGCATCTGGGTAGTAGCCATTTTTTTCTATATTGGCATATTAATATCAGACACTATATGGTTCTTTGTAGGAAAGACAGAGCTTTTTAATAGAATAGTTTCTGGTAAATCCGCATCAAAAATATATGGTTATTGGGACAAATTGCTCGATAAAGCCACAAAAGGTAATGATTTTCAGGCATTGCTAATTACAAAGTTTCTTTACGGTTTTAGGCTTATTACAATAATGTACCTATCGAGAGAAAGGCTTGATTTGAAAAATTTTATTTTATACAGTATAATCGTAGATGCTATATGGATTTCAGTGATAACTACAATTGGATGGTTGACTGGAAAAGGAATAGCCGCGGCAGCTAACATATCAAACAACTTAGAGCTAGTTTTAATCTTAATAGGACTATCATTATTGGCCTTTTTCCTAATAATGAGGTTCTTATCAATCTTAGTAAAAAGATGGTTAATAAAAAAGCAGAAACAATAGATATAAAGGCAAACTCCAATAAGGAATTTTTCCTTATACACGGATATACGGGTAGCCCCACAGATTTTAACGAATTGCCAGACTACTTACGTAAGGAGTTTAACGCCAATGTTAAGGTAATCCGATTAGAGGGCCACGGCACAAATATTGAAGATCTCGATGATATAGCCTATATTGATATTTTAAAGCCTCTCGAAGAAGAAATAGAGAAAGACTTAAAAAAAGGTAGAAAAATAGTTTTAGGAGGAGTCAGCTTAGGTGCTATTCTTGCTCTGAATCTCTCTTCAAGGTACAATGTTGAAGCAGTTTTTAATATATGCGCCCCCTATAAGCTAAACTTCCCATTCAGAATAGCTGGAATAGACAGTTTACTAGGTTTTAAAAAATACTGGAAAAAAAGTAGAAAACCAGAAGAGAAGAAAATGAGAAAAGAATCATTTAGCTATGACTACATGCACGTAAATGGAATAAAAGTTGCAAAAGAAGCGAGTAGGGAATTAAGTAATTCATTTAATAAAATAAATTGTCCAGTTTTGACCATACACTCAATTGGTGACTCAATAGGAGACTATCATTCGGCTTATGAGATAAATGATAAAATAAAGTCAAAAAATAAAAGAATGGTGATACTAAACGGCAACATCCACAACGTATTTTTTTCTTTGAACAATAGTAGAACATATAATGAAATAATAGATTTTTTACATGATAAGAATATTTTCAGCAGAAGTTTTAAGGAAAAAGTTTCGGCTATAATCCCGACGTATAATGAAGCTGAAAGAATAGGAAATGTTCTAAACGTTCTTAAAAAGGCGAAAATCTTTGATGAAATAATAGTTGTTGACGATTGTTCCAATGATGGAACAAAAGGAGTAATAGGCAATTTTAGAAATGTAAAATATTTAAGAAATAAGATAAATATGGGGAAAGCATACTCTATGGATAGAGCGGTTAAAAATACAAAATCGGAGGTGATATTTTTTTGTGATGCGGATTTAATTGGGTTGACCACAAAAATAGTCAAAGAAATAGTTTCACCGGTAATCAAGGGTGA
>CAYWEK010000010.1:0-5463 GCA_964457475.1 Candidatus Woesearchaeota archaeon
TGCTCTTCTGCAATCTCCTTCGCTTGCTTCATAAACAGTCTCAAATGTTCCGTCACTTATTTTCAACTTCTCCTTTTCTGCAATTCTTCTTACTATTTCCGCAATATCTTTCTTCTCAAGAAGTTTGAACCTAAAGACAACGCATCTTGATTGAATAGGGTCTATTATTGAGGATGAATAATTGCATGACATTATGAATCTACAAGTGTTTGTGAAATTTTCCATAGTTCTTCTAAGAGCCTGTTGAGCTTCTTTTGTTAACGCATCTGCCTCATCTAGAAAAATAACTTTAAATGGTACGCTTTCAATCGCCTTTGTTCGTGCAAAATCCTTGACTTTCTGTCTTATAACATCTATACCTCTTTCATCAGAAGCATTAAGCTCAAGATAGTTATCCCTCCATGTTTCCTTAAACAATTCTTTTACTATTATTAGTGCGAGAGTTGATTTTCCAGTGCCTGCTGGTCCTGCAAACATAAGGTGAGGTATGTTCATTGACTGTACTAATGATTTAACTCTCTTTATTATTTCCTGCTGACCGACCACCTCTTCAAACTTTGATGGACGATATTTCTCTGTCCATATTTCACTCTGACTCATAGAAGCTTTGGGAAAATAGTTTTTATAAAGATTTGTATACAAATCTCTAACCTTTACCGAACATAATAGAATTATTATACTTAGGCAGATCTCATTCTATGCAATCTTCTTCTACGTTTTTCTTTTCTTATTCTCTTTCTCTGCCATTTCCAACGCATCTGCCTCTTCTTCTTCCAACGCCTAGATGATCTTTTCATAATTAGGTTAAAAAAAATGAGTTTATAAAGGTTTTTGCATGGCTGTACAATCAAAAACTCACAAGCCTTAAAAGCCCATTTTCATACAAGATAATATGGGATTTTGGCCAGTTGTTGAAAACGTAATCAGAAATTCTGATATTTTACTGCTCGTCTTAGACTCGAGAATGCCCGAGCTTTCATTTAATCATGAATTGGAAAGAAAAATAGTGGAACAGGGAAAAGTTCTGATTCATGTTTACACAAAAATTGATTTGATGAGTAAAGAATCTTTGTCTTCATTGAAAAGCCAATACAAAGATGGTTTTTTCGTTTCTGGAACCAAAAATATTGGAATAAGTGATTTAAGAAGGCATTTGCAAATAACTGCAAAAAGAATGGGTCTGAAAGATCCACGAGTTGGAGTTGTCGGATATCCTAATTTAGGGAAAAGTGCTATTATCAATGCCCTAGCAAGGAGAGCCAGAGCATTGGTTGCTGATATGCCTGGCACAACGAGGGGAACGCAATGGATAAAAATCGCTAATTTTTTGATTTTAGATTCTCCAGGAGTCATTCCATATGAAGATAAGAATTCAAAATTGCTTTTACTCGGAAGTAAGCATGCACACAAAACCCATCAGCCAGGGAAAGTTGCGTCAGATATAATAAGAATGTTTCTAGATAGTAATAAGGCTTCATTGGAAAAACATTATAAAATCGAAGTTAAAGAAGGAATGGAAGAATACGATATTTTGCTTGAAATAGGTAAAAAAAGAGGATTTCTGAAGAGGGGCGGCGAAGTTGATGAGACAAAGACTGCCATTTTTATAATTCAAGACTGGCAAAAAGGAAGAATTATACTTTAATTTAAGGATAATAAGTGAGCAGACAGGCTGGGTTATGAGATCCTGCCTGCTCAATATCTACTATAAAAAAAGACTTTTAAAACTATGTTTTACTCTCTGCTATTTCTTTAATCTTTTTAAGCACAGTATCCCAGTTCTGCTTTGAATGCTCCATAGATTTTTCGTCCGAAAAATTTGAGTTTGTTAAAGTAAGGATAGTTTTGTTTTTAACTTTTTTTAATTCAAATGTAACTATAAGATAATTTTCTAGTACATCTGGCCTGCCGGAAAAGCTGCTCCAGTAGCTGTATTGGAGTATTTTCGCATTATCTATTTTTAGGATGGTCCCATGATCCTCATAATTTTTACCTTCCCATATTCCCTTGAACTTGATCGGATTGCCTTCTTTCCAGTCAGTAATTGTTTCAGTCCCAAAAAGATATTTTTTTATTTCTTCAGGGTTTGTCAAGACATCCCAGACATTTAATGCTGAAGCTTTTATTTGGATTGAAGAACTCAAGGATAATTTTTCCATTTGTTTATAGGTATATGTGTCTATAAAAATATTATGAATCTATCTTCTTTTATCTCAATTGCCATGGGTTGAGCTTTATTTTTTCAATTTCTTCTTTCAGAAGATTTGCCTTTTCTTCGCCTATTACGTCATAGTATGATCTTGCGTTTGCGTGCAATACTTCCCCAAGAGTACCCTTCGCCTTTATCAGTTTTGCTATATCTTGTTCGGGTAATAGAGTCTTTGAAAGTATTCTCCAGCCAGGTATAGGCTTTTTCTGGGAAATTGTTTCGTAGGCAAGAGATTTCAATATATTTTCTTCATCAAGTATTTCGTCATAGGTAAGAGGATCAAGAAGTGCTTTTGTCTTTTTCATATCAAGATTAGTATAATCTTTTATTACAAGCGAAGTTTCCTTGTCTACCCCAGAGATTATTTCTTTTAATCTTGTTTTCAATAGTGAACCTTCATTACCAAGTTCAACTAAAAATCTTTTTAAGTCATCAGCTATCTTCTGTATTAACCTTCCTTTTTGTATTACAAGAATGGCTTGTTCAATGTTATGGTAATTTCTCAATTCAAGTTTGTTTAATTTATCAAGATGTGAATCAAAAAGTTCTCTTTGTTTTTCCAGAAGCTGTATATTTTCATTTACCTTTCTTCTTATTTCTTCAGTATTTTTTATAGGGTATTTTACATTTCTGTAATAAAGAGTTATCTCATGTCTTCTTTCTGATATTGCTATAACTAAACCAAAGGTTTGTTTTGCTGTGCGTTCTGCCGCTTTGTGTCTAGTTCCAGTTTCCGTAGTCTTTATTTTTGAGTCTGGAGTGAGAAGAACATTCGCATAGTCTATACGCTTAGCATCGTTTGAAAGAACTATGGCACCATCCATTTTTGCCAGTTCGGCAAGCTTCTGAGGAGTAAACTTGCAATTAACTCTAAATCCGCCATCAATCAAAGGTAGGAGTCTTTCGTTATCGACCACTATGAGAGCACCATTGCCAACTCTTAGAGCAGACTCAAGAGCAGCCCTGATGTTTGTTCCTGGAGCAATCATCTTCAAGACTGAGAAAAATTCTTCTTCCGTGACCTTGTTTGAGTTATTTCCATTCTGCTCAGTTGGCATAATAGTTTTCTGAACTTCTTTTTTCACATCAAGATTAACTTCTTTTTTGTCTTCCATTTTTATACCATTTTTTAAAAGTAGGTTAAGTATTTAAGTTTATTTAGTAGAACCCAGATTCATAAACTTTATAAATCAATTTATTATTTAAACGAAGATGAAAAAAGTTGTAGCAGTAATTTTGCTTAGTGTGATTGTAATCGCACTTGTAGCGGCAGTGGTTTTTCTTTATAACCCTCCGAAGCCTAATTTTCAGCCAAATCTAAACGGAAACATAAGTGCTGGAGGCAATTATTCTGGTTCAGGAAGTTATAACCAGAGTTATAGACCAAGATATTCTGGAGGAAGCTATGGTGGCTGATAATCTTAAGAAATATGGTCCGACTATACTGCGATTTGGAATAGCAATAACATTACTTTGGTTTGGTTTCTCTCAGATAAAGAACCCTAATATGTGGGTAGGATTAATACCTAAATTCGTTCAAGTTTTAGGATCGCCTGTTATGATAATTTATCTCAATGGGACATTTGAAGTTTTACTTGCCACTCTTTTGTGCCTTGGACTATTCACAAGAATTGCTTCTGCTCTACTTGTGTTGCACTTGTTTAGCATTGTAACATTTTCTCTCGGGTACGGAGCTGTGGCAGTCAGGGATTTTGGACTTATGATCTCTTCTCTTGCTATATTTTTTAATGGGGCAGATGATTTTTCAATCGATTATATTATCTCTGAGAAAAAGAGAAAAGGCAACAAAAGAGGTGGTTAGTTTTTCTTTTTCATAAGATGAAAAAACTTTTAGTGATTGGTGGAGGGTTTGCAGGCAGCCTAATCGCTCGAAGACTTGAGAATAATTTTAAGCTGATATTAATAGATACAAAAGATTATTTTGAATATACTCCTTCAGTATTGCGTGTAATAGTTGAACCTGAAAAAATCAGGAGAATTCAGGTTAAGCATAAGGATTACTTGAAAAAATCAGAAATACTAATCGGAGAAGTAGGTGAGATTAGTGATAAATATGTTTTATTAGCTGGTAAAAAAATATTTTTTGATTATCTTTGTATCTGTTCAGGTAGCAAATATTCTTTGCCTATTAAAGAGCAGAACGTTATACTCTCAAGCAGAGCTGAAAATTTGAGAAGAAGCCATTTTCTTCTTGAAAAGAATGATGATATTTTGATAATAGGGGGCGGAGTGGTTGGTGTTGAACTAGCAGCTGAAATATGTTCACATTATAAAGATAAAAGAATAAAGATTGTTCTTGCAACTGACAGAATAATTGAAAGGAACCATGAAAAATCAATCAGTTATGCAGAGAATTTCCTTAAAAAAAATAGAGTTGAGATAATGAAAAATGAAAGGATAATTGATTCTGAGTGCGGCCAAGGAATTTACCATTCTGAATCGGGAAAAAAGATAAAAACTGATATGGCTTTTTTATGTACTGGTGCGATACCTAACTTTGAATTTATGTTGAAAAATTTTAAGAATAAAATAAACGAAAAGAATCAGATTAAAGTTGACGAGTTTTTAAGGTTGGAAGGTGAGAAAAATATTTTTGTTGCCGGAGATATAAATTCGATCTCGATTGAAAAAACAGCACAGAATGCTGAACATCAAGCCAATATAGTTATTGATAATATTATAGCTATTGAAAGAAAGCTTAATATGAAAAAATATATTCTAGGACACACGCCTATGATCATAAGCCTTGGGAAATGGGATGGTATCTTTGAGTATAAGAATCTTGTTATCACAGGGATTATTCCTGCTCTGATGAAGAAATTTATTGAATTCAGGGAGATGTTTAAGATAAGATATCTTTAGAAGAATCGAGGAAAAATTATTGGTCCATCGATTTGATTGTGATAATATCTATATTGATTTAACTCTCCTTTGAATTATAGTAATATTTATAATCTAAATTTCTGTACAATCTAAGGATATATCATATGAATAAAATGAAGAATAAAATCTTGTTGGTTTTTATATTATTGAGCTTCTTTTCTTTGGTTTTTTTTGGTTTTGTTTTGGCAGGGAATTCAGAAGGTGTTTCTGGTCAAAGCTGGTTTATGCAAGGAGAATGGCTTAATCATACTTCTTGGGATGGTGTTACTTATGCAACAATTCAAGGATTAAACAATGCCAATTTCACCACAGGCAACGCAGTCCAATCATCTCCAGCAATTGCTAACGGC
>CAYWEK010000010.1:5563-20366 GCA_964457475.1 Candidatus Woesearchaeota archaeon
TGCCAATTTCACCACAGGCAACGCAGTCCAATCATCTCCAGCAATTGCTAACGGCTATCTTTATGTTGGGAGTAATGACAATAAAGTATATCAATTAAATGCATCAAACATTACCCAGCAAATTGCCAATTTCACCACAGGCAACGCAGTTGTATATTCTCCAGCAATTGCTAACGGCTATCTTTATATCGGCAGCAGCGATGGTAATGTCTATCAATTAAATGCATCAAACATATCACAACAAATCTCTTCTTTCACAACTAGTCCTGTCGACTTTATTGGATCATCTCCAGCAATTGCTAACGGCTATCTTTATATCGAAAGCGATAACCATAAAGTATATCAATTAAATGCATCAAACATTACCCAGCAAGTATCTTCTTTCTCATCTAGCCATTCATTTGGATCATCTCCAGCAATTGCTAACGGCTATCTTTATATCGGCAGCAGCGGCAATAATGTATATCAATTAAATGCATCAAACATATCACAACAAATCTCTTCTTTCACAACTCTAGGTTCTGTCCAATCATCTCCAGCAATTGCTAACGGCTATCTTTATGTTGGGAGTAATGACAATAAAGTATATCAATTAAATGCATCAAACATATCACAACAAATCTCTTCTTTCACAACTCTAGGTTCTGTCCAATCATCTCCAGCAATTGCTAACGGCTATCTTTATGTTGGGAGTAATGATAGCAATGTCTATCAATTAAATGCATCTCTTTTATCTTCTCCGTCAATAACAGTAAATTCTCCGATGAATGTAACATATTATACTAATAATAATGCTCTTGTTCTTATAAATTTTACAGCATCAAGTCCAAACGGAATAAGCTCTTTGTGGTATTACAATGGTACATCAAATGTAACTTATACTTCACCAATATCAGTCAATCTTTCGATTGGTTCATATTTATTTACATTTTATGCAAATGACTCTCTTAATAATATAAATTCAACGGCCGTAAGTTTTTCTGTTGGACCAATTCTTCCACAAATAAATTTATCATCTCCAATTTCATCTAGTAATTTTATCAATCTTACCAATCCCTCAATTCTTATAAATTTTACAGCATCAAGTCCAAACGGAATAAGCTCTTTGTGGTATTACAATGGTACATCAAATGTAACTTATACTTCACCAATATCAGTCAATCTTTCGATTGGTTCATATTTATTTACATTTTATGCAAATGACTCATATAATAATGTCAATTCTACGACTTTACTTTTTTTAGTTATCTATTCTAACTTGCCTTATAATATGACTTATCCTGGAGGAGTCGTAGTTATTCATAGCAACTTATCTAGAACAGTTTATCCTGCTTCTGCAAATTCTGATTTAGCAAGAGGACAAGCATTACTTAATGCCTATGGAAATGCAACTATTAATGACTCTTTATATTTGAGCTCGGGAAATTTCAACATAACTAACAATTCTATAGACTTATCATTAGGTTTGCAAGGCAACGGCTCAATTTCCTTACATGGGTCTGGAAAATATGTAACTGGAATTAGTAGCAATATTGGACTTAATTGCGTAATATTACCTGCTACTAACAGCCAAGTAACTGATTTAAGTATTTTCCTCACTAGTTCTGGCACAATTTATTGTGGTTGGGGACAGTATAGTGGTACTTACTCATGGCAGAATGCGACAATTAAGAATGTTTATATAAGAGGTTATTCAGATGGAATTTTGTTGGGCTACAACGATGGACATCCTTTCTTCGGAACAATAATCAATGTTACTGTATACACGGAGTATGATGCATTTAACCTTAGAGACATAGGACTTAACACTACTGATCAAACTGCCAATTTTAAAATATATGACTCTTCTTTCTATACTGATGACTTTAATGGTAATGCAGGTTTTGGTTGTGCGCAGTCTCGAGCGATTGCAACCTATTCTGGTTTAATAAGTGTTTGGAATAGCACTCTTGTGTCTACAAACGGATGTGGTCCCTTTAGTTTTGGATTAAATGGCTATCCTAATATGGGAGCGTTTAGTTTGTATAGTAATCTCACCTTATACGGAGTAAGTGTAAGCACCTCAAAAGATATGGTTTTATACTTTGATGCTGACTTAGCTGCAAGCAGTAAATTATATGTCGACCAATTTGTTTCATATCATAGTTCTTTAGGTAGTATTCAAACTGTACAAACAGTACCGGAATCTGTATCAAGCGTATCATTTACTAATTCAACTTCAAACATAACTGTATTGATTTCTTCACCCATATTAAATAATTATTCCATTGTTAATGCCAGCACTAATGCTATAGTTTTATTGAATTTTACGGGTTTAAGTGTAAATAACATATCTAGCCAGTGGTATTACAATGGTACATCAAATGTTACCTATACAAGTCCTGTTTTACTTAATCTTTCTGCGAATTCATACAATTTCACTTTTTACGCAGAAGATACTCTTGGGAATATAAATTCTAGTTCTTTTTCTTTTAAAGTTAATAGTAATCTTCCTTCCTTCTCTGTTAATTCTCCTCTTAATCAATCATACAACACCAATAATATACCGATTGATTTTACTGCTTCAGATGTAAATAACATATCTAGCCAGTGGTATTACAATGGTACATCAAATGTTACCTATACAAATCCAACAAGCGTTTCTCTTGCAAATGGAAATTATAACTTTATCTTCTATGCCAACGACACATTTAACAATTTTAATTCTACCAATGTCAGTTTCACAGTAAGCACTAGTTCAAGTTCTGGTTCGAGTGGTGGAGGCGGTGGTGGGGGAAATAGTAATCCTGTAACTGCAATCAGCCTATATTCATTGAAAATAATAACGCCTGCTCCGATATCAAGCTCAAGAAATGGCGTTATCATTGAACCTATCCAGATAACCAATAATGGGCAATTGCGATTGAATGGATTAACATTCAGAACAATTGTGACAAAGGATGGTGTTTCTACGAACGATGTAATAGCAAATCTTGATAATTACACAATAAGTAGTCTTAATAGCGGTCAAAGCAAAAATCTTACTCTTACATTAAATGTTAATTCAAAAACTGATTCTCAATATATAATTGAGATTGATGCAAATGTAACACAACCAGTCTATTCAGATTCTGCAAAGATATCTCTCTCCACGGCATTGAATCAGGATACATCCAATAAATTACAACTAGCAAAAAACCTTATTTCCAGTAATTCTGAGTGTGCGGGCTTGAATGAAAACTATAATATGGCAACTGATCTTTACAATCAGGGAGATTTTGCAGGTGCAGATAAAGTATTAAATGATACCATCATAAGTTGCAGGACATTAATTTCACAGAATGAATCTGGAGTCCTAAGTAATAATGGGAATGTACTCAGTTATGTTGTCATAGGAATAATATTGGTTGCGATAGTGGGATTTGTTTTGTATGTTGTAAGATATAGGCGGATGAATAATAGCACATTGTCCTGAGGAATAATTCTAAAATTTATTTAGATTATAAAATAATTATGCTCTCGCCGGGATTTGAACCCGGGTTGCGGCCGTTCTCCATTTCCCTGAAAATCAGGGCTTTATGAAAAAAGTGCCTGTCTGAGAGCAGACTGGGCTATCATCTCAACGATTTAAGCCTCGGCAATACGAGAGGGCCGCGTCCTTGACCACTAGACTACGAGAGCACGATATTAAAGACTAAAAGCAATTTATAAATTTACCTTAAAGATGCTCTGGCAGGGCATAAAGAATCCAATCTTCATCTTTCATATGCTGTCTTATTTTTTTTATCAGCTCAAGACCATCTTTTTTCAGCGCCTCTTTTGTTTTGAACTCACTTCCAGACTCAAGCGCCCTAATAAGAGCATCACGATGTCTTTTAAGCCTTAGATGCTCAAACGTTATTTTTTTAATGGGAATTGTAAAACCTTTTGCATGTAACTCTGAAAAGTATTCTTCTTCTCTCTCTTCATGACTATTCCAGAATTCATTTAATTTCTTAAGAACATGAATTAAATTCGGGTAATTTACTATGGGGGTATTGATTATTGTTTCAAGTTCAATAAGTTCTCTTTCTATAACTTTGTGATCATTTTTGAATTCAATTGATTTGTGCATTACTATATCAAATGAGCTATTATTAATACCTTTTCTATAAAACTTCCTTATATCTTCCTTTATAATAAAGCTTTAATAGTTGTTTTGCATTCTTTTTTCATGGAATTTAACCAGAAATGCCCTAAATGTAATGGTACAAAGAGAATTCAAGAAAAAGATGGTACAATAAGACCTTGCTGGGATTGCCTTCTAAAGGGAGATATGGATCAGCATAACAAGAATCCTAAGGATTCTGGAATAAAAATCTGATTTTTTTAAATAGCCTCGCCAGGATTCGAACCTGGGTCTCAGGAGCCAGAGTCCTGCGAACTTGACCAACTATTCTACAAGGCTTTGATAAATTCTATCTGGAAAGATAGTTTAAAATATTATCTATAGGAAGCTTTTTATATTTCTTTTTCTTCTTAAATTAACGCAAAAGAGGCTTAATAAGATGTGGGGATGGATTATTCTGATAGGAGCAATACTGGTTTTCCTGCTTTTAGCTTTCAAATTTAAGGAAATCAGGCATAAATTTACTTTAGTAATTATTGCCATTGTATTGATTTTCTTTGCGTTCTCTTTCATACAGGTTTACAAATCTAATAATGCTAACCTTGCTACCTTTGATGGAGTTATTACGCTTGGAAAGCTCTATTTTGCTTGGCTTGGTAATCTTTTCGGTAATGTTGGGAAGTTGAGTGCATACGCGATACATCAGGATTGGGGGTTGAACGTAACCAATAGTACTGGACCATGAGAGTTCTATTAATTGTACTTCTATTTCTTTTCATAAGTGCATTAGTTATTGTAAGTAATAATAATCTTCATTTGAATAATGGCGGCCAAGCGAAGCAATTTGCTTCTCTCTATTATTCGTGGCTGATTGATACTGGAAGCAATGTCCTAAGGACGACTGGCTATATAGTGGGTTTCAATTGGTTGCCCGCACAGAGTCAAAATATTACTTTATTGAATAATTCGGGTAAGTAAGCTAATCTTTTTATATCCTCATTTTCTTGCATGTTTAAGCCTCTATAGCTCAGCTGGTTTAGAGCGCAGCATTGGTAATGCTGAGGTCGCGAGTTCAAGTCTCGCTAGAGGCTTTCTAAATTTTCATTCTTTTGAAAGCATAGGTTCCTATTAGTACCATTAAAATTGCAAAAACGATCAGCACTATAAAATCCAGTATAAGTCCAAATCCACTTATTCCTAGAATTACTGTTCTAAGTGCATCAACTGCGTAAGAGACTGGATTTATTACTACAAATACATGCAGCCAAGCTGGAAGCTTATCAACTGGAAATAGTGCACCGCTAAGGAAAAATAGTGGGAATATCACAAAACTTGATATTAACCCAAATCCTTCAGGGCTTTCCATCATAGCTCCTATTGTCAATCCAAGGCTCGTTATTGATATCAACAAAAGTATGACTATGATAAAAGACATAATCACTGAATATACTGAAAAGGGTATTCCGAAAAACAATGCGCCTAAAATTAATAGTAGTATTATTTGGATTATTCCATCTGTTGAGCCTCCAATTACTTTTCCGAGAAATATTGTGCTTCTGTTGAGTGGAGATACTAATACTTCTTTTAGAAAATCAACTCTTTTATCTAAAATGATGTAAAGTCCAAAGAACAGCGAGCCAAAGAGGATAGTCATTGCAAGAATTCCTGGGAATATAAATTCCTGATAGCTTACTCCTGTGCTGGCGACTGAGACAATTGAACCTAATCCTGTTCCATAGATTAGAAGCCACATGAGCGGTTGAATCAAAGATGAAACAATTCTTGATGGTTCTCTAAGAAAAACCTTAAATTCTCGATACCATAATGCATATAATCCACTTAATTCGCTCATTTTCTTCTACTATTAATCATCCTTTCAAATGTTCCCCCTTCCGATTCCTGATCTCTTATTTCCCTTCCGGTGAAGTGAAGGAATACGTCATTAAGTGTTGGCGATCTTGACTCAACGCTTTCCACATTACCAATTTTTTTAAGTATTTCTTGGAGATGAGAACTTGCATTATCTGCCGTAAGTGTTAATACATCATTCTCTTCCTTGATATTTTTAACGTATTTGAGTTTCTTAACTGCTTCAATGTTTGGGTTTTTTATTTTTAACGTCACAACATCTCCTCCAAGGCTCTTCTTAAGATTGGTTGGGGTGTCAAGAGCTACAACTTTTCCATGGTCTATTATTGCTAATCTATCACAAAGCTGGTCGGCTTCTTCCATATAATGTGTTGTTAAAATAATCGTTACTTTTTTCTCAGTTGACAATTTTTTTATGTAGCTCCAGATATGTGCTCTTGTTTGAGGATCAAGACCAAGAGTAGGTTCATCAAGAAAAAGTATTTTTGGTTCATGTAAGAGTCCTCTGGCAAGTTCGAGTCTTCTTCTCATCCCACCAGAATACTTTTTCATACGTTCATTTTGTCTATCGGTTAAGTCAACTAGCTTGAGTACATCATCCATTTTCTGATTTATATTACGCATTTCAACTCCATACATAAGCGCATGAAGATAAAGATTCTCTCTTCCAGTCAATAAGTCATCAGAACTTGGATCCTGAAAGACAAAGCCAATACTATGTCTAACCTTTGATGGCTCTTTCTCTACATTAAATCCATTTACAAAAGCAGTTCCTTCACTTGGTGGTAATAATGTTGAAAGCATAGAAAGAGTAGTCGTTTTTCCCGCTCCATTTGGTCCAAGAAGACCAAATATTTCTCCTTCGTTAATATTGATATTTAGTTTATTAACAGCAATGAGTTTGTCAAATTTCTTCGTAAGATTATTTGTCTGAATTATCAGACTATCTTCATTTTCTTTTTTCATTATAAGAGATATAAAAGTACTTATTTAAAAGTTATGAACGTTAAAGAGTTAGACTTATTTTTGATATTGAGTGAGAACGCCTTTGTCTGAATTCTCGCTTTTTTGACAGCTCGTCACCAAACCAGCAGTAAGAAGACCTGCACCAATCAATCCTATGGCAGTCGCCTTTCTCCAGGAAATATACGACAAAGGATTTAGACTTGGAATATATGAACGAACGTAACTTCCAAGGTTCCTTAGAGAATCTCTAAATGATATTGGCTTGGTTATTATTTTTTCTTCAATTTTTTCCAACGGATGATATTCCACTTCCCAATTTTCTTTCTCCCTCATTGTTTTTTCTATTTGTCTGAGTGGAGAATAAATATCTATTTTATCCAGCTTACTTTCATATCTTTTTATTAAGGATTTATTATTTACTATTGCAACGTCCAGAATTTTTCTTGCTCCTCCAAGTATTTGCTTTGCTTCATCCTTATTCATTGAACCAGATTTGTATGCTGACCTGACCTCTGTCTCCAGAGTCGTTAAGACTTCATTAACGGCATTTATCCTATCATTAATCTTCCAGATTATTGCTCCGCTTGCATTTCGGACATTGCCCTGCATTATTTTTCCAACTTGTGTTAGGTGAGAATAGATGTTTTTCTTACTTTCGCTATTAAGTCTAGGAAGGTTTCCTGGGCTCGCAGCAAATAACTCGGCAAAATCATTTAATGTCTCTAATTTTCCATTAACAGTTTTTTCCTTAAGTTTACTTTTTTTTGCCTTTTCATCCAATGCATTATAATGGCCGATTTCTAAAATTCTAGATATATTATTGATTAATTGACCTTTTGATTGATAGGATAGCTGACTATTTTCTAATGAAGTTATATAGCTCATTGCCTTTTGTGAATATAATCTTGCTTCTGCAACTCTCGTTTCCCAGCTTATACCTCCATGACCCTTTATCAATGCCAGTTCAGGATTTTGAAATTCTATTTCTGGGGAGAAAATATAATCTTTGCTCATTTTTGCCATTGTTGGCAAATCAAGAGCCATATCAAATACTATTTTACCAAGAAGAATTTTTCTGATATTTTCTATTTCAATCTGAATTTTTTCTCTAGCTTTTTCAGATTTTACCTCAGTTATAATCCTTTCAAGGTCTGGATTCATTTCAGAGAGTTTCCTATTAAAGTCTTCTGTTCTATTGAATTTCATACTGATATCCGAAAAGTTAATCCTATTTAAATCTTTTGCTACTATTGAATGACTATAACAAATTAAAGATCTTTCTCAACATTTAAAAGTGAGGTTTTTTTAGTATGTTTAATCAATTGTTTTATGGAATCTGATTCAATTATCAAAGTAGAGAATCTGGCTAAAAGCTTCAAGAAAGTTGTTGCAGTTGACAACATAAGCTTTGAAGTCAAGAAAGGGGAAATATTTGCATTTCTAGGGCCTAATGGAGCTGGTAAGACGACGACAATAAAGATACTGACAACTTTGCTTCAGCCAACATCTGGGAAGATAACTGTTAATGGCTTTGATCCTATTCATCAGCAAGCTCAAACTAGAGAATCATTTGGTATCGTCTTTCAGGATCCAAGTCTTGATGATGAATTAACAGCCTATGAAAATATGGAGTTTCATGCCATATTTTATCATGTTCCCAAAGATATCAGGAAGCAAAGAATTGAATATTTACTTAAATTTGTTGATCTGTGGAAAGGAAAGATGATCTAGTTAAGACTTTTTCTGGTGGAATGAAGCGAAGATTAGAAATTGCAAGAGCATTAACTCATCATCCAAAGATTTTATTCCTTGATGAACCTACTTTAGGTCTTGATGCGCAGACTAGAAACCATTTGTGGGAATATGTTATGAAGCTAAACAAGGATGAAGGAATGACTGTTTTCTTGACTACTCACTATCTTGAAGAAGCGGAAAAAGTAAGTGATAGAATTGCAGTTATTGATCATGGGAAAATTGTCAAGCAGGGAACTTCATCCGAAATTAAGAAATCAACAAAGTCGAAGACACTTGAAGAGGCATTCTTGAAGCTTACTGGATATTCAATAAGAGATGAAAAAGCATCATCTGCTGAAGAATTCAGACAACATGCTAGGGCTTGGGGAAGAAGATAATGGAAACAATTTATATCATGTGGCTTAGGCAATTAAAAAGATATTGGCGTTCGAAACCTAGAATGGTTGGTTCATTGGCGCAGCCAGTTTTGTTTTTGGTTGCACTTGGATTTGGGTTTGGACCGATATTTCAGAAAGCAGGTGGAGGAAATTATATTGATTTCCTAGCGCCTGGAATTATTGCAATGTCAATTCTTTTCACATCAGTTTTTACAGGCATTGAAGTTATTTGGGACAGGCAGTTTGGGTTTTTGAAGGAAACTCTCGTTGCTCCCGTCACAAGAACAAAAATTATGATTGGAAGAGCGCTTGGAGGAGCAACCGTTGGCACATTGCAGGGAATAGTTGTCTTTCTAATATGTTTATTGGTAGGGTTTAGACCATCTAATTGGGCATTTTTGCCTCTTGCAATAGTCTTTATGTTTTTGATTGCGTTGCTTTTCACGACTCTTGGAACGGCTCTTGCATCCAAACTTAATGATATGCAAGCTTTCCCATTAATAATCAACTTTTTGGTAATGCCTATTTTCTTCCTATCTGGAGCACTATTCCCTCTTGATGGATTGCCTGGTACTATAAATATAATTGCAGATATTAATCCTCTCAGCTATGGAGTTGATGGTTTAAGATATGCATTCACGGGAGTTAGTCATTTCAGTGTTGAACTCAGCTTGATAGTTGTGTTTGGAGTTGCAGCGATTATCACTGTTATAGGAAGTTATATGTTTTCTAAGATTGAGGTTTAACCTTTCTATTTTTTCTTGAATGCAAAATGAAAGCTTGTATAGGAGATATATGCTGTAACTAGGGCTCCAATCCATGAGAGCCATAGGGGTACACTTACAGACCCTACTATTATTGGAGCGCCAACTATAATTCTCAAGACATGAGCCAAAGCAATAAATGCAAGTAGCACACCCACAATCATGAGAAGACTTCTTTCAGCAAAATATTTCACGGGAAGATTAATATGCCATCCGTAGTGTATAAGTAGTATGATTATTGCAATATCAAAGAGTATTATTGGCATAACTGAGGCCTTTGTGAAGACTAGACCGAAAAAACTTATGGAACCTATAACATTATTGGTGTAAAGTAAAATTACTGCTAAAATATCTGCAATAAATAATCCAACCGTCACTTTCGCGCAATCCTGAAGGAACTTGTGCGTCGCCATCATAATTTAATATTATCTTTATTATTTAAATGTTGTTGCCAAACCTTTAATAATAATCAAATCTTAATTGTTATATTAAGAGAAAAAGAGTAATATGCTGAAGAAAATACGAGAACGAATTATTGAATATGTTATGACAAAAAAGGATAAAAAACTTTTTATTGAATCTATAGTTTTGACAATCATTTATTTATTATCTTTTGGTATCCTTTCCCTTGGAAGGGTTCAACAAGCCTTTTTTGGTATCTCTAATTTTGCATTTTCGAGCATTCAGCTAATTATGCTAACATTCTTCTTTGCCATTATAATTACTCTTGCTATTTATTATTTATATAAGAGGGCAATACAATGAGCATAAATGTGGATTTAAGCAACATTTTTACTTATTTATTATTTTTAATAATTCTAGCTTTGATAGTATCGGCAATTTCTTACATAGTTAGAAAAAAGAAGAGAGTAAAAGATATTGAGATTAATCCTTTTGCACCAATATTTGGTCTTTTGTTTCTTATTGGTCTTTGGCTAGCAGATTTAACAACTCTTGATCTTGGAACTCTTGGTATAGGTACAATGGTCGGTCTAAACCCTGTTTCAAGTTCTAGAGTCCCGGCTCTATTTGTTTGGAGTGCGGCAGTGCTAGCAATGTTCTTTATTAATTATTTCTTTTTAAAAATAAACTCTAGAAAGGAAAATAAAGATGTGTATTCTTTTAACAAAATACTTGTCTATACCCAATTATTGGGATTAATCGTTTTTGTTATTTCAGCATTGGCAATGGCAATCTTCGGATATGATTCAACTTTTCTAGGATTTTATCTCTTGAATCTGTATCATTCCACTCTTCCTTTAATAATTCTTACACTCTTTATATTGGTTGTGGATATTAAATAAGCGGAAGGGGTGGGTTTTTCGGGTTTCGAACATTTCAAATAATTAAGCAACTTGCTTAGAAACAACGCCTTCGAGTGAGTTTCTTTTCTTTGTTTCTAAAAATTTATCTCTTGCCTTTAAAGCACCAAAACCTAAAAATACGGAACCAAATGCAATTCCGGTAGGAACATTAATTGGAGCAACCATTGCACCATGTAAAACTCCACTCAAGGCATAAGTTCCCATAATACTTGAATACATATCAAGCTTCATTTTTCTTCTTAAAAAGCTATACGTAGGACTAAAAACATATTTTTCAGGTGCATACAATATTGAATTAATTCCTTTTTTACTCATAAAAAACAATATGAATAGAAGTATTTAAATCTTTCTATTTGTTACTACTATATAGGTACAGAAAAGCGGAAGGAGGGAGTTGAACCCTCGTCTAGGGCGCCACAAGCCCGCATTCTACCGTTAAACTACATCCGCCATGTCCTTAAAGGTGCAAGTCAATTTAAAAATCTAATGAATATGTTGTGGATTCTAACACCGCAAAGTTTATTAATAATCTTTTTTCGTAAAATTTATGAGCGAAAATGTAAGAGTAGTAATGATTATTGGGGATGAAGAGGCACTACTAGAAGCGAGAGATATTCTACCTGGGCGGGCAGATCATAATGTGGAATTTGTTTATGTGGGAAGTTATCATGATGCGATAGGTATTGTGCAAGAAAAGAAAGTTGATGGTGTTATTTTGAGTCATGATATTCCTCTTTTTCATAAACAACAGAATGATTATGATCTTGGACGGAGAATGCAGAAGGATTTAGCTAGAATGGGGGTGCCATATGCATTCTGCCCTGATGGTGAGGGAAGAAAAGATTGGAATGGTGCCTATGAAGATCTATCAAGTAGAGTTATTTTGAGTTAATTTTCTAAAATAAAAACGCCCGCGCCAGGAATCGAACCTGGAGATCCCGAAGGAAATCGGTTCTCAAGACCGACGGAGTACCATTGTCCCACACGGGCATTCAAAATTAAAATAAGAAAGATGCTTATAAATCTAATTATTTGTGATAATTAGTTCTACTTCTATTAAAAAGGGTCCGACTAGCTAAGCTAGGCTTGTGCAAGTATTGGATAAATATGGAACACTTATCCAAACAACGCGCTAAGCCCTGCTGCTGACTCGGAAGCTTTTTCTTCCTTAGGTTCAGCTTTTGCTGCCGCAGGTGCTGCTCCAGCCGCTGGGGCTGCTGCCATAGCACTTGCATTTGCAAGTTCAGCTGCAATGTCAACGCCTTGTAACGCTGCAATCAGTGTTTTAACTTTTGCTTCATCTGCTTTTACTCCAGTTGCGTCTATAACCTTTGAAAGGTTTTCAGCATTTACTGGTTGTCCAAGCTTGTGCAAAAGTAAAGCGCCGTATATATATTCCATTTTTATCCTCCTTGTGGTTGATTATTTTCAGGTGATGGTTGTGATGTCTGAGCTGATGTTTTATCAACTAGACTTTGGATTGCTTTTTCTTGCAATCCTGCTTTGGCAATCAAATATTTGACTGTTTCATTTGTTGCGTAGCCAAGGTTAACAGCGAAGCCAAATGCTTTTCCAATTGCTTCGCGAAGAGATTCAAGAGTACCTTTTTTGTCTATTCTTATGCCAACGTAAATTTTATCTTCTTTCCTATCGTAGGCAGCGATTGGTTCAAATCCAACTTTCATTGGAGTTATGTTAAGCTTTGCCATGACTGAGGCGACGTTTTCTTTTATTGCATCTCCCTGTTTAACAATTGTGTGGGGAAGCTTAATTGCTAGTTTGCCGCCTTCAACTGCGACTTTTAATCCGACTGCAGATAATTCAGAGATTGCTGGACCTGGAACTAGATCAGTTGGTCCTGGCTCAACTTTGATATCTTCTGGAGCAATATCTCCTGCTCTTGCTTTTGTAGGACTTTGATTGTCTGCGAGAATTCCAGAAAGTACAAAAGGTTCTTCATTTGAGAAGAAGAGTGCGACATTTGCTCCTATTTGTGGTTTCAATGAATCAAGAGCAGAACTTTTAACTTCATCAAGCGCCCTTAACACAAGATTCTTCTTTGCAACTTTTATATCTGCTTTTCCTCTAAGATTTTTCTTTATTTCATGGAACTGTGAGCTTGGAAGACCCTTTGTTGAAGCTATCAGAAGAGTTCTGCTTGCTTTTATTCTTGAAGCTATATCTTGGACGAGTTTAAGTTTATATTCAGGAACTTCAGTTCTTTTTTCTTTTTGATTTTGATCAGGTGATTTCTTTTTCCCAGCCATTATTTCATCTCCACCTTTATTGGTTTTGACATTGTCAGTTTAAGCATTACTGATCTTACATTTTCCTTTTTTGTTGGGAGAGCATTTACAACTCCTGCATAGAATGATTCAGCGTTTTCAAGAATTTGAGAGTCAGACATGCTTTCCTTTCCAATGCTTACCTTAACACTTGCCTCTCTTACTCTTACCTTTATTGATTTGTTTATTTTTTCGATTAATTGTTGAATTGCGGATTCATCATCTTTCATTAAAACACCGAGCTGAGGTGAAGGCATCTTTCCAGTTGGACCTAAAGCCTTTCCAAATGCAGTGGCAACGGACGGCATTAAAGGAGCAGATGCAATAAAGAAGTCATAACTCTTGACAAGTTCTTTCAGTGGCTTTTTATCTCTGTATTTTATGAACTCTGGTTGAGTTATGGTATTAACTAATTCGGATTTTTTGGTAAGAAAACCACAGATTTTCTTGTCTTTTATCTTATGAGGAATAGAAATGATTGCTGCAATGTTATCTTTTTTTATGTCTATGCCTTTGAGGTTTATCACTAGGTCTATAGATTGGTCAAACTTTTTCTTTTCTAGTTTTCTCAGTTCGTTTAGTGCTTCTTTTAGCTGCATTTTTACCTCCTACATTATGACTCTCATCCATAGAATTTATGATAAGAGTATGTAGTTCTACGGTAAAATCCTGATGAAAAAGATGTTTTTAAATGTTATTATCTTGCCATTTGGGATTCAAGGTTTCCTCTTACACTTCGAACAATCTCTCTGGCGCTTAATATCTTTTTTGTATCTATTGGTTGGACTACTTCAGTTTCCAAATTTAATTGTTTAACTGAGCTTTTTTCCTTGCTTTTTTTTAAAAGATATACTTCGGCTTTTTCATTAGCTTCTTCAAGTATACTATATTTCTGCTTTGGAAAATCAATTGAATCAGGATTATAAGTAAATTCTCTTACACTTCCTGGGAAAGTTACGCTAATTAGTATTGCTTTTTTGCGTTTATCTATCCTATAGCGTATTCTTGCAAACTCTAGATCTGATAATTTTTCAGGGTACATATACACTTTATTTTTTAATTGCACATAGGCATCTTTCGCAGTCATTAATCTAACATTGAAATTAGCTAGGTGGATTGCAGGATAAATATCTCTAAATGTATTTCTCTTCTCAGAATTGAATTCTTCGAACATGCTGCTTGTTCAGTATAATAGTTTATTAATCTTTCCCTTTCAAAAACAAGAATTTTATTTTAAAGAAAAGTAATTATGTTTGCAATAATAAAACCAAGCAAACCGAGGGCAACAATGCCTAGTGCAGATATTTTAGCTATTGATTTGAATTCCTCATTTGAAGGTTTTCTCAATATATGCCATACTCTTTTTGACTGTATG
>CAYWEK010000011.1:0-20185 GCA_964457475.1 Candidatus Woesearchaeota archaeon
ACTTGATAAACCTCTTCTTGCTCAGGAATTTGTTGAAGAGATAGATAAGATGCAGATCCCTCTTGTATGGATAGATCATCATGACATTGTTGGAAGTGAAAAGGCTATAGAAAACCAGCTTAAAAAAGAAAACGCGATTTACATATATAATCCTGCAAAAAATAAAGGAAAAGATCGAAGCACAGAACCTGTAACTTTCCTATCATATTCTGTTAGTGAAAGAAAAGAGGATTTGTGGCTTGCTGTTATCGGTTGTATATCAGATCATTATCTCCCAGGATTTCTGCAAGAATTATCTGCTCAGTATCCTGAATTTTTTCCTAGAAACATTAAATCAAAAGACCCTTTTGAGTTCTACTATAAGACTGAGATTGGAAGAGTTGCTCAAGCTCTAAGTTTTGGATTAAAGGACTCTGTTACCCATGTTGTGCAACTACAGAATTTTCTTATTAATTGTGCTGGTCCAGGAGATGTTTTCCAAGAGATAGACTCAAATTCTAATTTCAGGAAACGCTATTCTGAAATAAAGGTTAAATATGATTCTCTTGTTCAGAAGGCGAAAGAAGAAGATTCAGGTAAGCTGATATTTTTTGATTATACTGGTGATTTAAGCATAAGTGCTGAAATAGCTAATGAGCTTTCTTTCCTTTATCCCAAAAAATATATTGCTGCTGCTTTTATTAAAGGCGGGATTTCTAACATTTCGCTAAGAGGAAAAGGAGTCAGGGATATACTTGAAAAAATTCTAAAGTATTTTGAGGGTGCGACGGGAGGAGGTCATGAAGACGCAGCTGGAGCGAGAATCAAGACGGATGATCTTGCCAGATTTAGGGAAGCACTTGAAAAAGAGGTAAGTTAACTTTTATAGAAGCTATCTTTCTATAGCTTTATAAACCAATTAAGTTTTTTGTTTTTATGGAAAAAGCAGATATTGTAACAGAAGCAGATATAAAATTGTTTGGTAGAGTCCAAGGAGTAAATCTTAGATATACTATAAAGAGATATGCCGAATCTCTTGCAGTAAGAGGATACATAATTAATCGAGAGGACGGTTCTGTCCTTGTAGTTGCTCAGGGAAATAGGAAAAATGTAGAAAAATTTATATCTTGGCTTAAAAAAAGCCCTGGATTTTCCCAAGTTGATAATCTTAAAGTTGAGTGGAAGAAGCCTAGAGCAAGTTATCACGGTTTTGAAATTTTAAGACCTCAGGGTTATGTTCTTGATAAGGCAAAAGGTTTATTGAATCTTGGAAGAAAGTTAATTGAGAATAAAGGTAAAATTCCTACACATATAATTATTATTCCTGATGGAAATCGGAGATGGGCACGTGAAAAAGGACTTCAGGAAACTTTTGGTCATTATACTTCCGCAAGTGATGATCGGATTATAGGGCTTATTAGAGAATCACAAAGAGAAGGTGTGAAATATTTATCTATTTGGGGGTTCTCAACTGAAAACTGGAATCGCTCTGAAAGGGAAATAAAGTCTATTTTTTCTCTTGTATTAAAGAAAATTGAAGTTCTCAAAGAATATGCGCATAAAAATAGAGTAAGGTTCAGGCATCTTGGAAGGAAGGACAGAATGCCAAAGAACCTTGTCCATGAACTGAAAAAACTTGAAGACGAAACTAAAGATTATAGAGATTTTAACGTACAATTATTACTTGATTATGGTGGAAGAGACGAAATAGTCAGAGCAGTAAGTAAGATAATAAAGTCTGGGCAGAAGAAGATTGATGAAGACTCTTTTAAGAAATATCTTGATAGCAGAGATATTCCGGATCCAGATTTAATCATAAGGACTTCAGGGGAAAAAAGAACAAGCGGCGTAATGCCTTTTCAGGCAGCCTATGCAGAGTTTTATTTTGCTGATGTTTATTTCCCAGAGTTTGATTCTCATGAACTTAAGAAGGCTATAAAATCTTTTTCAGGAAGAATAAGGAGATTTGGCGGAACTGCCAAAGAAGATTTACAAAATGGTAGAAAGTAAGGAGAAAATAGCAAGAGAAAATTTGCTTAGGAAGAGCAAAGAAACATTAGGTGTTGCAGTAAAAGGATATGACTTTAATAAAGGAGTCAATTACTCCGAAATCATAAAGAGTTTTTCTTCGATGGGATTTCAGGCATCTCACTTTTCAAAAGCTGTTGAAATAACAAACCAAATGCTTGATGATAAGGCATTCATCTTTTTGGGCTATACCTCAAATATGGTAAGCTCGGGCTTAAGAGATGTTTTTAGATATCTAGTTGAGCACAAGAAGGTAAATGTTATTGTGACTACTGGCGGAGGTATAGAGGAGGATATCATAAAGTGCCTAGGTAAATTTACACTTGGTGATTTTAGAGCCTCTGGAAGGGAGCTACGTGACAAGGGAATTAATCGTATAGGAAATATTTATGCACCAAATAATAGGTATATTGAGTTTGAGGAATTTATTCAGCCAATTCTTGAAGAATTGTACAATGAGCAGAAGAATAGTGGAATTATTTTCACTCCGAGTGATATAGTCTGGAAGCTCGGAGAAAAAATAAACAATAAAGAAAGCATTTATTATTGGGCATGGAAAAATAAGATAAGAGTATATTGTCCTACAATTACTGATGGGGCTCTTGGAGACAATATCTACTTCTTTAAGTTTAAGCATAGTGATTTTATTATTGATATTGCGGAAGATACAAAAAGATTAAATGATGCGACTATAGGTCTAAAAAAATCTGGCGTGATAATATTAGGTGCTGGAGTTGTGAAACATTCTATTTTGAATGCAAATATGCTCAGGAATGGAGCAGATTATGCAGTATATATTAACACTTCACAGGAGTATGATGGTTCAGATTCTGGTGCCTTACCGGAAGAGGCAGTAAGCTGGGGAAAGATATTGCCTGATGCTCAGAGTATAAAAGTTTTTGGAGACGCAACAATACTTTTTCCATTGCTTATTGCCGAAAGTTTCGCCAAGAAAATTTAAAGGATTGTTAGTCCACAAGATTTTTAAGAGATGTTAGACCTTATTTTATATGCAGGGCAGTTGGCTAGAGCAATTAAAAAGAAATAAGAACAAGTTAGCTATTTCTCTGGTATTTTTGATTATAGCTATAATTGCTTATTCACTTGCTGGAGATTACGTAACTGATCAAGGTAACACTGTGATAGCCCACGACTTAATTCTTGATCATGTTGGGCCATATAATCTTTCATTTATTTTTGTTTGGCTTTTTATTTTAGTTATAGTAGTAGGCCTATTTTATCCACTCATGTTTCGTCCAGCAAAGATTTCTTATTTTCTAAATATTTTTAGCTTATTTGTAATTGTAAGATCAGGATTTATAATATTCACGCATCTCAGACCTCCGATTGATGCCATAGAACCTGTTTTTCCTTCAATGCTGCAGTTTCTCAATTTTACAAATGACTTATTTTTTTCAGGACATGCAGGACTTCCATTTTTACTATTCTTACTCTTTTATAAAGAAAATAAAAAACTGGCTTACTTTATGTTGGCTTGTTCAATAATACTCGGCATTACAGTATTGCTTATGCATGTCCATTACTCAATCGATGTATTTAGCGCTTATTTCATAACTTATGGAGTTTATAAGATAGGAAACAAGATATTCAAGTAAGATTAGATTATTTCTCCACTTGCAAGAACTTTATCTTTCTTATAGATGACTATTATTTGTCCAGGGGCAATGGATTCTACTGGTTTGTGGAAGATAAATTTATTTTTTATCAGTTTGCCCTCATATAATCGGCCAAGATGCCTTATTCTTGCCTTCACTCCAGACTTTGGCAACTTCTCATTTTGGTTAATCAAGTGAATATTTTTCATTCTTATAGCATTTTTTCTTAATATTGGATGATTTTCAGGAGCAACCACAAGAATATTTTTTTTAATTATTTTTTCAGCTATGTAAAATCGCTTTTGTGCATCTTTTTTTGGCTTGTTAAGACTTATTCCTATATGCTCGCCAGTTTTTTGTCCTATAGTATAATATTGTACTCCTTGGTGGGTGCCAATAATCTCTCCTTCTGGGTCTATCACTATTCCATTTTTTGGCTTTATCTTATTTTTTAGGAATGATATCATATTTACTTGTCCTACAAAGCAGATTCCGACTGTTCCATGCTTGTTCCAATTAGGAAAGTCATTTCTTCTTGCTATTTTCCTTACTTCTGACTTTTTTAGATTGCCAAGAGGAAATAAAATATGTTGCAAATCATCTTGGCTTAGGTCAGAAAGAAAATAAGATTGATCTTTTAGTTTATCTCTTCCTGAAAGTAGATTATACCCTTTTTTAGTTTTTTTAATTCTTGCATAATGGCCCATTGCAATATAATCTGCCCCAAGCTTTTTTGATTCTTTCCAGAAAAGTGGAAATTTTATTATTTTATTACACAAAATATCTGGATTAGGAGTCAAACCCTTTTTATAATCTTTATACATCGAGTCAATAACATATTTCTTGTATTCTTTTTCAAAATCAAAAACAACAAATTTAATTTTCAGTAAAGATGCAATTCTTTGTGCCATTCTCTTATCTTCAAGATAAGAGCATTCTCCCGTGTATGGGTTTTTTGTGTCTGAAAAGTTTTTCATGAAAGCACCTATTACTTTGTACCCTTCCTTTTTTAGTATCAATGCACAGACACTTGAGTCTACGCCTCCTGAAAGACCTACTACGACTGTTTTTTGTTTATTTTTTTTGTTTACCATAGATAGGTATTGTTTTGGGAATATTTATAATGTTTTGGTTCTACTTTTTTGGATGGCAGAACAAGTTCAGACAGGTGGATTAATGCAGTTTCACTATGATAGACAGAAGCAGTCGGAGCTTGATCCTGAAAGAAGAAAAGCAATTAATGAGGGTTACTCTATTGCAGAGGGCCGAGAGAGAAAGGAAAAGAGAAACAAAATTGCTTTCTGGATAATTATTGCTCTTTTTGTATTGCTGATCTTAGGGTATCTTTTAATTAAAAAGTAAAACGTCCCCTGCTGGACTCGAACCAGCGACCCTCTGATTTCTATAATCTCACTGTTGGACTAATTGTAACAGTCAGATGCTCTACCGGCTGAGCTAAGGGGACATGATTTTGTCAAAGAAAATTGTTATTTAAACGTTGCTATTATCTTGAAACTATTCCTTTTTTTTCAACTTTAGTCCAAGGTCAGTATCTATTTTCCTTTTTTCCTTATTCATCCTTTCAAGAAACCTATATACATTTGCCTGTTTTGAACCTTTAATCAGGCTTTGGATTGCAGTAGTGGCTTCGTCCATTTCATGTGCAGAACCAATAAGTCCTATCTGATTTTGTTCTTCATTGACAACCATATCGCAACTAGATATTTCTTCTATAGTATTCTTTGTTTTTCCTTCCTTCCCTATTATTCTTCCCCTGACTTCCTTCATGTTTTTACGACGGGTGAATGTTTTTATGGGAATTTTTCTAAATATTATATCATCATTCGATAGAGCAAGTGCTTTTTTTGCAGAGAAGCCGAATTGCATTGCTTCCATTATTATTGATGCTTCGTATTCTTCCAGAGGAGAGCCCTCGACTATTACTTTCTTGCCAGAAATAGATATTTTTACTTTTAGCTTCTTTTCTAAATTAACTTTTTCCTTCTGTAGATCTTTAATCTTGTTGAAATAAAAAGATTCCATAACTATTCTAGTAAATGACGTTTTAAATAATTTTTGAATGGCCTTTAGAAAGATTTAAAATCTAAGATATTTAACTATAACTATGAAAGGAGTGATTTTATCAGGTTTTTTTATTTTTGCAATCTTGCTTGTAATTGGTAATGTGGGTGCTGAGACTTGTTCTCCTGCAATAACTTTGCTGAATCAAGACCCTTATCCAGCTATACCTGGAGATTATGTCAAGCTTGTTTTTGAAGTGAATGGGCTTTCAAATGCAAATTGTGGAAATTTCTATTTTGCATTGTCAGATGATTACCCGATACAATTTGATCCTGGGGCCAGTACAAGCACAGTACTTCAGTCTGGAACATATGTCAACAATTATGGATCTTTTACTCTAGTACCCTTCAAAGTGAGAGTAGATGATAATGCTCTAAATGGAGATAACGAGATATGGGTTAAGTATGCTCCAAATTATCAGTCTGGAAATCTATCATATTTTTTACAAAACTTCAGTCTAACTGTTAATAATACAAAGAGTGATTTTGATATATCTATTAAGGATTACGATTATACTACTCAAATAATTACTTTTGATGTCATAAATATCGGAGAGAATGATGTTAATGCGCTGACTGTTGATTTACCAATACAGCAAAATTTCAGTGCTAAAGGTAGTACGAGGTCAATAGTCGGAAGTTTTAGTAGCGGTGAGGATACCTCATTTACATTTGAGGGTGTACCTCAAAAGGGGAATATTGATTTGACAGTCCAATATACTGATAATATAGGTGTTAGGAGAGAATTAAACAAGACAGTTTATTTTGACCCTCAGCTTTTCACAGGCAGAATTGGGCAACAGACATCGCCAAACTACACTCTTTATGGTATACTTATTATAATAGTTGCACTTATAGTCTGGTGGATTATAAGTAGGCGTAATAAGAAGAAAAAGATTGAAAAGATGCAGGCTTTAGCTTTGAGAAGAAAATAAATTAGAGAAGTTTTAGTGCATAAGGTATATTTTGTATCTTCAAACTTGCTTCCTTTGGTATGATTCCTGCTTTTATTGCTAAATTCACTGAATTTTCCCCCACGATATTGAAGGTCGCATCTTCTTTATTTTGGTCTTGCATGATCTGCGTTGCTTCATCCTCACTCATTTCATCACCCTTATAGAAATTTTCCCTTACATCTAATTGTTTAATACCTTCTTCAAACTTTTTGCCTATTAGTTCAATGTCACATATTGCTACAACTGCTCTGTATGACTTATGCACCTTTATTGAAATCTTCATATTATTTTCAAATTCTTCTTTTTATGGGTGATTTTGCACCACATGCTAGACAATGTTTAAATCTTATTCCTTTCTCAGTTATTATTTCTGTATCTGGTTTTGAGCACTCGGGGCAGATAACAAATTCCTTTGTATAAAATGCGACTTTCTCATTTACCTTATCAGAACTGAGTTTTGTATTTAATATAAGTCTGTCCGATTCTATTTTCCCAGATGTTGCAAGTTCCTTTTGTAAGAATTTAGACAATTGATCAGCTGGGCGTCTAAGATATCCTGCAATCTGGGTTATGTTTGTAATTATTGTGTTTTTTCCCTGTACTTGCCCAGCTACCTTTGGTATTTCAAATCTTTCATTACCTGATTTTATTACTTTTACTTTTGAATATGCCTTTTCCAGAAGTTGCTCATAGGATTCCATTCTATTTTGAGGCAAAATAAGGTTTATAAGCTTTGTTTATCTATGAACAACATGGCAAAAAAGAGTTCGGCAGGCCATGGAAGAAAGCTTGCTTTAACAATCATTGTTGGTATTTTTATTGCGATAATGGTTATTACTCTTGTGAACCTCCTTGTTAGTTATTCTTATCCTGCTCCAGAATATGAAAAGTACTGTAATTCGTCAATTTATGCCTATGCTCAACCTTATCCTATTCCTCAGAATTGCACTTTTAATAAATCTATAAATGATGAGGCAACTGCTTGTACTTCACAGGGAGGAAGTCCGATTTATGAGTATGATGACAATGGATGTTACGCTGGTTTAAAGACTTGTGATATGTGTTCAATGCAATTTAATGATGCCACAAAAGTTTATAATAGAATAAGTTTCTTTGTATTTGCAATAATTGGCTTTGCGCTTATTGTTCTCGGTCTTTTTATTTCTACTTTATTAATTCAGATTATTTCATTGCCTGCTGGGGCGGTTTTGGTAATTGAAGCTGCGATAAAAAACTTTGATGACAAGCTTGCAGTTATAATTGTGTTGGGATTACTTGTGATTGCTGCAGTATATTTGGCACTTAAGAAGCTGAAATAGTTTTAAATATTTTTAGCCTAAATATCTTATCTTTCCAGGTCTTGGTTCATAGGCAATACCATCTTCAAGAAGTTTTTTTATCTCATTATTGATTGTGTCAGGACTTTCCTTAAGTTCAAGAATTATCTTCTCAGTATCTATACCGCCATCTTTCTCAGCATCTTTAATCATAACTAGAATTTTATCCTTCAAGGCGAGGAGCTGCTCTTTGTCATGTGTTTTGACTTCTTCAGATTCAGCTTCCATTTTTCTTATCAGTAGAAATGAAGGTTCTTTCTTTTTTATTATTTCCGGGGTAATGTATATTTCATTATTCCAGACTCTTAGCATGCCAACAACCATTATAGTGTCCCCTTGATTTAATTGCAAGAAGAATGAATCAACATCATCGCCAAAGGTCTTTATTTTTATTTGTCCAGTACCATCATCGATTGTTATAGAACCAAACTTTTTCTCTCCATCCTGGATATATTTGTCAATCACATTTGCAATAACATTTACCCTTACTGCCTGTTTGTCAGCTAATTCTATACTTTTTAGCCTTTCACCTTCTATGTTCTGCTTTGCTGAAAGAATGGAGCCTATCCTTAGCTTATACGCAGTATTTCTCTTTGGAGAACTTATCTGCTGTGTTTGTGAATTTTCCATTTTTATTATTTATTTGCTTAATAATCTGGACTTTTAAGCTTTTATATTGTTAACTATGTTTTTTGTATGAATCCTTTTTTTGGCTTAAATATATCTCCTGACTTTGAAAGTTGCATTATTGCATCTTCAAGTTCAACAGAAGAGAGCTTTCCCTCGATAGCCTTTTCAATCTCTTCCATTGGAATGAGCTTACCAAGTCTTGATTCAAGCTTGGCAATTGTTTCTCTAACTATCAGTATCTTATTTCTTTTTCCAGCGCTGATACCAGAAGTTATTTTGTCAATATCAAATGTTTTGGTTTCTTCGTCATAACCGACCTGAGTAAGGGATGCTTTTAGAAGATCGATTGCCTTTTTTGCATCATCTCTTTTTACCTCTGTGCTAAGTCTCATTTTTGCATGGGCTTCTGATAATCTTATTATTCCTTCCAGTTGTCTTGCAGTTATTGGTATTGGCTTGACTGCAGATTCTGCACTTGTTGATTGTCCTCTAAGTTTTACATAAAATTCCTTTATTTCTTCTATAGCTTCATCAGTAAGTTTGGGTTTAAATTTTTGTTTGGCATACGAGATGTATTTTCTTAGGAATCTGGGATCAATAGTATCTCTTACAACTTCTTGTTTGTGCTCTTCAAGAACATGAGTGGCTATTGCCTCATCCTGTGCTTTGTTTGGTAGATCTTTGATAACAAAAATAATGTCGAATCTACTTAACAGGGCTGGCGAGATATCTATTTGTTCAGGTATTGGAACGTATGGATTGAATCTTCCAAGCTTTGGGTTGCCTGCCGCAAGAACGGTCGTTTCTGCACGCAAGGTCGAGTGGATGTTTGCTTTGGAAACAGTTACTGTCTGTTGCTCAAGAGCTTCATGCATTGCGCTTCTATCCTGCTCGTTCATTTTTTCTATTTCGTCAATACATACAGTACCTTTATTAGAAAGAACCATTGCTCCGGCTTCTAAAGCCCAGCCTCTTAAGAATTCATCTTTGACAACGGCTGCAGTAAGACCTGCTGCTGTTGCTGCTTTTCCCGATACATATCTGCCCTTTGGTGCGATTGTTGATGTAAACTTGAGCATGACTGATTTTGCTACTCCAGGGTCTCCTACAAGAAGCACGTGAATATCTCCTCTAGTGCTCCCACCGTCTGATTTAGTTTTTTTTATTCCACCAAAAAGTTGAAGTAGTACAGCTTCTTTTATCAAATCAAATCCATAAATACTTGGTGCAATACTTTTGCTTAGCTTTTCAAATAATTTTGGATTTGCCGCTAATTCAAAAATTTGTTCTTCCTCCTCCTCAGTTATATGCAGGTCTTCAAACGTCTCTTCAAGTGGAATTGTGTTGTTTGCTTCAACTGCAATATCATATCTTGTTGATATGCCCGAACCAGCCTTTAGAGGAAGTGGAACTTCTTTTAATATTCCAAATATTTTTATTTTGCTTCCGGGCGTAGTGCGCTCTTCCATTTTGGGATCGACAAGGTCTTCCTGTAGAAAAACGCTTATTCTTCTTGGTTGCTCTCCGCCATCAAGTGAGTCGGAGGATTCCTCAATTACTAGCCTTTGAGTGTCAACCATCTCTTTTGATAAAAGTCGGAATGCACTTTTCCAGCCACATGTGCATCTGCTTGGTTCTCTAAACTTATTATCTATCTGAAGAACAGAAAGTAGGGCGCCACAATTTGGGCATTCAAATTTTGCGTTAACCACCTGCGGGCGAACATCAGAAGCTTGTCTTACAATTCCCTCAATCCAGAGCATTTGATCGAGATGTTTGGATCTTATTTCTCTTATTTTTATAAAAGATGTTTTCGGTAAATCACGAAGGCGTACTCTGGGATTTTTTATCAATCCAGAATCGTCAAGGGCGGTTTCAAGAACTGCAAGAGTCTGCTGTGGAGATTCGAGAACAGATTCGGATAATGTCGGAGAATGTTCGGCCAATTCATTGAAGTTTATCTGGACTACTCTTTCACCTGCTCTAACTGAAGAGCTTGCTTCCTTTTTATAGGCATTAAAGAAATTTTTAGCTTCAAGTAAAAGGTCTTCCTGCTTTTTTTTCTTCTGCATAACCGGTTCCATTAGATTTTAGCGCAATAGGCATTTAAATGGTTTGTTGTTTTCCCATATCTCTTTGTTAATAAATATAATTAAGTATTGCTATTTTAGGGGAGTGTAAAATAAATAGACTAAGAAATTCGTAATACTCTTATTCAATTTGGAATCTTAAAACAGCTCCGACGCCCTTTGTAAGGTTGAAAAACTGATCGCCTTCAGGAGTTTCTGTTGAAATGATGAATACTTCAGAACCGATATTTTCAGCTTTCTCTTCGAGAGATTTTATTTCCATTTTTGAAAGTTTTTTTGAGATAAGTAGTTTATTAACTGCTCCTCTTTCTAAAGCAAGAGTTGTTTTTTCAATTCCATAAACTGCCTTCTCTCTTTGTTTGCCAAGAGTCTCAAAGAATTTGTTAACTATATCTTTTTCTTTTATTAGTTCCTGCTGCGAAATATCTTCCTGAGATGCTTCCACTAATAATTTTAGACCATGCTCATCAGTATATCCTATGTCTTTTACTGCAATCACTTTCTCTTTCAATTTTGTGACCAAATCTCCTAGTTCAAGGAACTCTTCTTTTGTAGGAATAGGTCCTCCAACCAAGATTCCTTTTAGTTTAGGCATTTCAAAGAAAATTTCTTTCATCGCCTCTGCAACTCTCCTGAAAAATTCTTTTGCAAGACCTTCTGTTATTCTTGCGAATCTTTGTGAACTCTGTCCGCCAGCTCTTACTTTTCCAGGTACTCCAGAGGTTAAAGTACGTATAACTTTTATTTGCTTACCTTCAAGAACTCCTATTGTTGCTTCTTGTCTATCCATCGCCAATAGTCCATAGACTTCTTGAACTTCAAGCATTTCTTTTAGTGGATCAATAACGAAAGTTTTGTCACACCTGTATAATCTTACGTTTAGGGATCTCATAGGTTCATAAGCCCATATCTGGATATCTTGAACCCCTTCTTTTTCGGAAACGTTACCACAGAAAATCGCAAGACCGTTCTTAGGAGTCTGTTTATAGTCTTTCAATTTTCTTATTATTGTTTCGAGAGCAGTTACTACTGCAGTTCTTGTCGTTTTTGACTTAATGTTTTCCGCTGTTCCAGCCTCAGCATTCAATTGATTCGAAACTTGATGAATATTAGTGCCTGCTGGAATTAGAACAGTAACTAATTCGGTATGGCTTCCCCTTATACTTCCAAGTAAATTTACCAGTTCCTCTAACTCTTGTTTTTGTTTTTCTTCGATGTCCATGGAATTGTTATATTAGATGAGTTAATAAAGCTTAATACTTGCTAAAGGAATTTTACTTCCAATTTTCCAGCTTTTACTTCTCTAGTATTTGTTACAGATTTTAAATCTTTTATTACTGGTTTAAGGAGTTCCAGGTCTTCATTAGGAATTGTCAATAAAATTTCTGCCTTTACTGATTTTTGTGCTTTCGATTTTTCTTGTCTTACACAAGTGACCACTTCAAGCAGCTTATTCCAGATCTTTTCATCCTCTTTTCCTTCTTTTATCTTAATTTGTTCAGGCCATTTCTCAATATGTATTGAGGTCTGTTTTTCATACTTTCTGAAGTGAGATTGGTAGATATCTTCAGTTATAAATGGAGTTATTGGAGCCATTAATTTTAGAATTGTTAGTAAAGAGCAATATAGCGTATAAAATGCAGACTCCTTTTCTTGTTCGGTTCCATTATAAACTCTATTTTTTACAATTTCAAGATAATTATCTGCTAAGATTTTCCAGAAAAATTGATCAGTTTCCAGTTTAGCTCTTGAATAGTTGTATTCATCGAAAGAATTAGTCGCTATTTTTATTAGTTTATTTAATTGTAGTAGAAAAAGCCTGTCCGTTTCCTCCAATTTTGGCATTTTTTGAGGAGATTTTAGATTCATGAAAATAAAGTTCGTTGCGTTAAGGATTTTCGTAACAAATTTCTTACCTGTGATAACATCCTTTTCTTGATAGTCAAAATCTTCGCCTAATTTTGATGAGGCTGCCCAGTATCTGATTGCGTCAGCCCCATATTTTTCCATAACTTCTTGAGGTCTTATTATGTTTCCTTTTGATTTTGACATTTTTTCACCCTTTAAGGTAACAAAACCAGATATTGCTGCATTTTTCCAGGGATTTTTATTAAAATGAAGTCTTGATTTAACCATTGTATTGAAGAGCCAAAAAGATATTATTTCATGGGCTTGGGGACGTAAATCCATAGGAAACAATTTCTTTTGTGTTGTTTTATCCATTAGTTGAATAGCTATCTGAGGAGTCATTGATGAAGTGAACCAAGTATTCAAAATGTCCATTTCTGGAATAAAATCTGAAGATTTGCATTTTGGACAGTTCTTTGTCTTTGGAGAATCTTTAGAAGGGTCAACTGGCAATTGTGATTCATCAGCCAAGATTACTTCTCCACACTTTTTACAATACCAAATTGGAAAAGCGACTCCAAAATATCTTTGGTTTGAAATTAACCAATCCCACTGTAGCCCCTTAACCCAATTGTCATATCTATGTTTCATATATTCAGGGTACCATTTTAATTCTGCCCCCCATTTGAGCATATCCTCTTTCAAGTCAAGATATTTTACAAACCATTGTTTACTTTTTATGAATTCTATTTCTGTACCGCACCTTTCGTGGACATTTACGAAATGTTTTATAGGTTTTTGAAGAGTTAGCAATCCAGAGTCTTTTAATTCTTTTATTATCATTTTTCTTGTCTCTTTTATTGGTAGGTTTGCATATTTTCCAGCAATTTCTGACATTTTGCCGTCTTGTGTTATTGCTATTTTTATCGGCAAATTGTATGCTTTTTGCCATTCCATATCTGTTTGATCTCCAAATGTACAGCACATAACTATTCCAGTACCTTTTTCCGGGTCAGCTCTCTCATCTTCCATTATTGGAACCTCAAAGTTGAAAATAGGGACTTTCGCCATCATACCTTTATATTTTTTGTATCTGCTATCAGAAGGGTTATAAAATACAGCCACACAAGCAGGCAGTAATTCTGGGCGTGTTGTTGCAATGGTCAATTTCTCCTTTCCTACTGTGAAAGTTATGTCATTAAATGTGGAATCTATTTCTTTATCTTGGACTTCAACCTGCGCAACCCCTGTTTTACATTCTGGGCACCACATCGCTGGAGCATCTTTTCTATATAATCTTCCTTTTTTGTATAAATCTAGAAAAGACCATTGTGAGATGCTTCTCGAATGATCGTCAATTGTGGAGTAAATGATATCAAAATCGCATGAAATTCCTATGTTTTTCCAATCTTGTCTGAATCTAGGCAGTTCTTCCTTCAGAAATTCCATGCATAGCTTAATGAATTCTGTTCTTGGCATTTCTTTTGCCTTAACACCTCTTCTTTTTTCAACTAATCTCTCTGTAGGCAGACCATTATCATCAGTTCCGAAAGGGTAGAATACATTATATCCAGACATTCTTTTATATCTTGCAATAAAATCCTGCTGTGAATATGAGCATGCGTGACCTATATGCATTTCCCCAGAAACGGTTGGAGGTGGAGTGTCAATAGAATATATCTTCTTTTTTGATTTCTTTTCGAATGCATATATCTTCTCCTTTTCCCAGTATTCTCCCCATTTTTGTTCTATGCCCTTGAAATCTATCTCAGCCATGCTTTTAGCAAGAAAGAAGGGATTAAAAAGTTGGTGGTTTTTATGATTCAATGAGCAGGAGAGATTATTTCTTGAGAATATTTAAAAAAGCTGAGAAGAAATATGGTAAATATACAAAGCGACTTGCCGGGGAAGGCTGGAAAGAGGATTGGCAGACTCTTATTGCTACAATAATGAGTGCACAGTCGCGTGATGAGATGACAATTCCTATTGCAGAAAATCTATTTAACAGATATAATAGTCTTGATAAATTATCCAAAGCAAAATACGAAAATGTGCTTTCTATCTTTAAAAGTCTTAATTATAATCGTACAAAAGCGAAAAATGTAATTGGTGCTGCTAGATATATGGTTGATAATTATAATTCAATGGTTCCTGATGAAATTGACGAATTAGTTGAAATTCCTGGAGTTGGAAGAAAGACTGCAAATCTGGTTCTTAGCGAGATACACGATAAGGATAGCATAACAGTTGATACTCATGTTCATCGTATTAGTAATGTTTTTGGGTTTGTAAAGACGAAAAATCCAACAGAGACGGAATTTGCCTTGCAGAAAATTGTTACAAAAAAATATTGGTCAAGGATCAATAGAGTTTTTGTATTATGGGGGAAGGAAGTTACTGGAAGAGATAAGAAAAGGTTTTTAGCGAAATTGGAAGAGAGATAAGTTTTTATAGTATTTTCTTGTCTGTTTTTTATGGCTGATAACAAGATAAATCTTCCTGGAGGAATGGGTGGATTAATGAGATATGATGAAGAATATGATAGTAAGTTTATTCTGAGTCCTGTTCAGGTAATCGGTTTTGTAATTGCCATAATTGTCCTTGTTATTGGATTCAAGATTTTCTGGCCAGTTACTGGATGAGTTTATAATCTCTAATTAGAAATATATTTATAGTCTTGTCTTTTTGCTTAGTTTATGTTAGGTGGAATTAATCCAAAGCAAATGCAGGCGATGATGAAGCAAATGGGCATTAAGAATGAAGAGATTGAAGCTCTTCGTGTTATTATTGAGACTGCTGATAAGAATATCATTATTGAGCCAGTGAGTGTACAAAAAATAGTAATGCAAGGACAGCATACTTTTCAAGTCGCTGGGGAAATCAGAGAAGAAACTAAATCGGAAAGTATCAGAGAAGAAGATGTTAGCCTTGTCGCTGAAAAGACTGGGAAGAGTGAAAAAGAAGCAAAAGCCGCTCTTGAAAAAACAAAAGGAGACATTGCAGAGGCGATTCTTAAACTGAGCGAGTAAAATTATAATCTTATGATAGCTTTTGAGAAAAAGTCCGCGGATGTTATTGTAAACTCCCAAAAAACTTTAAAAAGCGCTGATAATCTAATGAAAGCAGTCATGCCTGCGGCGAATGAACCAAGAATATTACTAAAAGTGCTTGAAATCTTATATAAGGAGGAGATTTCGCTTATTTCTTTTATCTTAAAGTATGAGCATGTGTGCAAGAGAGTTAAGTTAGGCAAAGACAATGTAAAAAACCTTAAGGTTTTTTTTGATAAGTGTATTTTTAATTATGGGTTAGACAAAAAAGACAGAGATAACTTAAGAATGATCTTGATTCTAGGAAAAAAACATAGACAGTCTGGCTTTGAATTCGTTAAACATCGAAAAATAATCATACTTGATGATGATTTGAATGTGAATGAAGTTGATAATCAGATGATAGAAGGTTTTATTTCTTCTCTTAAAAAATTGGTAGATGGGATGTACAATAAGATTTACGAGAGAAATAATAATTAAAAAGAACTTATACTTGTGTTCTAAAATATATATTAGCATTCCAATTAGAAAGATATAAATAGGCGCGCCCATTTACATTCGTTACATCTTAAATTGAGGATTTTTTTAAATGGAGTCAATAATAAAGGAGAAGATCAGTGCTGACCATCTACTTTATGTAAGCTTAAAATATACAAAGACTTGTGATGTTATAATTAATCTGCTTTTACGCTGGAAAATAATGATTGATCTTGGAATGAATCATCTTGTTGAAAGGGCGAAGAAGCAGAAGAAGTGGAAGGCTATACCAAATGCTCCACGCGCCAAACTGATACAACTTAAGCAGATATATACCAAGAACAAGGAAATTATGGATGCGCTGGATTTGTATGAACTCTTTAGAGATATAGAAAGTCTTGAGAAAGTTCGAGAAAATGAGTTTAGGAAAGGTGTTAATTTGAGAGTAAACTACAAAGGACAAGTAATAAACATCAATCTTGAAAAGCTGAAAGAATATGCTGCAACATTAGAAAGATTTATAAGCGCTTTGAAATAACTTCCTTTATTCAGGTGTTACTTTTTGTTTCACTTAAAACTCATGGCGAAGTTAATAACGATTACATCCGGGAAGGGGGGAGTAGGTAAGACTACAACAGCGATTAATATTGGCGCTGCCTTGAATTCTTTTGGTAAGGATGTCATTCTTCTTGATGCTAATTTAACAACTCCGAATGTGGGACTTCACCTTGGAGCTCCTATTGTTCCTGTAAGTCTTAATCATGTTCTATCTGGGAAGGCTAAGATTGCTGATGCGATATATGAGCATGAATCTGGCACAAAGATAATTCCAAGCTCATTGTCAATAAAAGAAATGAGGAAAATTGATCATGGCAAGCTCAAAGAAGTTGGAAAGAAGCTCAGGAAGATTGCAGATTATGTAATTTATGATTCTGCTGCTGGTCTCGGTGAAGAGGCAATTGCTGCAATGGAGTCATCTGATGAATTAATTATCGTAACAAACCCTGAAATACCTGCGGTTACTGATGCTCTGAAGACGAGTAAAGTTATAGAGCAACTCGGAAAAACTGTTAAGGGAGTTATTGTAAACAGAGTACGTGGGCTAAAAACGGAAATGCCTATAAAGAATATAAGAGACATGCTTGAGTTGCCTATTTTGGGAGTCGTACCTGAAGATAAGAATATGCAGAAAGCATTATTGATGAAAAATGCGTTGATACATGTTTTTCCTAAAAGTAAGGCGGCTAGAGCTTATAGAGAAATAGCTGCACGGATTATTGGAAATGGAAGTTATAGAGAAAAGCTTAGCATTATGGATGTTCTTCTAGGTCGATAAAGGCAAATATTTAAATATTGAAAATACGAGTGTTCTTGGTATGGCTAAAAAGGGTGCGAAAAATAAATTGCATAATAAGACATCTCATTCATCTAATAAAAAAGTGATTAAAAAAAGTCAGAAGAATGACATGGGTTTTCTAAGACTCGGAGTTCCGGGTTTTGATGAGCTTTTTGAAAAAGGGTATGGTATTCCTACTGGCGGTTCTGTCTTGATTGAAGGTGGACCTGGGAGCGGAAAGACAATGTTCTGTCTTGCCAGCGTCGCAAGTCTTTGTAAGAAGGGACAGAAATGTCTTTATATGAGTTTTGAAGAGCCAGAGGACAAGTTAATAGATCACATGAAGCATTTTAATTGGGATGTTGATTCTTTCATAAAAAAAGACATTCTTAGAGTAAGAAGATTTGATGCGATTGATGTTTCAAGAAGTGTTGAAGCACTTCTCAGCGCTGCGAAGAAGGAGCTTTTAATTGAAGTTGACCCTGTTTTGTTTCCAGAGGATTTTAGGCCCGATTTTGTAGTTATAGATTCATTAACCTCTATATCATCTGCATTTTCAGGCCATGAGAGTAGATTTAGAATTTATATGGAGCAATTATTTAGATATCTTGAAAAGAATAAGATTACAAATTTATTGATAAGAGAAGTCGCGACTCCTGCGCACATAGGAAGTACATTTAAGGAAGAAGGCGAGGCTGTTTCTTTCCTTTCAGATGGAATTGTTGTAATATATAATGTAATATATGACTCGGGAACAAGAAGTTCTGCTATTGAAGTGTTAAAGATGAGAGGTAGTGATTTTAAGAAAAAAATTGTTGAGCTAAGGATTGAAGGTGGAAAGGGAGTGATTGTATATCCTGATAAGATTTTGAGAAAAGATAAGCAATCTGGATTCAGTCTTACGTAAATGAGAATAATTTACATAACAAAGTAATTAGATTTAAATATGTATATTCATTTATATTGAGGTAAAAAATGAGAAGGACTCTAGTTTTTTGTATAGCAGCTTTATTCTTAGTATTGCTTGTAGCCAATACTCAAGCATATAGTAATGAATCAATATCTGCTAAGCAGGCGATAGATAAAGCAAGTGCAGATATTGCTGATATGCAAGCCAGAAGCATTCCAATAAGTAGGGCAAATGAATCTCTTCAGGAAGCTATACAAATATATCAGGCGCAGCTTGCGCTTGAGAATACAGGTGTTGTTGGAGATTATAGTGTTGTCATTAATGATGCTGCCCAGGTCGAAAACCTGACTCAAACTGCGATAAAAGCTGGAGATGAATTAAAGATATTCAATGAAGCTTATACACAGGCAAGTAAAACAACTAATCTTTCAGAGATGCAACAACAGTACGACCAAATACAGCAGTCATTCAACGAAGAAAGATTTGAGGACACTCTGACACTGATAAACCAAGGATATACAAGCATTTCAAATATCCAGGCAAGTCAGACAACATTAAGATTATTTTATGACACCACTTCAAACAATCTTAAGAACTTCTTCCAGAATAACTGGCTTAAAATCTTGATTATTTTGCTGGTAGTAGTAGTTGTTTTGATTATCTTCTGGAGAACCATAAAGAGGATGAGGGTAAATTTAAAGATGAATCACTTTATTCTTGAGAAAGCAACTCTCACTAATCTGATTAAGAAAATGCAGATACAATACTTCAAGTCAAAGACAATCTCTGAGACAGAATATAAAGTCAAGACTGAAAGATTCAAGGAAATGATAAGAGATATTGACAGGCAAATACCTTTGCTTAAAGAGGAACTTGCCAAAATTGATAGAAATAAAAGTTTAAAATAATAAATTAAATAAAATTTTAATTAGTACTGTATAATTTTTTCTTACCTGATTTTGCTTCCTTGAGCAACGTCCTTTTCAGGCTGAAGAATAACAACTTCGGATTCTTTTTCATCTTTTATATTGACGGCGGCAAGAATCATGCCATCACTCTCAATCCCCCTTAGTTTTGCAGGCTCAAGATTTGTAACAAAGATTGCTTTCTTTCCTTCCAAGTCAGATTTTTTATAATAGTTTTTCAAGCCTGCAACAATTGTCCTTGGACTTTGCTCTCCAAAATCAACAGTCAGAACATAGAGCTTGTCAGCTTTTGGATGGTCTTCCACATTCATTATTTTACCTACTCTAAGGTCAATTTTCTCAAAAGTCTCATAGGATATTTTTTCTTCCATCTTACGTTTTTTTAAATAGGATATCTGATTTTTTAACTTTTACGGTATTTAGTGGTGTGTTTAGCTCTTCAAGACAGATATTGAAATTAAATATTTTTGATATTTTCTCTGATGCCTCAGGTATAAAAGGCGAAAGCAGAATAGAAATGTCCTTTATCGCGTTTGCAAGTTGCCATAAAACCTTTTTATCATGGGTTTCCCAAGGCTTTTTTACCTGAATATATTCGTTTGTTCGGTCAATGAATGAGAAAATTTCACTTAATGCCTTATCTAGTTCATATCTATCGAAATGTCCATTTACTTTCTTAAGTGTAAGAGAAATATCAATAGAATTTGATGATTCAAGTCCATATTTTTCAGCAAGAGTAGAAACTCTGCTTACCAAATTACCAAATTTATTTGCAAGTTCATTATTATGCCTTTCTATAATTATTTCTTCTGAATAATCAGAATCTTCAAAGACAGAATTTCTGAGTAAAGAGTATCTTATAGTGTCAGAACTGTATTTCTCTAAAAGTTCTAGAGGGTCTAATGTGTTACCAAGTGATTT
>CAYWEK010000012.1:0-20121 GCA_964457475.1 Candidatus Woesearchaeota archaeon
GATATTGAAGTGAAAACTGAATTATTCAAATTTGTAGCTGAAGTATTACATTCAGCAGGAGGAGACCCGCCGGTAAAAATGCTCATCGAAATATTATTTGCATATATTGCCTTTGTGCCATCCGTTTCCCCTATTAAATTTGTCGCATTTATTTGAATATTACCCGAAGTAATTGGTTTATTCCCAGTATTATTTAATAATATTGGATCATTACTAGCTGTTTTATTGGTCGCGCCAGGAGTCAATACATTCCATGCAAGAGCGGATGGAGATATAGTGAAAGCAGACAATTGATTATATGTGAATGTCTGTGAGATATTTACAGCTTGATTATTTAGAGTGTCATTAACGGAAACACTTACGTTCCATGTTCCAGAAGCATCAAAGTACCACAAATTAATGGTGCACGAATAATTTGCGTCATTTGCATCTATGTTTCCCACTTTCGTACATGAATTATTCTGTCTTGTTGTTTGTCCAGCCATGGTGAAGTTTGCCATTGCAGTCGTATCATTTAAGCTAGCAGTTCCACCTGCATCATTAGCAGTGAAGTAGAAAGTAATTGGAATAAAAGAATCTTCATTCGGCGATTGAGCAGAAATTGAAGTAACAAATGGAATTGTCGGTTTTGTACTAGTAATAGAGATGTTAACTGTTGTCGTATTTGTGATATTTGAATTTCCAGCATTATCAAAAGCAGTCGCATTAAAGTAATAAATTCCATTTGATAAACCTGTGAAATTTGCATAATTTGGTGACGTGCTAGTGTTTGAAGAATTAATTAATGTCAGACTTGAGTTATACAAAAATATGGTTATATTTTTAAGACCAGAAAGAGAATCTGAGGCAGTAACGTTGACTAATATATTATTTCTACTTATATTTGTATTATTCGTTTCAGTTGGTGATACGAATTGTATGTTCGGAGCAACATTATCATATGTAATTGTATAATTTGTATTATTGAAGGCACAATTTCCCGAAGTATCGCATGCCTGATAGTTCCAAGTGAATACTCCTTGATAAGGAAGAGTCACAGACAAATTCATTGAACTTGAAGCCCCTGTTTTTGATTGGTTTGTTTGATTTATTAAAGAATTAGTTGAATTCCAAAGGAAGAAAGTCATATTTGCCAAAGCAATGTCATCCGTAGCGGTCGCATTGAAAGACTGTGTTGCTGAATTTGTAAAGGTATTATTTATGGGCGCAATAATATTTGGTATTGGGGGAACTATGTCTCTTACGTCTTTCATTTCAACGGCGAACCATGTAATGTTAGTGTTTCCTGTTGCTCCCCCTTTCTGAAACACGAGTTGCGTGCCATTAGTCAGATTCCAAGTTGGATAAACGTTTGCCCACGTTGTGCTGGCTGTTCTGTAATCATAGGATGCAATGACAAATGTACGTGAACGATTGACAGCTACAATATTTGCTGTGACTGGTGCAGCGCTGCCTGTAATAACTGTGTTTCCTGATTGTACATTCAGTGAAGGTTGGCTGACAACAAACCATGCAACACGAGTGACTGGTGCGTTTCCAGTACCATTTCTATAGAAATTTATTTGGGTAGCATTCATCCACCCTTGTATTGATAAGTTAGTGGCGTCTCCGGTTGAAGGGACCGAATATTTGCTGAAAATTAGGAAAGAATTACTTGTATTTATAGCAGTTCCAAGAGCGACTGTTGTAAGCCCAGAGGATGTCGCAACAGTTCCATTTTGTACTATCGCATTATTGAAATCAACAACCTGCCAAGATACATTTGCTTGTGTTCCAGTTATTCCACGCGTTATATTAATTTGTGTTTTGTTTTGTATTTCAACCATCCAGATGTCTCTTACTAAGTTAGCAGCAGTTGCCGACATAGTTCCGTAAACAATAGCAAAGCTACTGCTAGTGTTTATTGGATTAGGTAAGCTAACAACTGATGAGGCGGTGGCTGAGGCCATAGCCAAAAATCCACTTTGCGTATTAAAATTACTGGATGAGACTGTTTGCCATTCTATACTTGTGGATGTGGTTGAACTTTTATACAAAGATAGAGTTGTGCTGTTGGTTATATTTCCATTCACATGCAATATATCTGGAGTTGATCCTCCGCTTGCCCTCGTTGAAAGTAGATAAAAAGTATTTGAAGTGTTAACAGTTAGTGGTAATGTGATATTTGTCAGGTTGACTACTGCGGCGACATTTCCCTGTTGTACAAGAGCAGAGGATAAATATGCTGGGTCAATAATATGATCAAACTGAACTGATCCGCCCTGAATCTGCAGGTCAAAAACATTCTGAGTATTAGAAAGATTTGTTAAATAGATTTTGTTATATGAATTATTATTTAGGTTTTTAAATTGAGCGATTAATACTGACTGATTATTTTCATAAACATTTATGATTGGGTTTCCAGAAATTATTCTTGGGTAAAGAGTAATATCATTTTTGTTAGTAAGATTTTGTTCAAATGTTACTCTTACATAATCTCCATTATTAATTGTAGGACTCCAAATATTATCGAGAGCTTTAACATCATCATATATATCTTCTATAAAATTCCTATTTGAGTCTAAATGCCATGCTTTGCTTATGATAATTATTTCGAAAGTTTCGTTGCTTAAGTGAGGAGTTATCCATTCGATCTGGTCTATAAATCCATCCCCATTTGTATCTAAAGCCTTAAATGGGAATTCTTGTTGAGTTCCATTTATAAGCAAATATAATTTTATTCTTGACTGATCTGACAGACTAATGTTGCTAGAAATGTTTACATAGGTTGTAACGTTTTGATAATGTATCGAATCTGGACCGGAAACAACCACTTCTTTATGAAATTGATCACGATCTGTTTCACTTAATGTCGGGGCAGGAGTCTCATAGGTAAGATTTATTTTAGAATTTGCTTGGTCATTGTTAAAATCAACGGCTTCTCGTCTACCTTTTTTGATATCGAATTTTAACTGTTTTGCACTATGTAAATCCTGAAGATTAATATTCTGAGAAATGTTTGGTATGGTAAGTGAATAATTACCAGATTGATTGGCGTCAAGTATTCTTTGCCACTTTACTGGTTTATTTATTTCTGCAGACAGTTGAATATCAGTTTGGTTTGAAACAGTTGTATTTTCTATAGTTTGGTTTGAAACATTTTGAATAGTAATATTTGAAGATAATGTTGATAGAATTGAGTAGGTTATGTTATCTATTGAAACTTCTGCATTATTCAATTCTATTCTTATATTGTATGTGCTTAGATTTAATGAAAGGTTGGCAATATTGCACGTTTCAACACACATATTTGAGAAGGGCAAGATAATAGTTTGTAGAGATGTTTGATTTGAAGTTGGAGAGTAAGGGCTACTGGTATTTGTATTATTTTGTTCAGAGGGAACTGATTGATTGGTTTGATTTGTATTTGTTTCATTATTAAAAGTTAGATTTTCAATCGGGGGGCCTCCTTGAGAAGGGCTTGTCTCGTTTTGGAGTGCCCCCTGTTGAATATTAGATTGGTTAGAATTAATGGAGAGATTTTGATTATCAGATGTAGTTTGATTATCCTGAGAACTCAAATCTGATATTGTAAATCCAGTTAAAATATTACCTGATGGGCTGCCAGAGTTTTGACTTTGTAAATTTTGGATGAAATTTTTGTTTGAACTATCAAACAAAAGTAAGTTATTCAGATAAATTTTTACAGAACTAGTGTTAGGGTCGTTTTCTTTTATTATTCCAGATATGCTGGCAGAAATAAGAGAACCAGAGTTATTTGGAATCCAAGTATATTGCCCAGACTGATTAAAAAATAGAGAGAGATTCTGCGTGTAGCTGACTGTTTGCTGACTGTTTAGATTATTTATTACGAATCCGACTAAGTTCGGAGAGATATAAAAGATAAATACGAAAAGAACTGACAATAGAATAAAAGCATATAATGATGCTACAACTTTCTTTTTTGTAATACTTTTTTTCTCAGCAGAAATTCTAAGATTACACTCTTCTTCATACCAGTCGTAATATTCTATCCATTCAGGAATTGTTTTTCCATCATATTTCTTGCTTATTACTTGATTATAGTCATACTGGTGTATTTCCCTTTTTATGAGCAACTCTTTTTGCTCTTGGAGAAAGTCGATTAATTCCTTCTTATATTTTTGGCATACTCTCTTTTTTTCATGTAATTCCTTAAGCCTAGTCCTGTCTATATTTGCCCTTCTCATTACTTATTAAATATGTAATAAATGCTTATAAATATTGTCTTTATGTAATAAATTACTTATTAAATATGTATTATAAAAACGGCCGATTCTATTGTTTGCTTATAAGGAATAATTTAAATATAATGCTCTTTAGGTAACTTTATGCCGAAAGAAAAAAAGGAATCAGAAAAGAAACTCACAATTGAAGAGCTCTCTACTTTTTGTAAAAGGAAGGGATTTGTTTTCAGGAGCAGTGAGATCTATGGTGGATTTGCAGGATTTTGGGATTATGGGCCCCTTGGAGTTGAACTCTATAATAATATAAAGAATGATTTTTGGAAGTTTTTTGTGCATGAAAAGGATAATATGACTGGAATTGATGCTTCAATAATAAGTCATCCAAGAACTTGGAAAGCTTCGGGGCACCTCTCTAATTTTTCTGATGTTGCAGTAATATGCAAGAAATGCAAGAATGCAACAAAAATAGATAAATCTGAAGTGGGAAAGGCAAAATGCGAGAAATGCGGGGGAGAATTTGAAGTTCAGGGGGAATTTAACCTTCTTTTCAAGACTAAGGTAGGAGCTTTGAGTGCTGGAGATGCATACTTGAGGGGCGAAACTGCACAAGGAATGTTTATGGATTTCAGATTAGTCCAGGAGACGGCAAGGATGCAATTGCCTTTCGGCATTGCACAAATAGGAAGGTGTTTTAGAAATGAGATTGCTCCGAGAGATTTTCTTTTTAGATGCAGAGAATTTGATATAGGTGAACTAGAGTTCTTTATACATCCTGAGGAAAAGAAATGTATCTTGCTTGCTGATAAGCATTTGAATCTGAAATTGAGATTGCTTGACGCTGAAACTCAGGATTCTGGCAAGGAAACACTAAAAGAAACGACTGTAGGAAAGATGATCAAGGAAGGAAAACTTGATGAGTGGCATGCTTACTGGCTTGCTGAACAACTTCTTTGGTTTACTAAGCTTGGACTGATAAAAAATATTAAGGTAAGAGAGCATGTGAAATCTGAACTTAGCCATTATTCTTCCGCAACCTTTGATATGGATTTTGAGTATCCATTCGGAAGCAAAGAAATTGCTGGCAATGCAAATCGCGGACAATATGATTTGAATCAGCATTTAAAGGAATCTGGGGTGAATCTTGAATTGTTTGATGAGAAAACAAAAAAGAAAGTCATACCCAGAGTAATCGAGCCAACTTTTGGGATAGGAAGAATATTTTTAGCACTTCTTTGTAATGGATATTTTCAGGATAAGAAAAGAGAAAATGTCGTCTTGAAACTGCCGGCATATATCTCTCCTGTTAAGGCATCTATTTTACCAATTGTCAAAGATGAGGAAATGGTTAAACTGGCAAAAGAGATTGTCAAAGATTTGAGAAGCGATTGGAATATTAATTATGATGAGTCTGGAAGCATAGGAAGAAGATATAGCAGGAATGATGAAATAGGAACTCCAATGTGTATTGCAGTTGATGAGCAGAGTGTGAAAGACAAAACAGTTACAATCCGAGATAGAGATTCTACGGAGCAGATAAGAGTTAAGATATCTGAATTACATGATATTGTTAGAAAAGTTGTGAAGGGTGAGAGCATTCTTAAACTTGGCAAAGTTGTGAAAACAAGAGTCAAGGAAGATTAGTTTTAAATACCTGAATTTTCTATCTTCATTATGGTATGGGGTGATATTTTCTTTTGGCCGTTTGCAGCGGGAGTAATGGCTCTGCAACTCATAATTGGATTAATTGTGCTTGCTTTTGTTGTTTGGATGATTATTGATTGTGCTCAAAGAAAGTTTAAGAACAACGGAGAGAAAATAATCTGGATAGTTTTGCTTATATTAACAACATGGGTCGGTGCGATTGCATATTATATTGCTATTAGAGCTCTCAATCCTCGGGGGCTAAGTAAGAAATGAATGGGAATGAGTTCGAAAATGATGCTCATGGAGATATTGGGGCGGAAGAAGTTCTTAAACAATCTTTATTGGCGAAAGCGGAGATAAGTCTTTTACTTGACACATATGATGATATTTTCTCCGACTTCGATCCGAGGCCATACCCTCAAAGGGCATTGTCTGATGACTTTCTTCTTGAGGCAAAAAAAGCTGCCAGAGATAAAGATGAAAATCTAGATTTAAGTTTTATGATTCCTAAAAGTAAAAGGAATTTTGAACATGAAGTATTAATAAAAAGAAGATTAAGAGAGCATTTCAGAAAACATGTACTTCTTCTTGAAAAAGAGCTTTCGGAAATAAAGAAAAAAGGAATATATCTAATGATATCGGGCTTGCTCATGCTTGGGATTGCAACAGCAGTTTCTACATATAGTGATAGCAATATCTTTTTTAATTTTATTTTAGTGGTACTTGAGCCTGCTGGGTGGTTTTTGTTTTGGATAGGTGGAGAGAAATTGGTTTATGAAAGAAGAGAAAAATATCCTGAATTGGAATTTTACAAAAAAATGGCGAAAACGGAGATAAGTTTTCACGCTTATTAATTTATATTCATCTAAATATGTTTAAATATCATTACTTATCCTTTCTAACATGAATATAATAATACTTCTTGCGGTTGCAACATTCATCTCAACTTTATTAGGTGGGCTTTTGGCCATAAGATTCAGAAAAGTTTTGCCTTACTTTTTCGCATTTTCAGCAGGGACTCTTATAGCCGTAGCATTTTTTGATTTGTTTCCAGAAAGCATTAATTTGGCAAATGGCATATCTCTTCCAATAAGGTATCTATTAATTGTAGTCGTATTTTCATTTTTATTTTACAGTCTTCTTGAGAAATATTTCCTTGCACATCAGCATGAGGATGATGATCATGGACATCCTCTTGGGCCAATAGGTGCAGGAAGTCTTGTTATTCACAGCTTTCTTGATGGAGCCGCAATAGGGGCATCTTATCAAGTTAATCCCGCGGTAGGGTTGATTGTTGCTCTTGCAGTCATATCTCATGATTTTACTGATGGCATTAACACAGTAACATTAATGCTGAAGAACAAACATAAACTGAAAAATGCAGTCCTTTTCTTAATTATGGATGCCATTGCTCCTGTTTTGGGAGTTTTGTTTACATCAGTAATAATAATCAACCAAGCTGCTCTTGCATACATACTTGCATTTTTTGTTGGAGAATTTCTATATATTGGAGCAGCTAATTTGCTTCCGGAAACTCACAAACATAAATCATGGCTAATTCCATTTTTGATGGTGATGGGAGTATTACTTATTTTGATCCTAACTTCTATAATATGATGTTTCATAGGTAGATTTATAATCGACTAATTGTAAAACTTTTTGAGGGCCTGTGGTCCAGTGGTAAGATATATCCATGGCATGGATGAGACCCGAGTTCGATTCTCGGCAGGTCCACTTAGTATAGATTCTCCCTAGGAATGTATATAATAAAGAGACCGTTTTTTCGGCTATTTTAGGAAAATAATCGATGACAAAAGACAAAAACACCCCTCAAATGACCTGGGCAGATTTTAGCAGTTTTTCTTTCTTTTTTCTATTCCGATTTGGTTGTTGAAATAAGACCTAGTTTTCTGTAGAAACTCTTTTAAATAGAGAAATGTTAAACATTTAATGGGTAAGGTGATTGGAATTATTTCCATAAAAGGAGGAGTAGGTAAGACTACAATAGCAGCATCTCTTGCTTCTGATCTTGTACAGAGTTATGGAAAAAAAGTTTTGCTCATAGATGGAAATTATTCTGCTCCAAATCTTGGGTTACATATGGACATCGTCAAGCCTGATAAGACCATTCATGATGTTTTATCTGGGAGAGCAAGAGTCTGGAGCGCAATGCACAAAAGGTATGGGGTAGACGTCATACCTGGAAGTTATGTCTATAATTATGATTATTCTCCACTGAAGTTGAAAGATAGACTTTCAAAAGTTAGAGATGAGTATGATTTCATTGTTCTTGATTCATCACCAAGCCTGAACGAAGAGGTTCTTTCTGTAATGCTTGCGTCTGATAATCTTTTTGTTGTAACAACTCCAGATTATCCTACTCTAAGTTGTTCATTGAGAGCAGCTAGACTTGCAAAGCACAGAGGAAAGCCGATATCGGGTATGATAATTAATAAAATAAGAAATCCTAAATATGAACTTAGTTTGGATGAGATTGAAGAGGCAATGGAGATTCCTGTTATCGCGAAAGTGCCTGATGATGTAGCCAATGTGAAAGCTCTTTTTTCTAGAATTCCTACTTCTGTTTATGCAAAAAACAGCAGATTTTCAAAAGAAATTAATAAATTAGGCTCTGCAATTACTAATAACAATGAAGAAAGGTCTTTTCTTTCTAAACTATTATCATTGAATTATAAAAAAGAAGAAGTTAATAGGCAGCTTCTGAAGAAAAATTTCTATACAAGTATGTTTGAAAAGAATAATTAACTTAAGTTATCTTTTGATTGTCTTGTTATACATTACCATCTCTGAGTAATTTTGAGAATTACTGATACGACAAGCATTACAAATCCGAAAATGACTGCTGTTGAGCCTAAAGAGGTGTTTAATATCTTATATGAGAAAAAGATTATCAAGAGGGCTAGAATAACATCGAATATAATTATTATATTTCTGGTAACGCCATACGGCTTTTTTTCACCACTCATATTGATTAGGGAAGGAGTTTGTTAATAAATGTTTTGAAATGGCTCAGGGGAGAATTGAACTCCCGACCCTTGCCTCATGAGAGCAATGCTCTACCACTGAGCTACTGAGCCGAAATTAACAACTTTAAAAGGTTTTTAAGTTTGTTGGAAAAGCAATCTTAGTAGGACTTTAGTATGATCTGTTATCAGAATAAGAATGTAATTCAGTAGTTGCTTTAGGTATTCTTTTCGGTCTAGGACCTGCTTTTTTCATCGCAACCAATCTTGACAAGTAACCTGCTACTTTGTTTCTGATAGGCTTGGAAGGCATTGTGCTTGAAAGGGCTTTCTTATTATCCTCAAAGCTCTCAGAGAAATAGGCTTCTCTTTCAACGAGCAATTTCTTTGCGGTTTTCTTGACCATTGTAGATTTTATTCTTCCCATAGTGTAATGATTGCTGGAAAAAGGGGTTTTTAAAGTTTAACCTTCTCAAACTTGACTAGGTTACGCCAAAGTTTTGCGTGTTCTGCGGCTTTTTTATCAATGTCCCCTGGGGCCAAAAACAACGCAGGCATCTTTTCTTCCTGAGCTTTGTGAAGAGCTATTGTTATGTCTTCCTCATTGATTTTCTTTTTTTCTCTTGCTATTAGCAAATACTCTTGCTTTCCAAATAGGGTGTCAGTTCTTACTCTTGCAATTAAATCTTTTTTCTTTTCATCCTTTATTTCAAGCAATTCAATATCTTTGCTTGTAAGATAATCTTTAATATCCTTGACAAACTTGCTTTCCTCTACTTGCTTTTTCTTTTTTTCAGATTTTGGTTTCTCCATTACTTTGGGATTGTTTAATTCTTGCGCCATTTTGTCAATTTTTTGCTTAAGTTGCTCAAGTTCTTCTTTCTTGCTGTTTTTTTCTTCTATTTTTTGCTTCTCATCCTTTATTTCTTCAGAGTCTTCTGTTATTTGCTGCTGTTTATCTTCAGATTTCACTTTTCTTTCTTTCTTTTCAGTTAGAGGTTGAATGATATTTTTTATCTCCGTATCTTGAACCAGGAAATGCTTCCAGAAGAGTTTTTGTTCTTCATTAATTTTTATTCTTATTGGAACTGCGAAGTCACGTATTGCCCTTAGAGCCACTCTTATCGCAGGTTCAACTTTTTCATCTTCAAGTATTTTCTGTGCTTTTAGGAGATTAAATGCCTCTTTTTCTTTTTGATTAAGATACTGGATAAAGTTTTCGAGCATGGCTTCTTGACCTTGGATGTAATACAAAGGGGACGAGCCGACTTTCATCTGACTCATCTTTATTTTTTGCTCATTATAAAGTTCCGAAAGATAGGCTGAAGCAAAAAGAAGAGAGAGATTTGCTTCTCTTGCTACTTGTACTGGTAGGGAGGGACCTTTCGACTGAATTGTGCTTATTATTGTTTCCTTATTCTGGATTAGTTTTTGCATATCAACAGGCATATTGCTCTCTAATAGAACAGAGTTATAAATATTTGTGTAATTATCAGTTAAAATTAATTTTCAGGGCTTAAGCCAGCAGACTTCATAATAGCTAACGTCAAATTCATCATCAACTATTGCTATCAGAAGGTTTTTCTTTGTACTATGTGCGACTCTATTTTTTGCGGCGAAGTCGTGCCAGTTTAGTCCATCATTTTCTCTTGATGTATAAAGGATCCATTTTGCATGATCGACTCCCGGCTTTATTCCTTTCTCATATACTCTGAATTCTGCTCCGAATTTGAGTGCAGATTTTACTATATACCCTCTTTTTCTTAAGTCAGAGTAAACGGAAAGTTTTGTTTCTATTTTTTTGTCGTGTTTTTTTATTTTTTTCATAAGTTTCTCAAATGAAATTGGTTTTTTGCCCTGCAAAACACACATTTTACCTTCCTGGACCAGAAAAAGAGTTTCAATGGAACTATATTCTATCTTACCGCCTTTTTTCTCCCCAAAAGAAGACTTATCAGATGTGGAAAATGCCAGTTGCTCATTGGATGTTATCTTATCTCCAAATATATATGCTTTTATCATACTTATAGAAGCCCGAAAGGTTTTATAAAGGTATTTTCCCTTTTTATTTTATGGGATTTGGGAATGTTTTTGGTAGGTCATGGAGAGATTATAAAGCCAATTTTGGGCCGATATTCAAATTACTGCTTATTTTTTATGCTCTTCCAATTCTTGTGCTATTTATTCTTTCGAGCTGGTGGATGGTGCATAACGGACTTGCGGGGCAAATTGTAAGTACTTATAATTCTATGAATTCATTCGGTAATATTACTGCTTTAGTTTCAAACCAAAATAATATTAATGTGATGGGAATACAGGGTTTGTTGAAGAATAGTTTCTCTTTACCATTCTTCCTTGTTTTCTTACCTATCTTAATAATTTTTATTTTTATAAATTACTTCTCATGTGTTGCATTATACTCGGCATCTTTGAGAAAGGATAAATTTTCATTTGAAGAACTTATCTTGGCGGGTAAAAAGTGGTATTGGAAATCTTTAGGTTTTACAATTGTACTCATGATTTTTCTTGTGCTTTTGTTTATGGCACTAATTATACCTGGGATAATTTTCTCGGTTTTCTGGATATTTTCATATTTGGTATTTTTGGATGGGGGAAAAGGCATTATAAGTTCATTGAAAGGAAGTTTTAGGATTGTTAAGAAAAGATGGTGGAAGACTTTAGGTTATATCTTACTATTTTTCCTTATAATGATGGGTATAAGTATCATTTTTGGAATTCCTTCACTAATAATGCAAGTAATATTTTTGTTTGTCGCTTATGCTGGAAAAATGTCAATAGGTATGATCGTTTTATCAGGTTTTGTAAAGCAGATATTTAATATAGCTTTAAACTTTGTAACAATACCTCTTTCTGTACTATTCATCAAGAACTTTTACCTGCTTGCCAAGAAGAACAGAAAGTAAGATTGAATATATTTAAAAAAGCACATTTCTAACAAATATAATGGGAAACTATGGCGAGTTTGAAGAAGTAGCAGACAATATAAATCCTAATCCAAATACTGATGAGCAAATGAATGTTCCGGTTAGAGTTAGAATGCCGAGGAAAGGCGAATTTATTGGGCTAATACTGCAGAGATATGGCGGCAATAGAATGGAAGTTCTTAGCACTGATGGAAAGAAGAGAAATTGTAGAGTCCCTGGAAGATATAAGAGAGAACTCTGGTTGAGACCAAGAGATATTGTTCTTATTGTTCCTTGGATTGATGATGACCAAAAGGGAGACATAATCTTTAAATATAATAGCTCTGCGATAATACAACTTAGGAAGAAAGGCTTGATTAATTCTTTAAAAGAAGAGTTTTAGTCAACCAAACCTTTAAATTTCTTGTTTTATAATAACTAATATGATGGATAATGTTGAGATGAAGAAGCAAATTGATTTTGCTAAAATTGAAAAGAAATGGCAAAATAAATGGGAGAAAGCGAAAGTCTTTGAAGTTGAGGAAGATTCAAAGAAGAAAAAGTATTATGTTCTCGAAATGTATCCTTATCCGAGCGCCTCTGGACTACACATAGGTCATGCATTTAATTATACACTTGCAGATATACTTTCAAGATTCAAAATTATGCAGGGCTTCAATGTTTTGCATCCTGCAGGGTATGATTCTTTCGGACTTCCTGCAGAAAATGCTGCGATCAATGCTGGAGAAAATCCTAAGCAATATACTGAGAAGGCAATCGATAATTTTATCAAACAGCAGAAGGCTCTCGGGTTTAGTTATGATTGGAGCAGGAGATTACAGAGTCATGACCCAGAATATTACAGATGGAACCAGTTTTTCTTTCTGAAGTTTCTAGAAAAGGGTTTGGCATATAGAAAGAAATCACCAGTTAATTGGTGTCCGAAGTGCAATAGTGTTCTGGCAAATGAACAGGTGCATAATGGAAAATGTTGGAGGCATAAAGATACTAATGTTGAAATTAAGCCTCTTGAGCAGTGGTTTCTGAGAACAACGAAATATGCTGATGAACTTCTTGAAAAACTTCCAGAACTAGATTGGCCAGAAAGAATTAAGATCATGCAGAAAAATTGGATAGGGAAAAGTCAAGGTACTGAAGTTTTGTTTGAAATCAACGGAGAAAAATGGCCTGTTTTTACGACAAGACCAGATACTCTCTTTGGAGTAACCTTCATGGTTGTTTCTGCTCAGCATCCTAGATTGGCAGAGATTGTTACATCAAAACAGAAAAAAGAAGTTGAGTCTTTTCTCGGAAAGATTAAGAGTACGAGCGAAAAAGATTCTTCCGAACTTGAAAAGGAAGGTGTATTTACTGGTAGTTATGCAATTAATCCTCTTACAAATGAAAAAATTCCTATTTGGGCAGGGAATTTCGTCCTTGCTGATTATGGTTCTGGTATGGTGATGGCTGTTCCTGCTCATGACCAGAGGGACTTTGATTTTGCGAAGAAGTATAATATCTCTATAAAGTTAGTTATTAAACCAGAAGAGGGTAAAATAGACTTGAAGAATATGAAGGAAGCATATACTGACGAGGGTATATTAATTAATTCTCAGGGTTTTGATGATTTGTTCAATGAAGAGGCTAAAGAGCATATAACTATTGCCTTGCAGGAAAAAGGGTTCGGTAAGAAGGTTGTTAATTATAAACTTCGAGACTGGCTAATATCAAGACAAAGATATTGGGGAACTCCTATTCCTGTGATTTATTGCAATAAATGTGGGATAGTGGCTGTTCCTGAAAAAGACTTGCCTGTTTTGCTTCCTGATAAGGTAAAATTTGGGGATGGAAATCCTCTCGCAACAAATAAAGAATTTATTGAAGTTAAATGTCCAAATTGTAAGGAAAAGGCAAGGAGAGAGACAGATACTATGGATACGTTCATGGATTCAAGTTGGTATTATCTCAGGTTTACTGACTCAAGAAACAAAAAAGATCCATTTGATAAGAAAAAAGTAGAATATTGGATGCCTGTTGATTTCTACACTGGTGGGGCAGAACATGCAAATATGCATCTCATTTATGCAAGATTCTTCTCGAAGGTTTTGAGAGACTTGGGATATACAAAGTTCGATGAGCCTTTTAAGAGGCTATTTAATCAAGGAATGGTTCATGGGGAAGATGGGTTTGTAATGTCAAAGTCAAGAGGAAATGTAATAGATCCCTTGAATATTGTTAGCAAGTATGGTGCCGATACGCTGCGTTTATTTCTTATTTCCATGGCTTCTCCTGACAAAGATTCTCTTTGGAGTAACACTGGTATAGAAAGCCTGAATAAGTTTTTGATAAGGGCATATATTCAACTTCAGAATATTAAAATTAAAAAGTCAAGTGTTAAGGTTGAACATAAGATAAATAAGGCAATTAAGGAAATTAGTCTCGACATAGAGAATCTTCAATACAATCTTGCGGCTATTAAGATAAGAGCATTATTTGATTCTCTCGAGGAAGAAATATCTAATGATGATTTACTAAAAGTTATTAAATTAATTGCTCCTTTCTGCCCCCACATTGCCGAAGAGTTATGGGAAAAGTCTGGTGGAAAGGGGTTTGTTTCTCTTGCTGACTGGCCAAAGGCTGATGAAAGTAAGATTGATGAGAAGCTGGAGGAATCAGAAAGAAATTCCCAAAAAGCTATAGAAGATATACAAAATGTTTTGAGAATAATAAATGAAAGGCAAGGAAAAAACGCAGAAAAAATATATCTTTATGTTATTCCAAACGAAATTAGTAATTACAATACGGATATATTGAGCAAAAGATTAAACAAAAAAGTGATTGTTTTTGCAGTTAATGACAAGAAGAAATATGATCCTGAATCAAAGAGTGGAAAGGCAAAACCTGGTAAGCCAGGGATTTACGTTGAGTAGCTTTTCGTCGGATAAAAATTTATTTCGTTTCTTTTAAGTGAAAGAGTATTTAAATTATTTAAAAAGAGCAGTTTGTCTTTCCAAAGTGACTCGCTATATAATCTTCTATATTATTCAAAATACTTTTTCTTTTTGTATGTTAGTATTTAAATAAAACTAATCTGGAAGTGATATGAACAGGGCAATAACTGCAATTCCTGCCCAATGTAAGAGGTGTGGAGAACTGTTTGACCTTAGCTATGACCTTGAAGCGATGGGTGAGGAGAGATTGATGTTTGAGTTGCTGAAAGCAAGCCGCAACCCAAAGACATCGTTGTGCTGGAAATGCAGGCAAGAAACATAAAATAAAAATACTGACAATATGAATAAGGAGATTCGAAGAGGTGTTGGTATAAACTATTTCTTTATTATTCATTTTTTAATTGAAAGAGAGAACAATTAATTTTATTAATGCCATTTCTCAGAAAATGGCATGAATGCTTTGTTTGTCTCATTAATTATTGCGGTTGTACAAGGTATAGCTGAATGGTTGCCTATCTCGAGTTCTGCTCAGGTTGAGCTCTTTTCTAAGATTTTGTCTTTTCAGAGCAGCCTCGTCTTTGATGTTGTCCTCCAATTTGGGACATTAATGGCTGTTTTTGTTTATTTTAGCAGAGATATAATTGATATAATTGAATCATTGCTGAGGGGGCAGTTCACGAGCGAAAACGGAAAACTTGGTGTGCTCTTGATTATTGCGAGCATTCCTGCCCTGGTGTTTGGCTTGTTTCTTCATAGGTTTTTTGAGAGCAGCGTCGATAATCTTCTTCTTATGTCTTTCGGATTTGCAATAACTGGAGTAGTTTTATTAATTGGATCTCTTGACTTAAAAACAAGAGAGAAGAAATTAATGGAGATAAATTACAGGGATGCTCTATTGATAGGGTTTGCTCAGGCATTCTCTCTTTTTAGGGGAATTTCAAGAAGTGGAACAACTATAACTTCGGGATTGATTTTGGGTTTGAGTGAAAAAAGCGCAATAAAATTCTCATTTCTTCTTTCAATACCTGTAATTATGGGTGCGAGTGTGCTTGAGATAGGTATCAATAGCTTACCTTCAAATATGTTTTGGGCAGCTCTTGTTTCTTTCCTTGTTGGAATTGTATCAATTCATTTCTCTTTTACTTATATTTTGAATAACAGAAAAAATTTGAGATGGCTTGCACTTTATGTCTTTTTACTTGCAATCGGGATATGGTTATATCTGATAATTTAATCATTCAACGATTGCCTTTATCCTTCTTATCCCTGAAGCAGATGATTCTTCCTTTATAATCTTAAAGTGATTTAACTCAGATGTATTATTTACATGCGGACCAGTACATATTTCCTTACTATACCATCCATTTTTCTCATTTTTGTCTTCGATAGTGTAAATGCTTACAATTTCAGGATATTTTGTACCGAATTCAGATTGTGCACCAGATTTTACTGCATCATCTAGAGGGATTTCTTCCCTCCTCACATTTAATTTTGCCCTTATTTTATTATTTACCTCATCTTCAACTTTCTTTATTTCTTCATTCGAAAGTTTTCTAGGAAAGTTAAAGTCAAATCTTAGTCTTTCAGGAGTTATGTTGGAACCTTTTTGTTTTATATCTGGTCCGAGAATCTTTCTTAAAGCCTCATTCAATAAATGTGTCGCAGTATGTAATTTTCTAACTTGTTCAGAGTTATCTGCAAGACCTGATTTGAACATTCCAGCAGATGCTGTTCTTGATAAATCCTGGTGTTTCTTGAACTCTTCATTATATTCATCAAGATCAACAGATATTCCATTTTCCTCCGCAAGTTCTTCTGTAAATTCAATGGGAAAACCATAACTCTGAAAGAGTAGAAATGCATCCTTTCCTGTTAATATTTTTTCTTTTCTATTGCTACTCATCTTGTTGAATTCTTTTATTCCTTTTTCAAGAGTTTGGTTGAATTTGTTTTCTTCTTCATTCAATTGCTCTTCAATAAATTTATGGTTCCTATGTAATTCCTGATAATCTGGATAAACAGGTAGAACAGATTTTGCTATTTTATATGTAAAGTTTTCCTTTATCCCTAGAATTTTACCATATCTTATCGCTCTTCTTATTAGTCTTCTAAGAACATATCCTTGTCCTATATTTGAGGGTTTTATTCCCCTTTCATCGCCAAGAATGAAAGCAGAAGCCCTTATGTGATCTGCTATTATTCGCATTGAACGAGTATCTTCTTTATTTTTTCCATATGTTTTCCCTGAAATTTTTTCAATCTCAGCTATTATGGGAAAGAAGATTGTGCTCAAGTAATTATCTTCCAATCCATTCAAGACTGTTAGGGTTCTTTCAACACCCATTCCAGTATCAACATTTTTCTGTTTTAATTGTTTATATTTTCCTGATTTGTTTTTTTCATATTGCATGAAAACGTCATTCCAGATTTCAACCCATCCTTCTTCTTTTGGATTAAACCTTTTCGGGACTTTCTTTTTTGATTTCCAGTAAAACATTTCCGTGTCTGGCCCGCATGGGCCTGTCTCACCTGCTGGGCCCCACCAATTGTCGGATTTTGGCATGAATGCTATCATCTCCTTTTTTATCCCAATGGAATGCCAGATTTTTGATGATTCTTCATCTTTTTCAGCATTTTCATCACCTTCAAAGCAGGTTATCGCAATTTTTTCAACAGGGATGCTAAGTTTTTTTGTTAAGAATTCAAATGAGAATTTTATTGCTTCTTTTTTGAAGTAGTCTCCGAGGCTCCAATTTCCTAGCATTTCAAAGAATGTATGGTGGATTTCGTCCCCGACCTCATCTATATCTTGTGTCCTTATACACTTTTGAACAGAACAAAGTCTTTTTCCGAGTGGATGCTTTTGGCCGAGTAAAAAGGGGACAAGAGGATGCATACCTGCTGTTGTAAATAGAACAGTCGGATCATTTTCTGGTACTAATGATGAAGATGGAATATGTTTATGTCCTTCTTTTTTGAAGAAATCTATATATTCATTTATCAAATCCATCCTCATATTCATTTCTTCAGGCATATAACCTTAGGAACCAGTTGATATTTAAAATTATTGGATTAGTAGAAAGAATTATCTCAGAAGGGCGAGTTTTTTCTTAATGAGATCAATTTCATATTGGAGAGAGTTAACTTCCTTTGATTCTCCTTCAAGCTCAACTTTCTGTTTTTCCTCAGATTCCTGATTATATGTTTTTGGAAGGATTTTTTGAAGGACTGAGACATTAGTATCTATATTTTCTATTTTATTTTTTAGATCTATTTTGAGCATAAACTCGCGTTTTCTAAGATTTTGGTAAGTGAGATAATGTTTTACTATATCCAGAACGTCAAGTTGCGCTTTTAAGAAATTTTTTCTGGCATAAGTGACTTCAGGTATTGATAGTTTTACATATTCAGAGCTCATTTTATTTTTTTAGGTGGAGATTTTCTCAAAAATTGTTTCGTTAACATTTTGTATTCTTGATTTAACAAGTGCAATTTCCTTTTCCCAGACTGCAAGTTCCCTTTCCTCCTTCATTTTTACTTCCCTTATCTTTTTTAACAAGTCATCTATCTGATCTATCTGCTGTTTTATCGCATCAAGAGATTTTTTTGCAGAATAAAATTTTTCTATTTTAACGAAAACGTCAGACTTTGCACTCTCAGGATTTTTCAATGGTCTTTCAGTATCATCATCCATTTCAATATCGGAAGGAGGAGGTTCAAAATTCACAGATCTTTCAGGATTATATGGAGCATTATAAGAGTTTGTCTGTTGGACATAAGGTTTTTTCTCTTGGATTGGAGCTTTCACGCTACTAAGATAGGGATTTTCCTTTACTGTAGAAATATGCCCTTCATCCATCTCTATTGTTTTAAATTTTTCATTCTGGCCAGCTTCGGAAGGTATTTTTTCTTCTGGTTCTCTTATTTCATCTTGTGTTACAGCATCTTTTATTGCAGCTTGTGAAAATCCTGTGTCTGCAAGAGAGTCGGGAAATGAGGGTAGAGATTGCTTTTCAGATTTGCTCTTTTTTTCAGGTACACGTTGTGCTTCTTGCATTTTTTCCTCTACCATGTTGGCATTTTCGGATGGAATCGCAAGTTCTTTGCTAAAAGGAGACTTTATTTGGGGAAGATCTGGCAAAGATTTCTTATCATCCTTTTTATTCCAAAACATATTGTTAGATTTTTAAGTTAATTTATATAGCTTTATATTAACTTTTAAAGAGTAACAAAAAAGCAGAAAGGTTTTTAATCAATCTCTGCAGAGAAATTATATGCAGATTATAATTCTGAAGGATGTGGTATCTTCCATTGCAGGTGAAAAGGCAAAGAGTCTTGTTGATTTACTTTCGGGAAAAAAGAACGTAAATGAGTTCCTCATAGCAAAAAAACTTAAGTTAACGATTAATCAAACTAGAAATATATTATACAAACTGGCTGATGAGGGAATTGTCAGTTTCATAAGGAAAAAAGACAGCAGAAAAGGGGGATGGTATACCTATTTCTGGACCATAAATCCCGAAAAAGGTATGATGAAATTTAAAGGCAGTCTCACAAAAATGATTTCTGATCTTAAGATTCAGATTAAATCAAAGGAAACTGAGAGATTTTATTACTCTCCAAGTTGTGGTCTTGAGTTTACAGAAGAGGCAGCATTAACTAACAATTATACTTGCCCAGAGTGTGGGGAAATACTTCAATTGAAGGATAACACTAAAGAGATTGTGACTTTGATTAAGGAAGTTGATAAGAATGAGGCATTGCTAGAAAAAGTTAATTTTGAGATTGGTTTGCTTGAACAGAAAGATGAAAAAATCAAGATCAGGAAAATTAAAGCAGAAGATAAAAAGAAGAAAGCTGAAAGGGAAGCGAGGAAGAAACAGAAACAGAAGGAATTGAAGAAATTGAAAAAAAAGGCTCACCCAGGAAAGCTTAAGAATCAAGCAAAAAAAAGGAGAAAATGAGTCAACATAGGCTGGTAGGGCAACGCGCAATCACCCGGTGGTCTGTGACTGCGTGGTTAATTTTTGCAAATATAGTCTTTTTTATCTTTTCTTTGATATTAGAGGCAATTTATGGAGATCAATCTCTTAATTACATAGCTTTGAACCCTCAAAATATACTTCATGGAGAGTATTTGTGGACTCTTGTTACGCATATGTTTGTACATGCAAGTTTTTTACATATTTTTGTGAATATGATAGCACTTTATTCCCTTGGTAGTTTTTGTGAAAAGATAATCGGCAGAAAAAGGTACTTTTGGTTTTACATGATATCTGGAGTTCTGGCAGGTTTACTTGCAGTTATTATGGCTGGATTATTCGGTTATGGATTCTGGCAGAATATTTTTGGATCTCCGGATACTTATATGGTTGGTGCATCCGGGGCTATATTCGCAGTTGCTGGACTATTT
>CAYWEK010000013.1:0-16432 GCA_964457475.1 Candidatus Woesearchaeota archaeon
TCCTGAAAACAAGCCATCTAGCAAAAGACCAACATTATTAAGACAAATGATGGCTTTTACAAGTGCAGAACCTGAGCATGATTAGAATACCATAAGCCATATAATTGAAAAATACTCAGATTAAAATAAAAATTTACTTCTTAAGATTATCAAAATAAGGATAACCAGCAGCTAAAGCCTTTATGTTTTCCATTCTGCCGAATCTGTACAAATCTTTAGTAGGGTTTTTCTCATTTCTTACGTGCTTGAGACCCACCCTAGCTGCTTCATACTGAAGTTTCTTGTAAGCTTCTTCTCTGTCAAGGGTGTGCAGAAACTTAAAAGGTGTCCCCTTTTCTACACATTCCAATAGAAGATCTTTCGGCTGCCCCACTCTTGCAATAAACAAAGATTGAACAACTGGGGCGCCAAGTACTTTTCCCTGATAGTGTCTGCGACTAAATTCTCTAACTCCAATAGGGTTGAGATACTCCGATATATTTGGAGAAGAAAGATCTCTTTCATGTATATCATTAGAAAAAGCTGGACTGACTAAAACAACATCATAATCTGGACATGCATAAACTCCAAATTTCCTCCTAGGAGTAGTCTTTTTATCAGGTTTCACTCCTTCATGGTTTAATCTGCTCATTCCTTCAAAAACAGCTTCTATTCTTGAAAAATCAAAAAGTGGAAGAGAAAATGAATGTCTTATTGTACTACCGCCAAGTCCCTGTGGCTGCCTTGATTTAACATAAATTCTCTTTGAAGCAAAGCTAACAAAGTTATCTAAACCGAGCCTCTCAAGCTCAATCTGCTCTTGCTCTTCCAATCTGCCTTCCTTAATTATATACTCTTCTGTCATGGACCTATCGCAAAAGAAGACCCTATTTAAACCTTATGAATCAAAAATTATAGAAATATCACTTCATGCATAAAGCAAGAGCATATGATTCATCTTTTGAAGTAAAGACTTTCACATCATCAAAATAAATCTTCATGTATCTCTTAAAATCATGCGCGTCATACTTATATGATACAGAAACAAGTATCTGATCTCCTTTGGAGAAATAAATATTCTTGTCTTGAAAGCTAATTTTCTTTTCTTTCTTAAGTACAAAATACAATTCAACTCTTGAATGATTGAATCTAACATTAAATTCCAAATCTTCCTTTGAAAATCCAATTTGAGTCAGTATTTTGATAAGCCATTCTTCAATCTCTTTAGTGCCGTAAGAACGAATCATTTCATCGTACTCTCTATTGTCAAGTCCATTACCGATAAGCAAGAAATCTCCATCTTTCATACTGCTTCTCACTGCATAAAGCAATTCATTTATTTCAAAGTTCCCAAGCGTATTGCCAAGCAATAAAAACAAATTATTCTTATATTCACCAATTCTCAAAAGTTGGGAAACGTTTTCCAGATTCTCAAAATCAGAAATATTCCATTGAAATTTCACAACTTCACCGACATTCAATTTTTTGATATTTGTAATTGCCTTTTCAACCATATATCCGCTTATGTCAACTGGGCAATATCTCAACTTAACCTTTCCCTTCAGATGTTGTATGAAAAGAGTTGCTTTCTTTCCATCCCCGCAACCAAGATCTATGATATTGACTGGCTTCTTCTCAAGCTTCTTCAGTATCTCATTTATATTTTCCTTGATAAGATCAATCTCTTTCTGAATGACGTCTTTTCGGTAATCCTTTGACTTCTCAAGATCAAGAAAACCCTGAGCTTGTTCGGGTGTAAGATACCAAAGTTTAGAATCGGCTATATTCCAGACTCGAGTTTTACCTTCGAGGGAATATCCTCGCTTAATCAATTCCTTGAAGATTAAGTCATTGACTTGCATACCAATTAGAAAGCTCTGCCTTTTTAATCCTTTTGCTTTTTCTTTTTAGGTTAAAATTTTCTTAAATTCACTCCCAAAATGCGACAAAAACAGCAAGGTTTAAAAGCGATTTTCTGCTCGCATGATTAAGCTCCTATAGTCTAGTGGTCAAGGACATGGCCCTTTCGCGGCCAGAACCCGGGTTCAAATCCCGGTGGGAGCATATTATCTATTCTTAGAAACAATAATCTTTAAGTATGCCTCTTCTGATAATTTTTAATGCCGAATAAAGAACCTGAAGGTCTATCTGCGGAAGAGTTTTTTAAAAGGGGCGAGGGATATACATATCAAGATTTTACATTATTAGATACAATTTATACAACCATAAATGAAAAAGATATTTCCTTAAGAACTAATCTTGGCAAAGGAGTTGCTCTTGAAACCCCCATCATTGCTGCACCCATGGATTCAGTCGCAAATGCTAGTCTATGTATTGCACTTGCTCTCCAGGGAGGAATAGGAGCAGTCCATTTCAATTATAAAAAACCTGATGGAAGCCCAGATATTAAAAAGCAGATTGATGAAATAAGAAAAGTCAAAAGATTCCAAAGCGGATTCATTGAAAATCCAATCTCCGTTTCTCCAGATTTCACAATAGCACAGGTCGTTGAACTGATGAACAAATATAGAGATGATGGAATTAGCATTACAAATTTTCCAGTAACCGCAGATGGCACTAGTAATGGCAAATTGGTTGGGTTGTTAAGAAGACAGGATTACTTTGCTGGTTCAAGACTATCCTATAAGGTAAAAGACAGAATGATTTCAGTAAGTGATTTAGCCATAGCTCAAGACAAAATAAATTTTGAAGAAGCTGTAGATATTATATGGCAAAAACATCTTCAAGCATTGCCCGTAGTGGATGGAAATGGAAATCTGGAATACTTAGTTACACGATCAGATATAGAAAAAGGAGAAAAGTATCCACTTTCCACGAAAGATAAAAACAATCGTCTTCAGGTGTTATTCGCAGTGAACACCTGGCCAGAATCAATTGAAAGGCTTAGAGAAGGTTTTGCTGCCGGTGCCGATGGTGTTATTGTAGATACGTCTCAGGGATACGAAAAATACGCTGATGAGATGCTTGATTATATAGCTAAGAACTATCCAGATAAACTTCTAATAGGTGGTAATATATCGACAGTTCCAGCCGCACGCCACTTAGCAAATTTAGGTTTTGTTGATGCCTACAGAAATGGACAAGGATCGGGAAAAAGCTGTATAACAGAGGAAGTAATTGGTGCCTCAAGGGCAAACGCAACAGGGGTTTATAGGTGTTCAGAAGAATTGAGAAATACATCTCTCAAAACAATTGCTGATGGAGGCATAAAAACAACAGGCCATATAATAAAAGCTCTTGCTCTTGGTGCTCATGCAGTTATGCTTGGAGGAATGTTGGCAGGCACTGAAGAAGCACCCGGAGAGGTAAAAGTCGGAGAAGGTGGAACGTTAGTAAAAGAATATTGGGGAATGGGTTCAAAAAGAGCAAATACTGGAGCAAAAAGAGGTTATTCGAAAGCTGCTGAGGGCGTTGAAACCCAAGTAAGATATAACGGAAGCATTCACAAATATATTCCAGAGATAAAGAGCGCTCTTAGACATGGTCTTGGAGTTAAAAACTGTCGCAACATAGAAGAATTGCAGGAAAAACTACGTCTTGGGGAGATTAGGCTTGAAAAATTTGTCGGTGGCGGAACAGGAGCAGTACTAGGATGAGTCTTGACAAATTAGTTGGAGATGCGCAAATAATAGCAGTAATATGTAATCAGTTTGGAGACACTGGCAAAGGAAAATTTTCTGATTATTTCGCTTCAAATTGGGCAGATGTTACTGCACGAGGTACAGGCGGAACAAATGCAGGTCATACAGTTGACGTAAAAGGAGAAAAAAGAATATTCCATCTTTTGCCTGCCGGAATCGCAAATGACGCCCAAGGCAAAGTGACGATCATGGGCAATGGTATGGTGATAGATCTTGCCGCTCTTAATGAAGAACTTAATGATCTTGATAGTCATAAAATGACTTATAACAATTTAATGATAAGTGAGGATGCCCATGTAACCATGCCCTATCATCTTGAAAAAGACCAAGAGGGCAAGTCACAAAGAGGTGGAGGAATAGGAACAACCGGAAGAGGAGTTGGCCCTACCTATGGCGACAAAATCACAAGGGAAGGCATACCAATCAGAGACTTGTTTGATAATGATGCCCTAAGAAAAGGTATAGAAAAAGCAATTAGGAATTATCCCAAACAAAAAATAAATATTGATGATACAATAAATTATATTTCACCCTATGCAAAAAGAATAAAACCTCTTGTCAGAGATACGGTTACAGAAATACATAATTTTGTAAGAGAAGGTAAAAGAATTCTTATTGAGGGTGCGCAAGGATTATTATTGAGTATAGAGCACGGAACATATCCCTACTGCACATCTTCCGATTGCTCACTTAATGGTACTGCAAGTGGCGTTGGCTTACCAGCAAGCATTGTAAAATCCTTTGGCATAGTAAAATTCCCATTCATGACAAGAGTTGGTGGTGGTCCTTTCCCAACCGAATTCGGTGGAGAACAGTCGGCGCTTTATTGTGCCCAATCCAATGGTGATGGCAAACCTTTACATAGCAAAAAAAATGAACTGGAAGATGCTAAAGTACCGTACGTATATGAGAATGGAGAAATAAAATACGACCATCATCATCCAAACATCCTAAGACTGATGAACTCATCCGATCCATTCATAAAGGGTATAGGAATACGCCTCTCGGCGGAGGAATATGGTGCTACCACAACAAGACCAAGAAGAATAGGTGCTACCGATGCAGTCATGGCAAGATACGCTGTCAGCATTAATGGCCCAAATATTATATTGACAAAAGCAGACTCAATTGCAGGCATTGATAATTTTGATATCTGCTTTGGCTATAATCTTAATGGTCAAAAAAAGGAGTTCAACAAAAATCCAAGATTCCTAAGTTCAGTAACGCCCGTCTACAGAACCTATCCAGGCTATAGCAACATAAGGGACCTGAGGAATTATAATGATCTTCCTTCTTCATTAAAAGAATCAAAAAATGATTTCGAAGCATTTACAGGCGGAAGAATAGTCGCCATTTCAGTTGGCTCCGAAAGAGATAAGACTATAATAATATAACAAAAAAATAAGCCGTTGATTTAAGATACTTTTTTACAAATCCTATTTACCCTTTCTACTCTTATTCATCAGCATCCATTTTACTGAGGGACTTAATGATTTATCTTTTCTGTGTGGACACCCAATCCAACAGCAAGGTCTTCGCATGCCTTCTTTCAGCTCAGAAACAACTCTTGCCACATGCTCATCCCTTGTTTGCTGCTGCTTTACATAAATCGTCCAGCAAATCCATTCATTTCTTGCTAAAGGAGTAATGTCTTCCCATTTTTCTAGAGCTTTCCTGTCTCCCAATAGTGCCTTTTTCAAGTCATCTGGTATCTTGTGCACTGTTCCAGAAGATATTTTTTGTGTCATAAGCTGATAAATCAAAAGTAATTTATAAATGTTTTCTGCTTTTAGCTCTTTAACCTAAATTCTGTAAAAGAAGTCGACATCTATTCGGGAGTCGTTCTCTCAACTGGTAAAGACTTATCGGGTCAACTCTTGGATATCTGGAAATTCAATTAAAAACAAGGTTTAAATATAATCCATATTAACTAATAGTATGTTTGAAAAAGTGGTGAATAAGCTTGCAAAAAATAATGATGAAAGCAAAGCTATTCCTAAAAAAAGAAAACATAAAAGAAAAAAGTCAATCTCAAAAAATCAGAAGAAGCAGTTTGTCGATGAGGAACTTCTAAGGACTCTTGAGGCTCATGGATTCAAGAGAAAATCATTAGTTGCCCAGCACGTTAATTCTACAAAGGCGATTCAAAAGAAAAAAGTCGTAAAAAAACCAGCAATAAAAGAAGAACCAAAAGTCGAAGTCTACAAAAAGCCGGAAATTGAAATTGAGACTGAAATGCCCCAAGAGAGTGAAAAAAAACCTCTTCAGGAAGAGCAAAAACCATGGTACGAATTTCAGAGAAAGCCAACCTTTTTTGAAAGACTGTCCTTATTATTCAAGAGAAAGCCAAAGCCTGAAAAAATAGAGCCTGAACCGGAAATTGAAGAGCAGAAATTTGAAGAACCTCAGCCCGAGGTGAAAGAAATAATGACTGAAGTAAAAGGTGAGACTCCAAAAGAAATTGAGCAAGTTGAAATAAAACAAGAAATCAAACCTGAGCCTGAAAAAATAATTGAAAAACCTGTTGAGGTCCAAGAAGTCAAGGAAGAAGTTCAAAGATTCCCAGTTACAAAAGAGCAAGAAAATGGAATCTCAGATGAAGAGATTAAAAAGATGACTAAATTTAAGGAAAAAAAGCCGAGCTTTTTCTCGAGATTAATGAATAGAAAAAAAGGTGAAATTGATGATCTTGAACCAATAACCATAATATCCGGACCAGATGAATCTGTAACTTATCACGAAAATCTTGACAATCTTCATATTGATAACGCAGACCAAAAGAAAGTCTCTACAGTTTTGAAAGAAGAAATAATGCCCAAATCACAGAATAAATCTGAAAATAGTTCTTCTTCGGATTCATCAAGCACAGATATACTATTCGGCGATAAAAGGAAGAAAGTACCCGAGTCCGCCCGATAGAAGAAAGATATTTAAATTTAAAATATCATTAAAACGTAGAGAATAAGATGTATAAAAAAAGAGGACAAAGCAATGTTGTTTCCACCGTATTAATCATACTTCTAGTAGTGGCCGCAGTCGCAATAATAGGAGTCATTCTTCTTAATGTTATTAACAAAAGCGGAGCAACCATAAGTGCCACTGCTCTTTGTAATGATGTCGCCATAACTCCAGTTAGCTGTACTTATAATAATACAAACACCTACGGATTATTCAATGTCAAACTCAGTCAAAATATAACCATTGTTAATGCAACAATCACTAATTATAACCAAAGAGGCGATACGGTAGTAAAAGTTATTCCTGGCAATGGCATTGGCAATTTACAGACAGTTTCATTTCTGATTGCCCAGAACAATACATTAAATCCAAGTTCAAAGCTTGGCATGTACGCAGTAATAAGGGCGAATGGTGGAACGACTGCGGCAACTTGCCCACAATCCATTACTGTGCCTTGCAATGCTGTAATAAATTATACTGGTCAGCAGGGAACTGGGCAAATACCTGGGTCTAATACGACTACATATACTGATAATGGGAACAGCACAAATTCAACCTTGACTCAAACAAATTCTACAGGGACAAGTAATTTAGCAGGCTCATTTAATGGCGTTGTAACTTCGGCGATGAATGGAATACCGTTTTATAATTTCACTGTTCCACTCTCTGGAGGAACATTTGTTGCCAATGGATCAGCGATACCAACTTCAGGTACTGGAGTATCATTAAAAATTTACTGGACAGTTCCGCCAGTAAACGGTGGAAGTACATATTCACTTCAAGTGACTGCAGTAGAAAATCAATCTCTTCCTAATGGTACATGGGCGAGTTCTTATTATTGGAGTACATATCCTGGAAACCTTATAAATGGACACGGCTCCTCCATTAGTAATATAATTGCAATTCCAGGTAGCAATGTATCATTCATATTATCTAGTTCGGGCAGCTTTAGTTTTAGCAACGTAAAGATACAAATGCTGTTGAACTCATCCTAAAAAGAAGTCTAGAAATTAGTTTGACTTATTTCAAATAATAATCTTCCCACTGTCTTACTGCTCTTTCATCAAGAATTATTTTTTCATCTTTCTTTTTAGGATGCATTCTGTTATAATAAGGTCTGTAAAAAGCTCCGATAATGAGCCCTAGGAAAATTCCAGATAAGTGTGCTATATTTGCAACATCACTAGGAACATAAAGACCTATCAAATCTCCCGTTACCCAAACCGCTGCCGCTGCAATCATAGGCATAGGAAATCCAAATGCCCAGACAAACATGAAAGGCCTTATGAAAACCAACGCTCCTATTACTCCATAAATTGCAGCCGAAGCCCCAAGTGCAGAACTATAGAAGTTAACAGACACAAGGTTTGCAAAAATTCCTGTTGCAAAAAAGACTATAAGAAATCTTCTTCCGCCAATCATTGATTCAAGCATTGAGCCAAAAAGAGCAAGCGCAAATCCATTGTACAATATATGTGCTACATTAGCATGTAAAAATATGGCTGTGACAAATCTCCATATCTCATAATATGACCTTTGATCAAGAATAAACATATCAGTAAATCCTGGAATAATAAGCTGTAATACAAAGATGATTACGCAAAGAAGAGTAAGCTTAAGAGCATAATACCTGAATTTAACTTCCCGGTACATTCTGAGTTTGCTTGAGATTTCTTCTGACAATGAAATAAAATACTACTATTGCTAATACTAAAACAACAATGACAATCCATGTTCCAGTTCCCAGAGCCCCTATTACTCCACCAGTTATTGGAGCACTACTGGTTGTTGAGTTTTGAGACTGAGTATTGTTCTCTGCAGATCCATAAACTACTCCAGAATTTGATGTACTTGAAGTTGTACTAACATTTTGACTTGTAACATTTTGACTTGAGGAATTTTTATTATTCTTAACAACCGTATATCCTCCACCACTTCCTCCAGTTCCAGAATTATCATTAGGTAATTGAGGGTTAACATTTATGTTCACAACCGCAAAATCAGTATAACTTCCACATTGGCTATTGCCGCTACATTGCGAAACAGCAGCATGATCGCTGCCACTTTTACTAGTTGAACTATCAAATGCATTAACAGTAACAGTTGAGCCTTCAGCACATCCAGATGTGAAATCAGCAGCATAGGTTCCATCACTCTTAGTAGTATTGTTCAATACTATACCTTGACAAGTCACAGTAACCTGCGCATTAGCAACTCCATTTGAAAAATCAGAGTTATATATCTTACCAAGAACAACTGTATCAGCAGAAGCAAAAGATGAAACAATAGTTAGACTTATCAAAAACGTGAAAACCATAAGCATTCTCTTATTGGCTAAAGACATACAAATCGAATTAATCAGAGCTTTATAAACATTGCTACTCTAGACTAGTAAATAAAGCGAACTTATAACGAAATAATTAAAAGCCCCTCGATTCTAGAAAGAATATGCCAAAAAGAAAGAGCCCTAAAGAGGTAATTGAAAGTTCTTCTAACCCAGAAAAAGAAAGTATGTATATTAAATTTCCTGGAAAGGAACTAGAACCAATCTCTCGTAAAAGAAATAAGTATTATGTGAAACCAGACTTTAAGAAAGCTAGAGAATTATGGGAAGAAAATGGAAAAGATAAGTATACCTCTGTTCATACACACCCAAATCCTTATCATTCTCGTGGAAGAGAAGTTGATATCAACCCAATGCCTAGTCCTACAGATCTATTAGGATTTCTTACTGATGATAGTGAAAAAAGCATGGTCATCGCCCAAAGAGATGTAAATTCTGGAGATGTTCAGGGATATTTCATTATAAGAAAAACAAAACAGACTCCCTCCTTTGGAAAACAAGCCCTAAATGATAATCTTATCAATAAAATAAAGAGACTTTTTAGAGATAATTCTAAAGTTAGAGAATTAAAAAGACATTTAAGATCATATGCCGGAGCAGTCGATATGGCTCACTTAATTCCTTTTTTTGGTACTCCTGAAGCGAAGAGTGATTTTGAAGAAATTGTAAAGAAATATAATCTACAATATCGTTTAATTTCTGCAGAAGGTTATAATACTAATTATGAAAGAACCAAATTTATTAAGAAAGAAGGAAAAAAACAGGCTTTAGAAAATAAAGTTGCCTTGACAACATCTATTATCGGATTTTTAGGAGCAACATTCTTTTTATCAAGTAATTTCACAGGCAATGTAATTGCTAATTCAGCCAATCAAACTTCAAGCTTAATCGGTGGAGCTTTATTTGTTATAGGAGTGATTGGAGCTTCTGCTTACTTTAAAGTAAAAAATCATTAACCAGTCTTATTAGTCACATTCTCTATCTTTATCGTGATTGGTGTTGCCTGATCAACCCAGAAATCAATATCAATTGATTCATTAGTATCCTTTGTAACATTTACTGTTATCTGTGCTCTATCAAAACTCTGATTAATCATAAAACTTTTCTCAAAAGTGATTGTTTGATTATTACCAATCATAAAATTACCTGAGTCAATGCTTTGACTTATATTATTATACGAATTGCTTATATTGTAAGTGTAATTCATCTCTCCATATTCAAGATTATGCACTGAAAAAGAATAATTATAATACGTTCCTAAGAAGATATGAGCCGGCAGAATAGTATGATTCTCAAAATAAACCTCTGTAAGGGGTTCTATACCTATTGGTATGAAATGCAAAGCTATAATGAATCCAATGAGTATTACAATACCTGCAATAACCACATATTTCATAAATAGGCAAGTAAAAAAGGCTATTTAAGCCTTATTTCCAAGTTTTAAGAAAGTTTTATAAATGATGTCCAAATCAGCAAATTATGGTATACAAATCTCATTTTGATAGATTAGTAGTCAAAGACTCAAACATGTTGCAACATTCCTTTATGCAACCCTATAAAGGCACACTCGGCTCTGCTTTGGAAGATTTACAAAAAACATTGAAAGAAACCAATCCTAAAAGCGAAGATTATGCAAGAATGATACTCTATCCTCCAAGAATAATAAGATCTTGCATCGATCATAAAATAGCCCAATGGGAAGATTGTCGTAATGTTGATATTGTAAAGTCAGCCATAAATCTCGCCATTGATGTTTACAAAAAGCCCGAAAGTTCTTCTGAAAGCGTTGACGAATTCAGAAATAGAGTAAATCTTGCAAATAAGACCTATATGTTTAATCTTCCTATTCTGCAGGAATCGGATATAACCACCTGGGAGGCAATGCATCCAAAATTTTCAAGAGCAACTACAAATCAAATACTGCAAAGAGCATCAGCAAAGAGTATTTTGTTTGTTGCCCTCGCTCATGGAGGAGTAGCTGCGGGTCTTGACATCTTTCTTAGGTATTGTGATCTCTTACCAAGTGGAACTAAATCAGATTTCTACGCAGTCAGATTTTCAAGAGATAAATGGAAGGACAGATCAATGAAACTGGATTCAATTGAAGAAGCATATCTGAAGAATATGGGGGAAAATAGAAGAATAATCTTATTTGATGAGGATATTTCCTCGGGAACAACACTTAATTATGCCCAGTCTTCGCTTGATAAAATTTTTCAAAATAAAGAAATAATTTCAGTGGTAAACCTTATTGGCGACTAAAAGTTTCTGATAATAATAAAATTATTTAAAAGTCTCTTCCGCAATTCTTGACGCATTATCTTCCGAAAATCCCTTGTATTTTCTAAGAAAACTAGCATAATAAATTTCTGCAAAAACTTTTTCAAAAGGTCTTCGAGTTTTTTCAGCAATTCTCTCGCACGATTGATATGAATAAACACCTACTCCCTGAAGTTGGTCAGTCATATCTCTAACAAATTTTGAATTAGGAATATTGGTAATTAGCCCAGATCTTTTAACTAATTCATTAACCAATCCTCTTGATTTCTGCTCGTCCAAACCATAGGATACGATTGACGTATAGCTATCCTTGTGATTTTGATTTATAGCGACATCCAAAGACATTCTTACTGAAAAAGCTACTAGAAAATCGATGTATTCTTCTCTTACTAAAGGTGCAAAATCTAAAGATTGATTAGCACAAACCTTGCTCCACATATCCAAAGGCACATCGCACATTCCCTCAACCCCTATAACATAGAAATCTTTGTATCTCCATTCTACAAAATCATCAAACTCCCTACATTTTAGTTGGTCCGTTTCCATATTCATTTTCTCAGAAGTCGCTGAGGTCGAATCACCCTCAAAAATAAGCAGAATTCAGAGTTTAAAAAATATCCTATTCAAGATATTTCTGCAAAGAAGTAAAATGAGTTGGTAGGTAAATCTTAAGATCCCTATCCACCTGGAAAATCTCCTTGAATTCACCAGCAAATCTCTTGAGTTGTCCTTCAAGTCTTGACTGATTTACTACTCCATCAAGTATCACATGATTATCCATTCTTAAGTCCTCATATGATTCAACTTTTCCCTCTTCAAAATCAAGGCTTTCAACCCGAAAATCAATACCTGCTCTCTGGATTTGCAGACGACCGGTCTTAAGCGGATTCTTAGAAATAACCCCTTCTCCAACTCTTACAACTCTATAAATTCCACTTCCAAAATCATAAGCAACACTGTAAGTAGAATTCTGTTCACTCTTACGCTGATCGAATAGATTTAGCGCCAAAACCATAAAAACCACATAGATTGACCATTTATAAAAATTGTTGTACTACTAAATAACTTATCCAATCTTTTCTACTAAATTGGCATAAGAAGGAAAATATACTCCATTTCTCTGGAACCAGCCGGCATAGGTACATATCGGAACTGTATGGTCTCCAATTAATTCAATTGAAGTAACTATTCCAAAACCTTCCTCTCTAGCACTCTCAGCAGTCTCTTTGACACAAAAATTAGCATTTACACCCATTAATAAAATTGACCTAGTATGCCATTCGTGAAGCTTTTCCCTAAGATTTGTTCCTTCAAAACCATCATTATAACTTTTCTCAATGAAGTAATTTCTTTGAAAAAGTTTTGCTTGAGACAAAAGAGGTTCTACCGTTGACCCTTCTCCAGAATATTCCAGTATAGCTAGAGGAATTTCAGTTTTTTCCATTCTTTTCAAAAAATTAAGCTGGTTTGAAATTAACTCTTCTCTGACATCTTTTTTGAAACTTTCTAAGAAATATTCTTGCATATCTACCAGCACTAGAGATAAACCATCTAGAGTAAATGATTCCTTTCTCCTTGTAAGCCAATCCATGAATCTTCTTCCGCTTGTTCTACCTAATCGTCCTATCATCTTAATTTATCCCAGAAAAAGCTCTGAGGTGCTCTCACCCTAAAAAAGTCAATATTCTCTACTTATAAATCTTTTTGAAATTATCGCTCCTTTTCTCCATAAACATTAACAAAGGCAACGGCATATTATTCATTTTCATTTTTCTTATTGCCCTCTCCAGTTTATCATAATCCCTGTAAAAAGTCAAATGATACCCTAATTTGGATCTTCTTTCCTTTAAAGCAGGAAATTCATTGATAAGTTCTCTCCTTAATCTTATGATGCACCAAGCACGGAGATTCTCACTATAGGATATATTTCCCTTAAACTCAAACTTTTCCCTTGATGGTTGCAATATCTTTCTTTTCATGATGCTAATAATTTTTTAGCACCGCTTCTTTCCCAATATATCTTATATCGCTCCAACAGATTTAAACTCTCCGCTAAAAAAGTTGGTAAAACCAGTAAAAAGGTTTAAAAATGATGTAAATCCTACCAAAAACATCATGGATGAAAAGGATAGGCTCATTTTATTTGAGCTATTGCAGGACAGCAGACAGTCTCTTTCTAAGATAGCAAGAGCAGTGAAACTTCCACAACAAACGGTCAGCTATAGAATAAAGAGGCTTGAAGAGGAAAAAGTAATTAAAAAATATACAATAAACATAAATTATCCTAAGCTAGGCTATAGCAGACATTCTTTATATCTGGATTTAAAGTCTATTGATGCTCAAGAAGTAAATAATTACTTGAAACATCTGACTGATATAAGAGAAGTTAGTTGCTGCTATATGCTTCATGATATAAGTGAGTGGAAAGTCTATGTTTCAGTATGGACAAAGACCATTGAAAGATATGATGAGATACAAACCAAAATAATCACCAAATTCAAAAAGCATATTAAGAATTACCTTTCTTTCCAGAGCGTCAAGTCTTATTCCTATTTTGCCAGAATTTTGAACACAAAAAGCAAAGCCAAGACAGATATCAAGGAGAATGTCATGAATACTTCTCTTACTGATTTTGAATGGAAACTATTGGATAAATTAAGATCTGATTCCAAAATATCTGTGGTTGAACTGGCTAAACAGCTTAAATCTACTCCCAGAATAATAATGACAAAGATAAAAAATCTTAAAGAAAATAATATAATAGAAAGATTCTATCCCATCATAGACGTAAGCAAACTCGGCTTGAAAGAATATACTTTCATTTCAAGAATTGATTTGTCCCATAGCAAAAAACTTGAAAATTTCATTGAATATGCAAAGTCCGACCCACGATTTGCAATCATAATCAAGGCCGTAGGTTACGTAAATCTATACTATGCCTTTTATGTCAAAAACAACTCTGAATTGAACGAAATTACCTCTAAAGTGGATAAAATGCTTGGAAAAGCTGCTTTAGAAACCTATAAGATTGAAGTTGAAAATATGATTAGCTAAACAGCATGATAACGACTAGTTTCTTTAAGATTACCATTTTTGCGAGCAAACTTTATCAATTCTTCCAATGATTTTCCCAAACCTCTTACGTTAGCCTCATTTCTCGATTTTATCTTAGTTCTATCTCCAAGACGCTTAGTTATATCTCTATAATATTTTACCGTATCTTTAAGCTTCTTGTTTGCATAATCATAAATCCTTCCTGCTGTTTCATTAACCTCAGTTATCTCTTGAACGCCAAAAGTCTCATTCCAATCAGATAAACCTCCTCTAGAACTAGCCATCAATACGAAATAACCATCAATTATATCAGCCATTACATTGATTCTGTGCTCTTCAGGTATTTTTCCATGATGAGGTTCAATAACCAATCCATAATTCATATTTCTCAGCACTATTGCATTAGTCATAAGATGAATATTTTAGTTTTGTATTTAAATCCTTATGTGATTTTTTATCTAAATAAGTAGTAAATAAAAAACCTAGAGCCCTTAGATCTGGTTAAATCCCTAACTTCCAATAGAGTGAACTTTTGAAGATCTCTGACAGCCATTCTTACTCTAGGAATTAAGTTAATGCTTGACTTCTTTCTTGTTCTCTCTATACCTAATAATCTAAATCTTCTTTGATCGTTTTCATAAACATTAGATGCGCCATCTCTTGTTTCTTCCAGAGCAAATCGTCCATCTATTTTTGATGCCCTTGCCTCATAAGCTACATAACCATAGGGGAAAGTATCTCCCTCAACACCAATGAATACTTGATATTAAATAGCAGCTTTTTTAAACTCTGATTTATGATTATTTTTGAGGGTGATTAGCCTCAGACTACTTCTGGGAGAGATAAAATGACAAAAAGAACATATAGCGATTTTGAATTGAATCTATTAAGAGAAAGAATAAAAGAAAATCCATTATGTAGAGAAAATACTAAAGAAGGCAGAGAATATGATCTTATTAATCCGTTCTTTGAAGCAGCTTATTACATGGTAAATGGAGTTGGTTACAAAAATATAGTGGTAAAAACATCCAATGGATTAGTAGTTGAAGCCACAAAAGATACAATAAGGCACAGGCAAAGCGAATCCAAAATAGTCGAAATAGCCAAATTTGATCCTCACTCACCAGAATATCTAATAGGTAAACCTTTTTTTGTTAATATAGCACATGCATTGTCTTATTTCATTCATGATGCCTTGTCCCATAATCAATCGGTTGATGTCAGATTTAATATTCCTTCGCCCTTCGTTGACGAGGACTATCAAATCTAAAATGACCATAATAACCTGTAAAGAAAATCCTGAAAAATACTCAGCCGACGAATTAGGTGGAAAAGGTCTAAATTTACTTAAGCTATATCAAGCAGCTCAAAGTCTGAAGTCATTTATGGTGCCAGAATTCTTTGTAATACCTGCAGATGCACAATTAAATAGCCCTGAAATAAGAAATGCTTTTGATTCTTTACCTAAACCATTAGTGGTTAGATCTTCTTCCCCTCTCGAAGATGGAAATAAAGCTACTTTTGCAGGAATGTTTGAAAGCTATCTAGGTCAAAATAGTTTTGAACAATTCTTACAATCAGCTGAGAGTATTCGCAAATCAGTCAATGGCGAAAGAGTAAGAAATTACGCTAATTCTATGAACATCCCACTTATAACCAAGATGCCAATTATAGTACAAAGAGAAGTAGTCAATCCTTTAAAAAAGGGAGTAATTCAACTTGACGAATTTGAGGGAATAATGGAAGGAACAGCGTTTCATCATAAGATAGATTATCGCTTCCTTAAAGAATATGAGCCATGGGGACCTTATCTTGAACCTCACGATTTTATTTCAGAAGGCGAAAGTCATAATGCCTCAGCGCGTGCGCTTGAAGTAAAAAAACACATGGGTTTAGAAGGATTAGTACAAATTGAGTTCTGTTTAAAGCCAACTGAAAAACCTTATTTTGTCCAAATAAGGAAATTGCCTGAAAGAGCACCAAATGCAGATTTTTTAAATCTCTTTGTACCTGATGGAGTTCCTTTCATTGAAAGCAAAGTCTGTAATAGTATATCTGGAGAAATCGTTCTTCCAGCATATGTCACAGTGAGTCAGAGCGGATTGACATCCTTTATACTAATACCGACTGGACAAGATAGATATGGTGAAAAGAG
>CAYWEK010000014.1:0-15367 GCA_964457475.1 Candidatus Woesearchaeota archaeon
AATTCCCTTCTTTTTTTCAACTTGAAATTAGTCATTTTCATTGTTAAGAGGTTAACAAATTTTCCCTAGTTCCGTTATTATTCTGAGGATGATATGAGCATTTTCCACTATTCATTCCGCCAACCGATAGAATTATAGGAACCGTAGAAACGACATTACTTTGCGCTTTCTTATTGTGCATTTGATCCTCTTTTATCTTTTTTCATAGGTAATAGGGATATATAAATCTAGCCCCGCCAATTTACGGAGAATGGAAAAAGAAAAGATTAAAAGGAAAGAAGCAGATAAAATACTATGCAAATAGAAATCGATAATGTTAAGGGATTCAAAGATTTTCTGCCACCTGAATCATTGAAAAGAGCAGAAATAGTAAGAACCATAGAGAAATACTTCAAAATATATGGCTTTTCGCCAGTCGAAACTCCAGTCATAGAATTTGATGAGATCATGAAGCCTTCAATTCTCCCAAATGAAGAGGAAGATGAGGCAGTTTCAGACCGTTTTAGATTAAAGGATAGAGCAGGCAGAAATCTTGGTCTAAGATATGAATTCACATTCCAGCTTGCGCGCATTTTCAAGCAAAATCCCAACATAAAACTTCCTTTCCGAAGGTACCAGATAGGTCCTGTTTTCAGAGATGAGCCCATATCTGCCGATAGATACCGACAGTTCATCCAATGTGATGCAGACATAATAGGTGACTCATCAATGACTGCTGATGTTGAATGTCTCTCTTTGGTTAATGATATTCTAAAAGAACTTAAAATAGACTCAGAAATCCAGATAAATAACCGTAAATTGCTGAATGCAATAATAGAAAGCTGTGAAGTTGCAAATCCAAAGGAAGTGATGAAAGAACTTGATAAAATGGAAAAAATCGGAGAAGATACTGTAAAAACAAATCTTAGAAAATTTGCTGATTCAAATAAAATACTAACTCTTTTCAAATTGATGGAAAAACCACTCGAATTCTTCGAAAAGAATGCCTTTGATGGAACAGCTGAACTTGTTGAATTACAATCACTCTGTTCAAAATATGGCCTAAAGGTAAAGTTCAATCCTTATCTTGCGCGTGGTCTCGGATACTACACTGGAAATATCTTCGAAGTCAAAGAACCTGGAAAGAGTTCAATAGCCGCAGGCGGACGATATGATAAGTCAGTCGGAAAATACATAAATAGAGATGTGCCTGCTGTGGGAATATCATTCGGTCTTGAAAGAATTTCTGCTCTTGCTAAAATAAATGCTCAGCCAACTCCAAAAATTCTCATAATTTCAATAGATCAGGATTCAAAATCATTAAAACTAACAAAAAAGCTCAGGAAAGAAGGAATTTCATGTATAATGTCCTCAGAAAGAATTGGTAAGTCTCTCGAATATGCAAATGCTTATTCAATACCCTATGTCATTTTCATCGGTGATGAAGAATCTGCAAAAGATAAATTCAAATTAAAAAATATGATCTCAGGAAAGGAAGAACTCTTGACTGAAAAACAAATAATTGCAAGACTTTCCTAAATTCCGTGTTCTTTCTGTCTCAGCTTTCTAAAAATTTTCTAAAAGAATCTAATTTAACACATTGACTCATATAATCAACAAACAAAAAAACTCTATCAGACAACCCTATTTAGTATTGTGTCCACTCAACAGATTCAAATTATTACGGCAAAAAACATGATTGTGAAGAATAACAATTTGACTCTCCAGTGCACTAGATTCAAAGACAATACTATGACGATCTAGAAGCCTATCAACTTGTATAATCCTTTTTCAATCAAATCCGATAATCACACCATAATTTCCTTGTGGTACAATACAGTTCAAAGATATTCCTATTAAACTAAAAAAGAGTAAATGCCCATTTAATCATCAACACCGCAAGCAATGCAAGAATTATCCAAGTTGCCCATTTGAATGCCACTTCTCCAACTTTCTTGCTTCCAGTTATTCCCCAGACAGTCAGCATGAAAAACCTTCCGCCGTCAAATATTCCCATAGGCAACATATTTGTCAAAGCAACGCTCAAGCTGATAATCACTATCCACCACAAAAGATTGTAAATGAAAATTCCAAAATCTCCCCATAGTGAAGTATAGTAAACATAAGGATTCTTTATGTATGCAAGAATATTGTAAATCCAACCGAAAGCTCCCGAACCTTGTACGGGCGTTACCCCAACTCCAAGAAATGCCTGACCGCTGAGATTGCCAAGTTTAACTTCATACTGATTTGTTCCATTAATTCCGATGGTCGTTACACTGACTTCATCTCCGGGTTTGTGTGCTACGATTGCACTCTTAAGTTCTTCATATGAAAGAGTCGGCTGCCCGCCAATACTTGAAATTGGCCCTTGTATTTGTGCATTAAATGCCGGAGAATCATCATATCCTACAAGAAGCGAAATATTATTGGAATAGGTCTGCCGCAGAGCATCTGGAGTCGTATAATAAGTCATATTTTCCGAAGTAAAATTGACATAAGTTACATTAGGAAGAGAATCAAGATTGAAATTTTCCAACGGAACACCATTGATTGTTGAAATATTAGTGATATTCACAACCGATGCCGCATATCCGCTGAAAATTACTCCCGCAGGCGTAAATGTTCCGACAAAAAATGCCCAGAAAAGCAGTCCGAAAAGAATCATAACTAATATATTAGCAAATGTTCCGGCTGCAAGGATTGAAAGCTGCGCAAACTTAGATGCCTTCTGCATCTGCTTCTCATCCTGCTCTACAAAGGCGGCCAAAAATGGTCCTAAAAATCCAAAACCAGTTGACTTTATTCTTATTTTGTTTAGTTTTGCAAAAATTCCATGAGCAAATTCATGTGGAATTGCAATCAATGCGATTATTATTATCCAATAGGTGAAATAAAATGGAGGAAGAAAACTAATGTTGAATATTTGTGGTAAATATGGAATTAATGGAAAAATCACAGGCACTTTCAAAGCCTTCGCAATATACGGGGAACTGATATAAATATAAGAAATCTTTGCAAGCAAATAAACCATCCCAACCATTAATGAATATCCGCATGCTAGCACAACATACTGCAATGGTTTAAGCCAATTTTTATGTTTCTCGCCAAACCAATCAATCAATTTAAGACCTATTTTTGTCCTGTAAAGATAAATAATTCCTTCTCTCTTAAGATTATGTTTTCTTGTGTAAAGAAATATGACAACTCCCAAAGTAAATAAAGCAAACAATATCAAATCATATACAACAAAACTCATTTTACCACCTTTTCAGTTTTATTTAGCATTATTTCTTCCTTACGGGTCTAAAAGTATGTCCACCACATCCCGGGCAGCTTACTTTTTTAGCAATCACTCTGGTTGCCTGGGTTCTTATCTTTCTGTTGCAGTCTCTGCAAACGAACACATTATGAAACATTCTGGTCTGGGCTATTGGTAATTTTGTTGCCATTAGGATGAAACCCTCATTACAGCTTTCTTTCCTTCAATATCCCAATATTCAACTTGTTTCTCAGCAGCAAGATCTGCCTTGACTTCTTCCATGAAAGGCATATCAATTGTCTCATAGCTCTCGAGATCCATTACAGAAACAGAAGTATCTGAAACACTTAATACCTGCGCCTTTCTTTTTTCAACCATAGGAACCTCAAATCTTTCATGTCCTGGAACAGCAACTATTCTCTTTTTTCCAGAAAAAATTTCAACGCATTCCATTCTGCATTTGCTTGCTCCGTGTTTTCCCGTCTTGCTTATATCATTGCTTTTAACAGTACATGCTTGTCCCTCAACCATTATTGTAGTTCCAGACTTAGCTTCGGTAGCATTAATTAATCTTAACATATCTAGAAGTAAAAAAGTTTATTTATAAATCTTTGCGCAAGGGATTTTAAATCACGCAGAAGTTGCAGTCGCCATTCCTAAATGCTTTGCCTCTTCACTTATTATTCCTACTAGTGTAGCTAATTTTTTTAGATGAAGCTCGGCACTAAACTCTGATCTAACTCTATACTCAGCATAAACTGTCGAAATTGATCCATTACTCTCTCCAGATCTTCCCAAGTGTACTACGTTAGATACTCTACCGACATATGCACTACTTTCCTTGATAATATTTCCGTCACCATAAGAATATTGAGGAAAAATGATATTTACCCATTCTCCCTTACTTACAGGATTATGAAAATGTACTCCAGAAAGAGAGATATCTCCTAATTTCCTTCTTTTAAACCACCCAGTAAAAACTGATGCCTTTATGTCATATATATAATCCATACATAATTATTTATAACATAAAATATAAACTTTTGCTTTACTATTTTGCCAAAGCAATCTCTTTTCTAGCTTGTTTCAAAGCTTGTTTGGCTTCAATCTCAGCTAATTTCTCTTCTATTTCTCCAAGTCTCTTGTTATAGCTTTCAAGTTTCAATTCATAGGCCTTGGCTTCAATGATTCCCTTCTTCAAATAATCAGTCTGCAATTGCTTGATAAGATCAATTATTCTTACCTTCTCAGACTTCAACTTATTCTCCAGGATCGTAAACTTAAGTACGTGCACAATTTCTGTTTCTGTGTCAATTATATCTTCTATGACCTGAGCCATTTTGTTTTCATATTGTAACATTGATTCTCTGTATTCTTCCATTTCCATTCTTTTTTCTTTGAATGTCTGTACCTGCGCTAACTTTATCAATTGTGTTAAAATTAGTTCTTCTTCCTTTAGTTTTCTCAATTTATTCTTCAAAGAAGCAAGCCTTGCCAATTTATATGAAGTAAATGTTATTATTGCTAAAACGAAAGCGGATAGTCCTATGGTTCCTTTATTTGCATTCAAAAAGTAACCTATGCTTTCAAACTTTCCTGCTGTTTCCAAGGCATATGCGTTTCTTGCATCCACCGATCTTGCCTGTGCTTCTGTATAATCTCCTCTTTCAAGAGATAATTGTGCCAATTGCAATAATCTTGCCGCATCGCTTACATCAATACCTTTTACTTGCGCATCGCTTATTAGAGTTTGTAATTGATTTATTGTATTGAATGCATTAATTCCTGCTGTCGCCTGCGCTTTCAATGAATCGTGATCTGCTGATAAGTTGTCATACTGGAAATTATTGAAATATACATAAGATTCATTCAATAATGGGTCCAAATTGATAGTTGTTAAATTTATCTTTTGCATCTGCGCAAGCAAAGACTGCATCTCATCTAGTAATGACTTGGCATCAGCAGTTGACATCGAGTTTATTTGTATATTTATCTGTCTGTTTTCATTATAATCGCTTGCTCCAATCTTTCCACTGATTCTCAAAGTTATTTGCTGCAAACCTAAAGGCAAATAGCCTGGAGATGTTATCTGTAATTTTATATTTACCGTTTGTCCCGGAGATAATTCCGATAAATTTTCAGGTATTATTGCGATATATTTCGCTATGTTTCCTGAAACTTCAAACTTCAAATTTTTCAATGAAACATTCTGGTCTTTATTTGTGAATGGAACTGTCAACTCATTTTGAATTCCCCTCACTATGGTGTAATCTGCCTTGCTGACTATGCTTCCTTGTCCTCCAGAACTCCCACCGCCTCCACCCGTTGCCGTTGATCCTCCAGAACTTGGAGCAACATAATCTCCGTCAAGACTTCCGCATGCTGAAACAGTCACATTATCCTTTGGCTGATAGCACTGGAAGATTAAGTTTATCGAATTAGTCACGACCGTATTATTGCCAGATTCAAGTATCGGTGTAAGATTTCCAGTTGAATTTCGGTATCCAGAGGCAGTCACTGAAATAGTAAAATTTCCTATATCGGACGCTAAAAAAGTTCCAAGATTTGTTGGATTTAATTGAAGAGTGAGATTGCCCAAAGGCAAATACTGCTTAGCCGTATTGTTCAAAATTGAGTAATTGACTGATAAGTTACTTGAGTCAAGCAATCTAGTTAATACACTGTTTGGAATGCTCCAATTGAACCCAACATTATATGCTGTGTTGTTAGGATTTGATGTTCCATCAACAAGATTTCTTACATAAGCACTCAAGCTTATATTCTTGGGCGTCAGATAAATTATCTGATTAGTGCTTGGAGCGTCAATCTGATCATATAAATATGCTCCAGAAGTTATTACCATCGTCCCCGCTATTAGTACATTACTCAGATTTTGAATGCTATCATTTATATTCGCAAAGATTGGGAAATAAGGATATTCAGTCAACACGCTCGAGTTGCTTGGGAATGTTGCATTTACTATCAGAGTCTTGTTTTCTCCCGGATGGACAGTTATACTTCCATTTATAATATTGTCTGTATAATCATAATATCTCAATCCCTGGTATCCATTTGTTCCAGAGAAGTCTGAAAAGAGGTAATCTGCACTGAAGTTCGCAAACTGCTGCCATGCACTTCCAGATGCTGTTCTTGCGAAGGTTACGTTACATCCATTGATGCTATAATTTTTGTCTCCCGTGTTCGATATTGTTACATTACCCATAACTTTTTCCTCTGAAAATCCACCCGTTACGCCTAGATTAGTAGGTGTTATGGTCCAGGAACATTCCCACGCAGAAACAATGGTTGAGTTGCTTGTCATATTTACATTCCCCGTACTGTCATTTGTCCAGACATAGAAGGTATAATTCTCCTGCAATGGAGAAAGTGTCACATTTGCCCCGAAAAGTCCATTTGCAGTATTTCCAGAGATTAGATACATTGGAGTGCTATTCACGAATGTTCCATTATTGTAAACTAGAAATGTTGAATTGATTCCTGTTAAGGCATCACTTATATTTGCGGTAAATGCCAAACGTGTATTCGGCTTAAGATAATAAGCACTATTTGGCGTATAACTTACATTTAATATTAATGGCGCATGAGTGTCAATGGTTATGGTATAATTGCTCGTTGAATTACTGTTTCCTGCATAATCATAAGTGTTGTAGGACCAATTGTATATTCCATCACTCAAGGAAATATTTATTCCCTCGTTAACAGAAGTCGTTCCTTCAGGGAAACTGACATTTGTTGAACTGACAAGACCTGAAGAATTATAAATAGAAAGTGTAGCATTCTTCAGACCTATGTTATCGCTCAGGTTAGTAGTATAATTCTGCATTGAAATATTAGAATAAATCCCATTGCTGGGAGAAATAAGAGTTATGCCTGGATTTGTCGTGTCGACGGTGATTGTCCCATTTTGTGTTGTGAAAGAATTTCCAGCTAAATCAAATACCTTGTAGAACCAATTATATATTCCCTGAACAAGATTAACAACAACTCCAGCAGCGAAGGTTATAGGAGCACCGATAATATTTATGAAAGTTGAATTATATAAGCCCGTTGAATTGTAGACATATAAAGTTGCATTTGATAATCCTATATTATCAGTAATATTAGCTGTCAAATTAACATTGCCTGCAGTATTTTGATAGGTATCATTAGCGGGAGTGTTTAATGTCACATTTGGATTTGTAACATCAACCGTTATTGTTCTTTGAACCGTACTATTCAAATTTCCAGCTCGATCCACCGAGTATGCTGTGAAAGTGTGGCTACCTTGGCTTAAATTTGTAAAGTTATTATAGTACTGATTTGCCGTTGCATTGTAAATAGATAGTATCTCGCTTGTTGAAAGACTGCGATTGAAGACAAGAATATCGTCCATTTGTCCTTGGTAATAGAGATTATTACTTCGAGCTCCAATGTTGACATTATTACCGTTTACTATAGAACCACCTAGACTATTAAACGCTGTTTGGAAAGTGTTATTTACTGATGTTCCATTTATATATACATTGATTCCGGATGCAGCACTATTCCCATTATACGTGACACATACATGATACCATTGATTAGCCACAGGTATAACTCCATTTGCGGATAATTGTATTGCATTGCTCGGCCAAGTATTTATTAAGAATAAATTAATTCCAGAGCCTGCTGCGCCCGTCAGGCTTTGTTGTGCTAATTCCCAACCAGTAGTTGTTCCCCCTAAGTTCCCCATCAGTGTATCTCCAACAGATGTTTGAGTAGGATACATCCATAAACAGACACTGAATGGGTTTGTTCTTTCAAATTTAAGAACATTACCTGAAGAAATATAATTTGCTCCATTAAAATTATAATCACCTCCAAAAGCGCCTGAAGTATTATAGGTTGGACAAGTTGCTCCAGAGCAAGTTGCACTATTGCCGTATGATGATGAATCAACAAAAGTTGTTCCATTTCCCTGCTGAAGTCTCCACCAACCAGCTAAAGAACGATCAAAGTCAACGAATGAATAATGATTTCCATTATTATCAGAACTGCTCACATTAACAACAACACTTGAAATATTGTAATAAGTATTATTACTTGGAGTTGCTCCAATAAGTGAAATATTTGGACTTATTGTGTCAATGGTTACCATCGATGTTGCCGAATTGCCAACATTTGATGCATTATCTATGTCAGTTACATTGAAATAATATATTCCATCTCTTGGTACTGTCCAGTTTATTGATCTTTGTGCATTTGTAAAGAAGCTTGAATTAACAAGGTTGGTTGAGTTGTATAGGTTAAAAGTTATGTTTGCCTCATTTATCTCTGTTACTGATACATTTGCAAATATCCAACTTCTATTTACATAGGTATTATTTAACTCGCTCGCTGCTCCATAAGTTATTACTGGCTTTGTTGTATCAAGAACTATTTTTCTTGTTCCCGTTGAGTTCTGATTAAGCGCAGAGTCAGTTGCTGTTGCGTTCAAATAATATATTCCATCGGACAAGCCAGTAATATTTAGATAGTATGGAGATGTTGCTGATGTCGTTGAATTAACAAGGTTGGTTGAATTGTATAGGTTAAGAGTTATATTTGCCAAAGCGTTATTGTCTGCTGCAGTAACATTTGCGATTATATTGCTTCTACTTAGAAAAGAATTATTTGTATCCGTAGGAGAAACAAATTGTATTGTTGGCTGTACAGTATCAACCGTTATATTATAGGTTGAGGTTGAATTGGTGTTTAGAAAGTAATCCGTGGCTGTAGAATTAAAGAAATATATCCCATCCGGAAGGCTGTAAAAAGTTGAACTAAAAGAAGATAGTGTTGAGTTTGACTGATTTATAAGCTGGGTCGAATTATAAAGAAAGGTCGTAATATTTGACAAAATAGAACTTGAAGATGTTGCATTAATTGTCAGACTATTATTGTTTGTAAAGCTACCCGAGTTCAATGTTGGAGAAACAAGACTTATTGTCGGACTTCCAGTCAGAGTTCCAAAACTAACAGATGGCATTACTGCGTTTGGAGGATAACTTCTTGCTCTAACATATTGGTAATTAGCTGTGCTTCCTGCGAAGTCAAAAACAGATAAACTAATGTTTGAGTTTGTTGTCAATGAATTTCCACTCCCTGTTAATAAGTTCTTATAATTCTTCTGATATAATTGGGATGAACCGTTATTTAACATACTTATTAAATTTAATGTACTTATTGGAAAACCATTTGGGATTAGTCCTAAACTTGCTCCTGGACTGCCTGACGATTCAGCATAAAGAGAACCTCCCGGTATTGCAATTCCAACTCCTCCTGTTGCCATTACTCCATTAAACATTCCAATAGCAAGTCCTCCGCTTGTCGCATTGTAACTCATTAAAGCTTCTAAGATTGCAGTAGTTCCACTGTAACCGCCAAGTTTATTATTTGAATATCCGTGCCAGTTTGCTGCTACAGATAAGTTTAATCCGTTTGCCACCGTATTAGTACCTTGAGCTCCCCAAGCATTCCATGATGGGTCTAAAGTTGTTCCATTAAAATTATCATAAAATCCGAATACATTTTTTCCATTATCATATTGCGCATAAGTGCTTGAAATCTGTGCTGATTGGCCCGCATATATTCCATCGTAATTTGTTGAAGTTGGGAGAAATTCCATTTCTATTGTTATGGCTGAATTTGCAGAGATACCATTTTGCAAATTAACCCAAAAAGTGGTATTTCCTGGTCCAGAAGAGCTACAGTTTGATTCGCACCATGAATATAATTCTGTTGAACCTTGATAAAATCTTATATTACTTAAATTTGCATTTTCATTTGCAGAATAACTTGATGCATTGAATTGAATCATCTGAGTAAAATTAGATCCGGTTGAAGTTCCCTGAGAATTAGTCAGAGTTATTGGAACATAAAAATTAGTGGCTGCAAAAGCAAAATGCAAAGCTATTAACAGAATAAAAGTCAATAAGACAATCATTGATATAGGAAACTTTTTACCTACACTTCCAGCTACTTTTTTATTGTCGCTCATCTCTTTTTGATATATAAATACAGGAATAAATACCTTATAAACCTTTTTTCCCGGAAATTCAAGTTATCATTCTTCCAAATGCAAAAGACTTATATATCGACCTAAACTCTTTTGACAATGAGCGTAATTAAGTTTGTGCTCGGCGGCTTGCTCGTCATTGCTAGTCTCTCCCTGAAGGATTGGGTTTATTATAGTGCGCTCCATAATGACACATTATTTTTCTCGTTTTCGCTTGTTCTTTGTCTCACAGCGGCTATTTGTGGTCTAATGCTAATCGCAGATTCTCTTATAACAAAACCTGAAAAAGCAAGAATAAAATTGTCAGCAAAAGAAGTAGAAAAAATTTATGACTCGGACTACAAGGAAAAAAGATTCTTCTAATCAAATATAAAATGGTTTCTAAAAGGCTCGCAAAAATCGGAATTTCAGCTCTTACAGCTTTCTTTATCGGAACATCTCATCTACATTCTGAAATAAATAAAACAAATCCTATTCCTGTAAATCACAATATCATTATCTTACCAGAAAAGCAAAGCGAAAAATTATTCGATAACAAAGGTCTTGAGGCTCCAATAGATAAAACGCAAATAAGATATATCCTAGAAAAAGAATCCTATGATTCGGCTAGAGACTATTTTGACTCGGAAAGAGTAATGATTAATGATTCTTTTTTATACTTTAATAAACAAACATCTCTTTTGCAGAATCCTAATGACTTTTATGCAAACAGAGGTTTATCACTAACAAAGAAAATTGCGGGAAAAACAGCTCTCGAATATTACCAAGAAAGCGAAGAACTTGCCGGCTTCAGAGATAGCTATCCTGGGAGAATCATAAAATTTTTCGGAGAAGGAATAATAGGATATGAAGATGGAAGAATAATTTCTCCATTTTCTTCAGAAACAGAGGGAGAACCTGGAGAAGCACATAGAACAGGCAAAGGTATAAATGGAGGAATAAGAATAAACAACCCTGAAAAGCCAGAATTATTCATGACCTACAAGAGAAATCTTGAAGCCAGCATTAATCCATCAGGCGTTTCTCTAGTATTTAACAATCCTATCGGCGTATATGGTGGAGGAGATAGGATAACTACTGTTGCAGCACTGAGATATGATCAATTCAAATACTTTCAAGCAGGGTTATCCTTGGGACTAAAAATAAATGACCATCTTAACATTTCCATCGATGGAACCGCAGGGTATGGGAAAACAATAATATCAAACGCTCAATCAACAAATTTTGAAGAAAAAGCACTCTTTGCCCTAAATTATGTATTTTAATCTTGACAAAAGTTTATAAAACCCCCTGCGCAAGAAAAGTCATGGAAACAGCAAAGAAAAAGGATTTTATCGAACTCCTATATACTGGATATTCAAATGGAAATGTCTTTGATTCAAACATCCCCGAGGACTTGAAAAAAATAGATCCAAAAGCACAGCCAAAGAAAACAATAGTGATAATAGGAGAAGCAATGGTTGTTCCCGGACTTGATAAAGCCCTTGAAAACAAAGAGATAGGCAAAGAATATGAAATAAAATTAAGCCCAAAAGAAGGTTTTGGGGAAAGAAACAGAAATCTATTGAAAACAATACCGTTAAAGGCATTTACTGAAAAAAATATTGATCCAAAGCCAGGAATGGTTCTCGCACTTGATGATATGCTGGCAAAAATCGTTACTATTTCAGGCGCAAGAGTAATAACTGATTTCAATAATCCTCTTGCAGGAAAAGAACTGACTTACAAATACAAGATTGTAAGAATAATAACTGATGAAAAGGAAAAAACTTCTAACCTATTGGAAAGCCTATTCAGATTCACTCCTGATTTCGAACTGAAAGAAAAAGAATTAGTAATAAAAGGAGCAAAAACACTTGAAGTCTTTGTAAACGTCTTCAAAGAAAAGATAAAAGAAGTTCTAGGAAAGGAAGCGAAGTTTGAGGAAGTAAAGGATAAGAAAGAAGTTAAAATTGAAGAGAAGAAAACTAATTAATTAAAATTTGCACATTCCACGCAATCTGCAATCTTAGAATGCGAAATTTCTACCTTATTCCATAGAAGTCCACTTGCGATTCTTTCAATCGGAACGAATAGAACTCCATTCCTTCTAGAATATTTATCAGTACATCCCCCAATATTCTTTTCAGTGTTATATATTAGACGACCGTATAAACTATTTGAGCCACAATATAACTTACCACTCGCAAAAAGGCCATTTTCTGTCAAAGATACAATCTCTCTTACGGCAGCATTCATAGCATTTTCATTTTTTCCCACAACAACTGCTGGAAATTGTTGTAAAATTCTTTCATCAGGATCATATATGACAAGAGAAGTTATATCTTTGACCTTCTGTTGCCACAATACTTTTCTTATTTCTTCTCTTGTCACAACTGGTATGCTACTAAGAAAAACTTTTTTGTCACCAGCACCATTGGATAGAGTGTGATTAGTAGAAAAGTCTACCATACTTCCAATACCTGTAATTTCGAACTTGACTTTAGCTCCATTGCAATACTCAGAGTTTCCGAAAGTCCCTCTTAACACCGTGCGACGCCCATTATTAGATGATAAAGCTATGGCATTCCCATTTCTATCGTAATCAATAATAGTACCTTCAAGAGCCATATATTTTGCATTGAAGAACGTTTTAAATAGATTATTATGATGCAAAAATCGAATAATTTCACTACTATTATAAGTTAAAAATTGCCATCTATTTTAAAAATAGAAATTTTCTAGGATAGATATGGGCAGACCAACTTCATCAGGACCAACCGAACGGATAAAACCTCGTATTATGATCAATAGCCCATTAGGAAAGATGGGTTCTGAAATAGCGAGGGCAATAGCAAAATCAGATGAATTTAGACTTTACCCTTTGGCATTTATTGGAGAAAATAAAAAAGAAGATTGTTTAATCATTAATGGTCAACAAATCATGTTATATACCCCAGAAGAAAGACGCTTTTTATTAGAAGAAGTCCAGATGATTGGAGAACCAGATTTAGTTGTTGATTACACTCTTCCTAAAGCTGCAATGGTAAACGCGCAACTTTATTGCGCACAAAGATGGCCATTTGTAATGGGAACAACTGGAATAGATGCAATCTCATTGGAAAAGATGGTCAAAGAAACAGGAATAAGATCTGTGGTCCATAAAAATATGGGTGAACAAATAGTAGCGTTTCAGAGAGAATTCAAAGAATTTGTAGATGCAAACCCTAATTCACTCATGGGCTATCTGGTAGCTATTATTGAAAGCCATCAACTAGGTAAAATTGATACTAGCGGTACTGCAAAAGATATGGTTGATTATCTCAATGCATTAGGAATTCCGTACTTAAAAGAAGGTATGGAAGTAAGATCGATGGATGATATTACATCCATAACAACACAAAAGAAAATTGCAATGATTAGAAATCCTCAATTGCAAAAGAAAATAGGGGTGCCAGAAGAACACCTTAAGAGACATGGATGGCACACATATGAATTCTTCCCTGACGAAGGAACATCTCCAGATTTAATAACTCCACTTACTCAGAAATTGCAAAAGTTTGTTGAAGAATCTCCTGTTTTTGAAGATTATAGGTTAATACTTAGATCCTCTGACACTCTAATAGAAAGAATATCTCCAGATAACAAGGTAGTATTCAGTCTCTTCTACGATAAAAAAGGTAGAATGACATTCACGCATAACGTAAATGGAGCAAACATTTATCTTGATGGAACATTCAATGCAGCGAGATACATACTAGGAAAAGAAGCTGAGGCTGGAAAGGTAAGCTCAATGATTGATGTAATAAATAGAATAAAGAAATAATTTTCTCGATATTAATAAAATACAACAACAATACTTATAAATCCCCCGAGCCTAGAGAATTTATGAGCTTGTTAATTGAAAAAGATGTGGGGCATGACAATGATATTGACCGTGAGCTTGAAGAGATTCTTAAGAAGCAAGGCTCTCGTATAAAAGTTGTGGGATGCGGTGGCGGAGGAGGAAATTCTGTCTCAAGAATGAAGGAGATAGGGATTAAAGGATGTGAAATAGTAACTGTCAACACTGACGCCCAAGATTTACTTTACAGTAATGCAGATCATAAGATATTGATTGGCAGAGAATTGACTCATGGTCTGGGAGCTGGAAGTAATCCAAAAATTGGAGAACAAGCAGCTCGCGAATCCGAACAGGAAATCAAGAAAAAAATCGGCGAATCAGATATGGTTTTCATCACTTGCGGTCTAGGTGGCGGAACTGGAACTGGAGCAGCACCCGTAGTAGCTGAAATTGCAAAGAAATCAGGCGCTTTGACAATAGGAGTTGTGACTCTTCCCTTCACAGTTGAAGGTCAAAAAAGAATTGAGAATGCACAATACGGTTTAGACAAATTAATCAGCGTTACAGACACGCTTATAGTAATACCAAACGATAAGCTTCTTGAAATTGCGCCAGAACTTCCTATGCATACTGCTTTCAAAGTGGCTGATGAAATTTTAACAAATTCAGTAAAAGGTATAACAGAATTAATAACAAAAACAGGTCTTGTCAATCTTGATTTTGCGGATGTAAAAGCAGTAATGTCAAACGGCGGAGTCTCATTAATAGGAATTGGCGAATCAGATTCAAAAGACAGAGCAAGAGAAGCAGTTGAAAGAGCCATTAGTAATCCTCTTCTTGACGTTGACATAACAAATGCAACCGGAGCCCTTGTCAATATTGTTGGAGGCAATGATATGTCTCTTGATGAATATAGAAAAATAATGGAAATAGTAACTACAAAAGTATCTCAGGAAGCAAAAGTCATTTCAGGAGCGCAAATCTCGCCAGATATGGAAAAAACAATAAAAGTCCTTCTAATTGTAACTGGAGTTAAAAGTTCACAAATTCTCGGGGCAAGTGAAGAATTGACAAACAAGCAGAAGTCAGATCTTCAGGAAGAGCTTGGAATTGACTTCTTAGAGAATTAACAACTTTTAAAAACTCTTTTTTTCTTTCCGATATATGGATAATCAACCAAACCAACAACCGCAGCAAAACAATAATCCACAGAATTTTAAGCCAGGCCCAGGCACAAAAATGAAGTCTTTCTTCATACAGTCAAAAA